>NZ_AQOH01000330.1 GCF_000364705.1 Pseudomonas fuscovaginae SE-1 | reverse complement strand
GTGGGAGCCGGCTTGCTGGCGATCCCGCCGCAGGCGGCCATTCAGCGCCACCTGCCGCATCAGCGAGATCGCTATCGCCAGCAAGCCGGCTCCCACAGGGCCAGGCACAGCCCCAGCATTCATTTCACCGACTTGAGAAATGCCGCCGTCTCCGGCTGCAACGGGTTGCCGATGACCTGGTCCGGCGCGCCGATCTCGTGCACCAGGCCGTTGCGGAAGAACGCCACGCGGTCGGAGACGTCGCGGGCGAAGCGGATCTCGTGGGTCACCAGGACCATGGTCATGCCGTCCTCGGCGAGCATGCGCATGGTGTCCAGCACCTCGCCCACCAACTGTGGGTCGAGCGCCGAGGTGGCCTCGTCGAACAGCATGTAGTCCGGCGACATCGCCAGGGCGCGGGCGATCGCCATGCGCTGCTGCTGGCCGCCGGAGAGCTTGCCGGGGAAGGTCTTGAGCTTGTCGCTCAGGCCCACGTGGGTCAGTTGGCGCACCGCCAGTTCCTCGGCGTCCTGCCGGCTCTTGCCGAGCACCTTGCGCGGCGCCAGCATCACGTTTTCCAGCACGGTCAGGTGCGGGAAGGCGTTCCATTGCTGGAACACGATGCCGATTTTCTGGCGCAATTTGTTCAGGTCGGTGGCGCGGTCGTGGACCTCGATGCCATCGACGCGGATGCTGCCCTTGTGGATCGACTCCAGGCCGTTGATGCACATCAGCAAGGTCGACTTGCCGGAGCCGGAGCCGCCGATGATCGACACCACCTCGCCCTTGTTCACCGTCAGGCTGACGCCCTTGACCACTTCCAGGTCGCCGAAGGATTTGTGTACGTTGTCGATCTCAATCATTTTCTTGCCACCTTCTTTCCAGACGAGCGCCCAGGCGGGCGACCACCAGGCTCATGACGTAGTAGATAAGGCCCGCGATGCACAGCACCAGCAGCGGTTCCTGGATACGCGTGACGATGGTTTGCGAGGCCCGCAGCAGTTCGATGATGCCGATCCACATCACCAGCGCGGTGTCCTTCATGACCCCCAGCACCAGGTTCAGCCAGCCGGGGAAGGCCACCCGCGTGGCCATCGGCAGGACGATCCAGCGCAGGTCCTGCAGGTAGCTCAGCCCCAGCGAGCGACTGGCCCGGCGCACGCTCGGCGGCACCGAAAGCACGCCGCTGCGCACGATTTCGGTGAAGTAGGCGGCGGCATAGATCCCCAGTACGATGCAGCCGACGGAGAAGGCGCTGATCTTCAGGCCGATGATGCTCTTGAACGAGTTGAACAGGACGAACTGGATCAGCAACGGCACGCTGCGAAACACGTCCAGCACCCAGGCCAGCGGCAGGCTCGCGCGCGGCAGCAGGGCGCGCAGCAGGCCGAACAGCAGGCCGGCGACGCTGCCGAGCAGGATCGACCAGAACGTCAGTTGCAGCGTGACCCAGGCGCCGCTGAGCAGGAACAGCAAGTCATTGGCGGTAAGACTGGTGGAAAACATCGAGCAGACCCCCTCAGTAGCGGAACAGCCGCCAGGACAACAGCCGGGCTATCGCGACGATCGCCTTGGCGATCAGGTAATACAGCACCGCCGCGATGGCGAAGTATTCGAAGGTGCGGAACGTCTTGACGTTGTATTCCTGGGTCACCCCGGTCAGGTCGTTGTTGAGCCCCACGACCACCCCCAGCGAAGTCATCAGCACGGCCCAGACCATCTGGTTGGTCAGCGGGTAGTACACCACCCGCAGCAGTTGCGGTACGACGATCATCCGGTAGGCCTGGAAGGCGCTCATGCCCAGCGAGCGGGCGGCGCGCATCTGGGTGCCGGGCACCGCCTTGAGGCCGCCGCGGAAGTTCTCCGCCAGGTAGCCGGCGTTGTTGAAGGTGATCCCGGCCAGCAGCGCGAACCAGGAGCTGACATGCAGCCCCAGCGAGCCGAGGCCGAAGTACAGGATGTAGATCTGGAACAGCGACGGGGTGTTGCGGGCGATCGACACCCAGCCGTTGGCGAAGCCGCGCAGCGCCGGCTGCCTGGCCTCGCGCATCACCGTCAGGGTGAGGGCGATCAGCACGCCGAAGATCATCGACAGGGCGGCGGTCTCGAAGGTCACCCAGGCGCCGCTGAGCATGTCGGGCAGGGCCCGGAAGGCCGCGCGCCACTGGAAGGTGTAGTTGAAGTTAAACATGGGGCGTTTCCTTCTGTTGCAACCAGGTCGGCAGGCGTCCACTGGCTTGGGCGGTGCAGGCACTGTCGACACATTCGGCGAGGCTGGCGAAGTGCACATGGCGCCCGACCAGGCCCGGCGCGTAGTGGGCGTACTTGCCGGAGTTGGTCATCAGGGTGCGGGCGCCGGGCGGGATCACCGGCTCGCCGAGCATGCACCAGCAGGTGTCGGTGACCAGCGTGGCGCCGAAGGCCTCGATCGATTCCAGGTGGCCGGCGCTACGTGCCTGTTCCAGTACGGCCCGGCCGCAGGTGATTGCCATCACCACGGCAGGGTGCTTGTGGCGGCCCTTGCACAGCCGCGCCAGGTGGTCGAATTCACCGAGGGAAAAGTGCGGGTTGCCCAGCGCGATCACGTCCACCGCCGGCGTGCGTGCACTGTTGAGTTCGTGCCAGCTCTTCAACAGGTCACTGGGCTCGATGCGTTCCACGGGCAGTGACGGATCAGCCAACGGTGCCGGGTCGACGGCTTCCGGGGTGACCCCGGCGATATGGAACAGCGGCGCCGCCGAGGTGGTGGCGAATGCCGCGCCGAAGGCCTTGAGGTCGTCGAGGCTGGGCTGATGGTGCTCCAGGCCACGCACCAGCGGGATGCGGCTGCCGCAGAGCAGGCCGATGTGATAGCCGAGTAGCGGGTAGAAGGCGTCGTCCAGGCCGGTCAGTGGCGGGACTTCGATCTGCAACTGCGCCTTGCGCCCTTCGGCCAGGTGACAGCCGGTCAGCGGCGCGCGGCCGGTCAGGGCGATGCAGATGTCCAGGTAGTCGGGGTATTTCCGGGTTCGAGCCCCGAGCACGCTGTTGGCGTAGACCACCGCATTGGATTCGGCCCAGACGATCTGCTCGCCAGCCTTGGGCGCGCTGTCGAGCAGGTAGGGCGCACAGGTGTAGCTCGGTTGCGCGCCCATGGCCATGTACGCCGTGCCCAGGGCGCTGGCGGGTTCGCCGAGAGCCGGGTCGACCCCCAGCTCGCGCCAGCGGCGCTGGTCCACGGAAATCGAATTGAGGGTGGTCGGGACGCGCACGTGGGCGCCCCATTGCACCAGTTGTTCGGCGAAGCGCAGGCTTGCCGGCCCGGTATAGATGCAGCCGTCGATGTGTGCCTGGGTCACGTCCAGCAGGGCCGGGGCATCCTGCAGTTCGGCCATCTGCAGGACGATCTGCATGGCCACCTGGGCAGCCTTGCCGTAATCGCCGTCCAGCAGGCTCCGGTCGTATTCGCTGAGCTTGACACCGGTACTTGTCGGGCAAGTCGGAACGGATGTCGCCGAGGCCTGCCAATCATCTTTGGGGCAGGCGTCGAACAGGCTCAGGCGAGTGCCTTCGAGCCGGGCGAAGGCCTGGCCGCGCAAGGCGGCAAAGGCCTCCTGGCCGATGCACAGCACCGGCAGGGAACGTTCGAAAATCACCTGGGCCACCCGCACACCCAGGGTCAGGATCTCATCGGCCTCGGCCAGCACCAGGGCGGCCGGTGCCTGGCCATTGCTGATCGCTTCCATCATGACGCTGCTGCCGGTGCAGGAGCCGCGGCCGCAGGGCAAGGCCAGCACGCGACCGGCCAGCCGTTCGCCGCTGAGCGGGTGATGGCGGTCGATCACCTCGCCGCTGAACGGATCGACACCGCCCCAGAAGCTCAGGCCGACATCGGCGAACAGCAGGGGACCTTGGGCAGACCCCTCGACCAGACTGCGTCCGGCCAGGACAGTGGGCGTGCTGGGCATTGAGCGCTCCTCAGTAGTAGACGTGGGGAACGGTCAGGTCGGTCGGCGGGATCTCGGTGCCGACCCACTTGGTGAACAGTTCCTTGTAGCGTCCGGTACGCACCTGCTGGTTGACGAACAGGTTGAGGTAGTTGATCAGGCCGTACTCGTTACGGGCGGCGCCCAGTGACACATAGTCGATCACGTACGGGGCGTTGCCGACGACTTTCAGGCCCTTGTACTTGCCGGACTTGAGGGTGGCGGCGGCCACGGTGTTGGTGACGACGGTGGCGTCGATATGCCCTTGCGCCACGGCCAGGATGGTGTCGTTCTGCGACTGGTAGGCGCGGAAACTGCCGCTGCCCCAGCTCTTCTGGTCTTTCTCCAGGGCGATGGCTTCGTAGGTGCTGCTGGTGTTGCCGACATTCTTGCCCTTGAGATCCTCGTATTTAGTGATGCCGGTGTCTTCGCGGGTCAGCACGACCATCTGGAAGGCGAAGTAGGGGATGGTCATGCCAATGGTCTTGGCCCTTTCGAGGGTATCGGAGGTAGAGGCGGTGATGACGTCGACGCGGTCCGACATCAGGGCGGGGATACGGTCGGCAAACGGTGTCTCGACGACCTCGGCGGTGACCCCGAGGACTTTCGCCAGGTCGTTGCAATAGTCGACGTCGAAGCCCACCGGTTTGTTGCTGGCATCACGCGAGCCCATCGGCGGGAAGTCGAGGGTGACGGCACAGCGCAGCTTGCCGGAACTGATGATGTCATCGAGCTTGTCGGCCTGGGCCGTGGCGATGAAGGAAGAGCTGAGAACCACACTGAGCGCTGCGGCAAAAACGGGATTTTTCATGGAAGCCTCGTTTGTCGGTGAGTGGTGTTGGCTATCGTATTATGAATTTCGTATACGATATTAGATTAGCAATGACTGTGCCTGTTTCGAGGTGGGTGGGTCAATTCATTGCGAGGCATTGAGTTAGAGGGGATCGCGTGGTTTGGGGGCAGGGTAGCTGATGGGGGCAGGAGACAGGATCGTGTTACAGATGGGAGCAGTTGGCAGGCAACACGCCCCCTAAGGGAACACAGTGGGCACGGTACCTCGTAGGAGCCGGCTAGCTGACGAGAGCGATCTACCAGACAACCTCTTCGGCGCCTGGGACGACGCTATCGCCAGCAAGCCGGCTCCTTCCTACGAGGTACCGTGCTGTTCTGGGTAGTCCGTTTGCTCGGAAGCAGCCGGTGGCTCAGCCTTGCCGGTGCGTCTCGCGATAATGGCTCGGCGATAACCCGGTCAACGCCCGGAACTGACGGCTGAAGGCACTGTGGTCGGTGTAACCGCAGCGCAGGGCGATCTCGGTGATCGGCAGGTCGGCCTGCAACAGCAGTTGCGAGGCTTCCTCCAGGCGTGCCTTGTGGATCATCTGCCGGGGCGTGAGCTGGAAGATCCGCTTGCATTGGCGCTCCAGCTGGGCCACCGACATCCCGGCGATGCGGGTCAATTCGGCAAGGCTGATGGGCTGGGAGAAGTGCTCGCGGATATGCGCGTCCACCGCCGCGACTTTCGAAAAGGAGGGGTGGTTCGACTGTGGCAGTTGCAGGTCGCGGGAAATCCCGGCCAGTCCGACGATCCTTCCCAGCGGATCGCGCAGTGGCACCTTGTGGGTCAGGCACCAGATCGGCTGGTTGCCGTAATACAGGTGCAATTCCAACTGGTCGGCCAGTTCGCGGCCGCTGCCCAGCACCCGGCGATCCTGTTCGGTGTAGGAGGCGCCGAAGCGCTCGGGGAACACCCGGTCGGCGGTCAGTCCCAGCAACTCTTCGGTGTGCCTGAAACCGCAGCGTCGGGCCAGGGTGTGGTTGGCGAACGCGTAGCGGGCCTCGCTGTCCTTGATAAAGAACGCCACGTCCGCCAGGGTGTCGAGCAAGGGGGCAATGGCGTGCAGGCTGCTGAGCAGCGTGGGCAGGTCGCAGGGCTGGAAGTTGTGGAGCGAGGCGTACATGGCGGCAGACGTCTGGTGGCAACCCCCCGGATCATAGTGATCCGCCGAGGCTGCCGAAAGCCCTGTACCGCGCTTCATGCCGGTGGCGTGTCGTCCAGGCACAACAGCGTGTCGATCCGCGCCGGGCTGAACGGTGGACGCGGCGCCGGGGTTTGCCAGCCGAACAGGTGGGCGGTCGCGCCGCCGCAGACCCGCCCCTGGCAGGCGCCCATGCCACAGCGGCTGGTCAGCTTCGCTTCGCGCCAGTCACGATGGCCGGTCAGCGCGGCATGGGTGACATCCTCGCAACGGCACACCAGGGTGTCCGGTTCGGCCAGGGACTTGAGCCGTGGATCGAGTGCAAAGGCGCGGTTCAGGGTGTCGGCAAAGTCTTGCCAGCGCTCCCTGCGCGACCACAGGCCACGGGCACGATCCCGCTCGCCGACAGCGGTATGGCCTGCGATCGCGCCTTCGACCAGGGCCAGTTCGCTACCGCCGAAGCCGGTGCATTCGCCGGCGGCGTAATGGTCGGCAAGGTTGGTGGACTGCCAGTCGTCGACCGCCAGGGCCTGGCCGTCGAGTGCACAGCCCAGGGCCTGGCCGAGCTGGGTGTTGGGGATCAGGCCGAAGCCACAGGCCAGGCGATCGCAGGCCATTTCGACGACCTTGCCGCGTTGGCGCAGGCGTACACCTTCCAGGCGCTCGCTGCCCAGGGCCGCGAGCACATGGGTGTCGGTACGGTAATGGCGATCGAACAACCCGAAGGCTTGCAGCCCCTTGTGTGGCCAGCGTGGCAGTTGCGCGGCAAAACCTGCCACGGCCGAGCGCGAGGCCTGTTCGGCGATCCGCAGAATCCGGGCCCCGGCCCGCCTGGCCGTGGCGGCGCTGGCGAGCAACAGGGGGCCGCTACCGGCGATCACCAGGCGTTCGCCGTTCACCGGCAGGCCGCCCTTGACCAGGGCCTGCAGGCCGCCGGCCCCGGTGACGCCAGGCAGGGTCCAGCCGGGGAAGGGCAGCAGCAGCTCGCGGGCGCCGGTGCAGAGGATCAATTTGTCATAGCGGACCTGCCAGCCCCGCTGGGGGTCTTCGAGCAGCAGTTGTTTCGGAGCGCTTTGGGCAATCACCCGGGTGGCCGGGCAGTGCCGCACGTTGGCGCACTCCAGCAGGCGCTGGCGCAGTTGCCGGGCCAGAGGCGGCAGCTTTGCCTGTGGCCCGTCGCGCCAGATCTGCCCGCCCGCCAGCGGGTTGTCGTCGATCAGGGTGATACGTGCGCCACTGGGCGCGGCGGCCAGGGCGGCCGCGATGCCGGCGGGCCCCGCGCCGATGATCAGCAGGTCGGTGGTTTCGATCATGGCCGGGTCTCCACGCGCATGCCTTCGCTGCACAGGGTCTGGCAGGCCAGGCGGCGGTCGCCGTCGATGCTGACCCGGCATTCCTGGCAGATGCCCATGCCGCACAGTGGTGCCCGGCGGCGACCGCTGACCGACGTACGACAGCAGCCATCACCGCCCAGGGCCAGTGCGGCAGCGACGGTGGTGCCTTCGGCGACGCGCAGGGCGCGGCCGTCCAATGTCAGTTCAGGCATGGCTCGAGACTCCAGGAAAGCGCTGGGGCAGGTAGGGCGTAGCCTCCAGCGGCGGCGTTTCGTTGAACAGTTGCGCGACCAGCAGGTCGGCGGTGCCGGGCGCCGTGGTGACGCCCAGTCCTTCATGGCCGACAGCCAGCCACAGCCCCTTGCGCCGTGGATGTTCACCCACCAGCGGCAGGCCGTCGGGGCTCGCCGCGCGCAGGCCGGTCCAGGCGCGGATGGCGTTGAGCCGGGCCAGTCCCGGCAGGTACTCGACGGCACGCCTGAGCATCTTCGCCAGCATCCAGCTCTCGACCGTGAGGTCGCGGGTGCCGAATTGCCGCGAGGCGCCGATGAACAACTGACCGGTCGGGCGTGGCTGGATGTTGCAGGCGGTGGAGGGCCCCTTGGCGTTGTGGGCGCTGGTGACGTAACCCAGTTCGACCAGGGTATGGGTGACGCTGCCGGGGTAACGGTCGGTGATCAACAGGTGGCCCTTCTTCGGCTCGATGGGCAACTCCGGGCACAGTTCATCGGCCTGCACGCCATTGGCCAGCACCACCGCATTGGCGGTCAGCCAGTGACCGTTGTCGAGTCGTACCCGATTGCCGTCGATTTCGCTGACCAACGCCCGACGTTGGCGGATACCTGGGGTCCTCAGCATCCAGCTCGCCGTGGCCGGGGCATAGAGAATGCCGTCGCCGTGAATCAGCAGGCCACCCTCGAGTCCTTCGCGCAACTGCGGTTCGCGCTCGTGCAGCGCTTGGCCGCCGAGCAGTTCACAGGCGATGCCGTGGGCCTGCAGGTTGTGGTACTTGCTTTCGGCCACCGCCATTTCCTCGGCGTTGGCCGCGATCCACAGCGTGCCGTTGTTGCGGTAGGCGCAGCCTTCGGGCAGCTCGGGCGCGTGCTCGCGCCAGCGTTGCACCGAGTATTGGCTCAGCGCCAGTTCGGCCGGGTTGTCATCGAGCACCAGCAGGTGGCCCATGCCGGCGGCCGTGGCATTGGGCAGGCCGGCATCCAGCACCAGCACGTCCAGGCCACGCCGGGCCAGGGCCTGGGCGCAGGCGGCACCGACGATACCGGCGCCGATCACGATCATGTCGGCTACGGTGCCTTCGTTCACAGGCGGATGCCCCAGGCGAATGGGTCGTCCTGTTCGAGGATCAGCGTCGCTTCGGCGCTGATGTACGCCCGACCGCGAATGGTCGGCACGATGCGCTCTCCGGCGGCTTCGTAGGAGCCTTCGAACTGGCTGCCAATGACACTGGCCTGGCGCCAGACCTGTCCCGGTTGCAGCTTGCCGTCTGCCGCCAGGCACGCCAGCTTGGCGCTGGTGCCGGTGCCGCAGGGCGAGCGGTCGTAGGCCTTGCCGGGGCACAGGACGAAGTTGCGGCTGTCGGCCTGGTCGTCGTCGGCGAACAACTCGATATGGTCGATCAGGCCGCCGTCCTCGCCGCGGATACCTTGCTGTTCCAGCGCCTGCTGTACGGCGAAGCTGTAGGCGGTCAGTGTTTCGAGGTTGTCGCTGGCGACGTCGAGGCCGTGTTCGGCGATCAGGAAGAACCAGTTGCCGCCCCAGGCGATGTCGCCCACCACCTGGCCGATGCCTTCAACCTCCAGTGCCACGGCGCGTCGGTAGCGATAGGACGGCACGTTGCGCACGCTGACCGAGCGGTCCTCGTGCAGGGTGGCATGCACCGTGCCGACCGGGGTTTCGATGGCGTGGGTGCCCGGGCCGATCCGTCCCAGATGGGCGAGGGACGCCACCAGCCCGATGGTGCCGTGGCCGCACATGCCGAGGTAGCCGGTGTTGTTGAAGAAGATTACGCCGGCACAGGCCAGCGGGTCCACCGGCTCGCAGAGCAGCGCTCCGACCAGCACCTCGCTGCCGCGAGGTTCGAGGACGCAGGCCGCCCGCCAGTTGTCGTACTGTTCGGCAAGACGCTGGCGGCGCTCGGCCATACTGCCGTGGCCCAGGTCGGGAAAACCGGCGGTCACCAGGCGGGTGGGTTCGCCGCCGGTATGCGAGTCGATCACGGTGATACGTTTCATGGCAGGCCACTGTCGAATGAAGGAGTTCGCAGAGTGGCCTGCACGGGGACCGTCCGGCTTGATGCTTTTATCAGGTGCTCATGACGAAATCAGCACAGTGGCATCTGGCTCGGTGCGCGCGCGCGGCAGATGTTCGAGCAGGGTCGCACAGACACCGGCGATGTGCTCGTCGAGCAGTTTCACCGCCCGTTCCACATCCCGGGCGCGGCAGGCCTCGATGATTTCCCGGTGCTCGTGGTCGGCGCGCTCCTTGCCGGCGGACAGGCTCATCTGCATGCGCAGGTAGCGTTCCAGCTTGTCGTTGACCGAGCGGATCATGCCCACCAGGAACGGCCGTTGTGCCGGCTCGTAGAGGCAGGCGTGCAGTTCCCAGTTCAGTTCGGCCCAGCGGCCGACATCGTTCTCGCCGACGAACTCCTGGCAGATGCGCTCGGCCTTGGCAAAGGTGCTGTCGGTCATGTTCGGGATCGCCAGGCGCAGCACCTTGTCTTCGAGCAGCATGCGCACCTCGAACATCTGCGCCAGTTCCAGCTCGGAGAGCCGCGTGACCATCGCCCCGCGGTTGCGCTGGAACATCACCAGCCCCTCGGCCTCCAGCCGCTTGAGCGCCTCGCGCACCGGAATCTTGCTGACGTTGAACTGACGGGCGATCTCGTCCTGGCGAATCGGTTCGTCCTCGGCGAAATTGCCGGCGACGATCGCATCGCGCAGGTGGCGGGTGATGATCTCCGAGGTGGAGGGCGCGTTGCCAAGGTCCGGTAGATTGAGTTTGGGTAGGGACACGGCGCGATCATTCGAGAGGGATGGAGGGGATATGGTATACAAAAAACGTTTTGTTTTCCTTTCCTGACGACGAGGTGGGTTGCCTGACGACGCCTGGGCGCATGCCAGGCGCCTGGAGGTTGCGCGGAAAAAGGGTGGGCTTGGATTCAGAGCGCTCGCAGCACCACAATTCCAGGGGTCTTTTTCACATAGGCCAGGAAGGGCGAGTCGATGACCTGGTAGTGACTCGACTGGGCCGAGGCATTGCGCAGCACCGGGCCCTTGTCGGTCATGATGAAGATGCCGGTGTGGGTGACGTCCAGGCCCTGGGCCGGGGTGTAGATGCCGATGTAGTCGCCGGTGTGCAGCCGGCTGATGACGGCCTCGTCGACGAACTGGCTGGGAATGTAGTTGATGGCGCGGGTCACTTCACTGCCCGACTGGCCGGTTTGGCCGCCGGCCGACGGGGTCCTCAGCACCTTGGTGACCGTGGTGCTGGCAGAGCTGGTTTCGCGGGTCACGTCGCGGGCGTTGAGCGGCGTGGCATGGGCCCAATCGGTGAAGAAATGCTTGCGGTTGAGGTAGCTGATGTCGCCGTGTTCGTAGCGGGTACGGACCACGTTCTCGATGAAGCGTGGCACGCTGTCGGATTTGCGCAAGGCCTCGACGTAATCCAGGTAGGTGAAGCAGTCCAGGCCGCGGAAGTCGATCACCAGCTTTTCCGCCGAGGTTGCCGAGCCCACCAGCATATGCGGTACATAAGGCGTGCCGAGGAAGCTGGCGGATATCTCGTCGATGCGTCGGCCGGTGTCGGGGTGGCCTTCGCTGGCCAGCCGCGACTCGATCAGCCTGATCTTGCCCAGGGTGTAGTCGTCCAACTGGACCGGCGTATCGGGCGGTGTCCGGGTAAAGCCGGTCAGCATCAGGCCGATTGCCAGACCCGGGACGATCGACAGCATCTTGTTCATACAGCCTCCGAAAGGCACCCCCGCTGTTCTGCGGGCGAGTGTGCCGCCGAGCATTGTTTTCTCCCGCGTGAGGGCTGTCAAAGAAAACCGTACAACGGCCTTTCGAACAATTTTGAAGGCGTTGCACGAACGCGATATTCTCGTGCCACCGGTTTCCTGGTTTTCCTTGAGCATCATCACGCATGTCCGAATCACCACCCGCGGGGCACCGCCAGTTCAGCCGCAGCCTCAAGACCCTGAATCTCGCTTACCTGAACGAGTCGGGGCAGGGCACGGTCACGCCACCGCCACCTCGGCGGATCGCCTTCGTGCTGCTCGACAACTTCTCGATGATGGCGTTCACCGGCGCGTTGGATGGACTGGTCACCGCCAACCTGCTGGGGCGGGCACCGCTGTATGAAGTGAAGACCTTTGGCATCGATCACCTGCAGATCGCCTGCGACCTGGGCATCTCCATCGCCGCCGATGATTGCATCAGCGCCTTGCGCCCAGACGGTGCCGACCTGCTGATCGTTTGCGGCGGCCTGCGCAGCCCGTTGCAGCCGGCGGGCAAACTGGTGGAGAAACTGCGCCAGTGCGCGCGCGCGTCGATGCAACTGGGCAGCCTGTGGAACGGCTGTTTCCAACTGGCCCACGCCGGCCTGCTGGATGGCCGTTCCTGCACCGTGCATCCGGAGAACCGTGCCGGGTTGATGGAAATCTGCCCGACGGTACGGCTGCTGCCGCAGCCCTATGTGATCGATGGCGGGCTGATCAGTTGTGCCGGTGCCAACAGCGCTCTGGGCCTGATCCTCAACGTGATTCGCGCCCAGCAGGGCGATGAACTGGTACGCGGGATCGAGGCGATCCTCAGTTGCGACCGCAGCGAGCAGACCGACCACATGCCGCTGGCCCGTGTCTCTCGCGATCCTCGTTTGCCGGTGGCCCTGCAAAGCCTGCTCGACCTGATGGAAAACAACATCGAGGATCCGTTGGAACTCGACCAGTTGGCGAGCTACGTCAACCTGTCGCGGCGCCAGGTCGACCGGCTGTTCCAGCAGTTCATGCAGAGCTCGCCCAAGCGCTACTACCTGGAGCTGCGCCTGACCCGGGGGCGGCAACTGCTGTTGCAGACCAACGAGTCGGTGATCAACATCGCCACCGCCTGCGGTTTCGTCAGTTCGGCGCATTTCAGCCGCTGCTTCCGCGACTTTTTCGGCCACACCGCCAGCGAAGCCCGAGCGCGTCACCGCTGATGCCTCACCTTCGGCCTTGACCTCGATCAAGGCCGGCTCCCTCCACCGCGCTACTGTAGCCACTCCAGTCGGGCCATGGATTGCTCCTCGCAGCAGTGGGCCCGGTACATGCTCAAGGAGGAGGTTAGTCATGCGCTCATTGAAAATCATTCTGCTGTCCACCGCGTTCAACGGCCTGACCCAGCGGGCCTGGTTGGCGTTGCGCGAAGCCGGGCACGAGCCCAGCGTGGTGTTGTTCACCACTGAAGAGGAGGTCTGCCGGCAGATCGAGGGCAGCGGTGCGCAACTGGTGATCTGTCCGTTCCTCAAGGACCGCGTGCCTGAGCAGTTGTGGCGCAATACCGAGCGTCCGGTGGTGATCATCCATCCGGGGATTATCGGCGACCGTGGCGCCAGCGCGCTGGACTGGGCCATCAGCCGCCAACTGCCGCGCTGGGGCGTGACGGCCCTGCAGGCCGCCGAGGAGATGGACAGCGGCGCGATCTGGGCGACCAGCGAGTTCGAGATGCCGGCCCAGGTGCGCAAGTCGCAGTTGTACAACGGCCCGGTGGCCGATGCGGCGCTGATCTGCATTCACGAGGTGGTGGCGAAATTCGGCACCGACTTCGAACCGATGCCGCTGGACTATGAGTCGCCAGACGTGCGAGGGCACCTGCAACCGAACATGAAGCAGAGTGACCGCGGCTTCAGTTGGCATGACAGTGCCGAGTTCATCAAGCGCCGTATCGATGCCGCCGATGGCCAGCCCGGGGTGCTCGCCAGCCTTCAGGGCGAACAGTACTACCTCTTCGACGCCCATCTGGACAGCCGTTGCGGAACCCCCGGGCAACTGCTGGCGGTGCACGACGACGCGGTTCTGGTCGCCACCGGCGATCACAGCCTCTGGATCGGCTCCCTGCGGCGCAAGCCCGCGGCCGGTGAGGAAACCTTCAAGCGTCCGGCCCGCCACGTACTGGCCGGGCGCCTGGACCAGGTGCCGACCCTGGACTGGTCGATCAGCACCCATCGGCATTGCCTGGAGGCCTACCAGCCGATCCGCTATCGCCAGGTGGGCGATGTCGGCGAACTGACCTTCGAGTTCTACAACGGCGCCATGAGCACCGAACAGTGCCGCCGGCTGGTCAGCGCGTTGCGCTGGGCCAGGGCGCAGGACACCAAGGTCCTGGTGTTCCGCGGTGGGCAGGGCAGCTTCTCCAACGGTGTGCACCTGAACGTGATCCAGGCGGCCGCGGTGCCGGGGCTGGAAGCCTGGGCCAACATCCGTGCGATCAACGATGTCTGCCGCGAACTGCTCGCTGCCCGGCAACTGGTGGTCAGCGGCCTGACCGGCAGTGCCGGGGCGGGCGGGGTGATGCTGGCGCTGGCGGCGGACGTGGTGCTGGCCCGTGACGGTATCGTGCTCAACCCGCACTACAAGACCATGGGCCTGTACGGTTCCGAATACTGGACCTACAGCCTGCCGAGGGCAGTGGGCGCCGACCTGGCATTGCAACTGACCCAGGAATGCCTGCCGCTGAGCACCACCCAGGCACTGGCGATGGGCATGATCCAGGGCATCGGTCCGCGTTGCCATCAGGCCTTTGGCGAGTGGTTGATGGGCGAGGCCCAGCGCCTGGTCGATGAGCCGCACATGGCTCGCGAGAACAAGCAGGCGCCGGACCTGGAGGCCATGGAGTACTGTCGCGACCTGGAACTGGCGCAGATGCAGCAGGACATGGTCCAGGACCGCAACGGCTTCGCCGGCAAGTGCCGCAACTTCGTGTTCAAGCGCAAAGCCTGTGGCACTCCGGAGCGATTGATCGCGCCCTGGGCACGACCAACCCGGACGGCGGGCGTGCTGACCTGCTAACCCAGCACGTGGGCGTGCCCGAAGGCTGACACCAGCACCTGGCTGCCGACCTGCGGTGCCGACAATCCGCTGCTGCGCACCAGCAGCGGACGTTTCCCCGCGTTGGTGAGCTCCACCGTCAAGGTGCAGGTGTTGCCGCCGAAGTCGCAGTCGGTCACCACCGCCGGGCTGCCCACGATCTCACCTGAGCCAGGCATGGCCAATTGCAGTTGTTCGGGACGCAACATGATCTGCGCCGGGCCATGCAGCCCTTCGTTGTTGACCGGCACCTTGCCCAGTTCACACTCCGCCCAGCCATCCTCGATCCGCGCCGGAAGAATGACCGCATCGCCGAGAAACACGGCGGTGGCGGCGTCGATCGGGCGCAGGTACAGATCCATCGGTGCACCGGCCTGGACCAGCCGGCCCTGGCGCATCACCGCCAGTTGATCGGCGAACGACAGCGCTTCGGCCTGGTCATGGGTCACCAGGATGGTGGTCACGCCGGTATCCGATAACAGGCGCGCGACCATCTTGCGCATGGCCGCGCGCAGCCCGGTGTCGAGGGCCGAGAAGGGCTCGTCCAGCAGCATCAGCCGCGGGCGCTGGGCCAGGGCCCGGGCCAGGGCGACCCGCTGCTGTTGGCCACCTGACAACTCATGAGGCCAGCGGCGGGCCATCTGCGCATCCAGGGCGACCCTCTCCATCAATTCGGCAATGCGCGGCTGCTTCTCGGCGGACTTGCCGCAGAGACCGAAGCCGATGTTGTCGGCCACGGTCATGTGCGGGAACAGTGCCCCGTCCTGTGGCACGTAGCCGATCAGGCGCTGGTGAGCGGGGATCGCGGTGTGGGCGTCCACCAGCGGCTGGCCGTCGAGCACGATGCTGCCCGAGTCGGGGAATTCGAACCCGGCGATCATCCGCAGCAGGGTGGTCTTGCCCGATCCCGACGGGCCGACAATGGCCGTGCGACTGCCGGTGGCGATCGACAGGTTGATATTCTCCAGGGCCGTCTGCGCGCCAAAGAATTTGTACAGCGATTTGAGTTCCAGAGCGTTCATCGGCCCGCCGTGCGTTTGGATTGATGGTAGAGAAGCCCGGTCAGCGGCAGCGACAGCAGGATCATGATCAGGGCGTAGGGCGCGGCGCCGGCGTAGTCGATCTCGCTGCTCAGGGCCCAGAAACCGGTGGCCAGGGTGCGCGTGCCGTTGGGCGCCAGCAGCAGGGTGGCGGTCAGTTCGTTGATCACGGCCAGGAACACCAGCGCCGCGCCGGCGGCGGCACCCGGTGCGGCGAGGCGCAGGGTGACCAGCCAGAGGGCCTTGGCCGGTGAGCGCCCCAGGCTCTGGGCGATGTTCTCCAGTTCGACCGGTGCCTGGGCGATACCGGCCCGCAGGCTGACCAGCGCCCGCGGCATGAACATCAGCAGGTAGGCCAGCAGCACGGTGATCGAGGTCTGGTAGATCGGCCGGACGAAGTGGATGGTCATCGTCACCAGCGCCAGGGCGACGACGATGCCCGGCAGCGAACTGGTGATGTAGTTGCAGCTTTCCAGCAGGCGATGCAGCCGGCCAGGGGCGCGGATCGACAACCAGGCCACCGGTACCGCGGCGCCGGTGGTCAGCAGGGCCCCGGCGGCGCCGAGAAGCAGCGTCTGCTGCAGCGCCGGCCACAGTTCGTCGGCCTGCCAGACCTCCAGGCCACCGGCGACCAGCCAGTTGCCCAGGGTGATCAACGGCACCCCGAGGGCCAGTGCACTGCTGAGCAGTGGCAGGGCCAGGCCCAGCCACTTGCCGCCACGACCGAGTCGCACGGTGCGTTGCTGGCGAGCGCTGCCGGAACCGACCCGGGCGTAACGCGCCTTGCCACGCGCCGCCGACTCGACGGTCAACAGACCCAGGCAGCACAGCGCCAGCAGACCGGCCAGGGTGTGCGCCGCCGGGCCGCTGAAGGTCGACTTGAACTGGTCGAAGATCGCCGTGGTGAAGGTGTCGAAGCGGATCATCGCGTAGAGGCCGTATTCGGCCAGCAGGTGCAGGCCCACCAGCAGCGAGCCGCCACAGATCGCCAGGCGCAGTTGCGGCAGCACAATGCGCACGAACACGCCCCAGGGCTTGAGCCCCAGTGACTCGCCAACGTCTTCGATGGCCGGGTCCAGGCGCCGCAAGGTGGCGGCGATGGGCAGGTAGAGGAACGGGTAATAGGCGATCACCGAAACCAGCACGCCGCCGCCCAGGCCATGGATCGACGGCACCAGGCTGACCCAGGCGTAGCTGTGGACGAACGCCGGCACCGCCAGCGGCGCGGTCGCCAGCAACGACCACAGGCGCCGACCGGGCAGGTCGGTGCGTTCGGTCAGCCAGGCCAGCGCCAGGCCCAGCACCACGCACAGTGGCAGGGTGATCAGTGTCAGCAGCAGGGTGTTGATCGCCAGTTCCGCCACCCGGGGGCGCCATACCAGTTCCAGCAAGGCACTCCAGCCGGTCTGCCAGGCCGAGAGGATGACGAAGGCGATGGGCAGCAACGCCAGCAGGGACATCAGCAGCGACAGTCCGATGATCCACGGATTGCCCTGGCGACGGAAAATGGTTCTGGTTCGCCCAGGCGAAAACGCCGCAGGCGCCTGAGCGGCTGCGGCGGGGTCCAGAGGGAGATTGGACTCCGGGATCAATTACAGGATTCCGGCCTGGGTCATCAGGGCCACGGCCTTCTTGCTGTCGAGTTTCGAGACGTCGACCTTGGGTGCGTCGAGTTCCTTGAGCGGTATCAGCTTGGCGTTGGAGCCGGTATCGACGCCGACGGCGTATTCGAAGGAGGTGCCGTCGCGCAGAACGGCCTGGCCGCCCTTGCCGGTGATCCACTTGAGGAACGCCTGGGCTTCTTCCTGGTGTTTGCTGGACTTGAGTACGCCACCACCGGAGAGGCTGACGAAGGCGCCCGGATCCTGGTGCTTGAAGTAGTGCAGCGAGGTGTTCTTGCTGTTCTCGCCAGTCTTGGCCTGGTCACCGAAGCTGTAGTAGTGGTAGATCACCCCGCTTTCCACCTGGCCGGCATTGACGGCCTTGAGCACGGCACTGTTGCCACGGTAGATCGCGGCGTTGGTTTTCATCGCCTTCAGCCAGTCGAGGGTGGCCGCTTCACCCTTGAGGGCCAGGACGGCAGCGACGATGGCCTGGAAGTCGGCACCGGCTGGCGAGGCGGCCCAGCGGCCTTTCCACTCGGGCTTGGCCAGGTCGAGCAGCGACTTGGGCAGTTGCGCCTCGGTCAGCTTGTCCTTGTTGTAGACGAACACGGTGGAGCGTGCGGCGATGCCGACCCAATTGCCGTGGGCCGGACGGTAGGCGGCGCCGACCTGCTCCAGGGTGGTCGGGGCAACCGGGGCGAACAGCTTGGCGTTATCGACCAGCACCATGGCCGGCGAGTTTTCGGTGAGGAACACGTCGGCGGGCGACTTGTCGCCTTCCTGGACGAGCTGGTTGCCCATCTCGGTGTCGTCGCCGTTGCGCAGGGTCACCTTGATCCCGGTCTCCCGGGTGAAGCCCTCGGCCCAGGCCTTGGTCAGGCTCTCGTGCTGGGCGTTGTAGACCACGATTCCATCGGCGTCGGGCGCCGCATAGACGTGACCGGCGCCAAGCACGGCGATGGCCAGCAGGGTCGTTTTGAACAGCGAAGGGAAACGGGAAATCATTGTATGGAAGCTCCTGCGGTCTTGTGTGCAGTCTCAGGGTAGATGCCGAAGAGCGGGAGCGAGGCAGGATCGCGCCTCATTCGTCACTCTGGTTAAACAATAGGAATCATTCGCATGTTTGTCCGGGCGGCAATGTAGAGGGGCAAATGAGAAAAAAACGTCAAATAAATCGTTAAGCGGCGTTGTGTGCCGATCGGTTCAGTCGGGTGACAGCACCGGATTGCATCCCTGCAATGGCGGGCCAGGCATCAGTCCTGGCGGGCGAAGCGGATCACCAGGCGGGCGAAGTAGGCTCCGGTGAAAATCACCGCCAAAAGGCGCAGGGTCTGCATCGCCAGGACCAGGCCGACATCGGAATGGGTGTCGACCGCGATGATTGCCATGGTGTCCAGGCCGCCGGGGCTGGTCGCCAGGTAAACCGAGAGGAAGTCCAGGTCCAGCCATTTCGCCAGCAGCCAGGCGGAGGCGGCGCACAGGGCGATCAGGCTCATGGCGCTGAGGATCATCACCGGCAGGCGCTTCCAGACGTAGAGCACGGTAGGGCGGTCGAAGCGCAGGCCGACGTAGCAACCGATGGCGCCATAGGCCGTAGCCAGCAGCCAGGCCGGCAGGGTGATGTGGAGCAGGCCGGACAGCTGCAGCGCGCCGCCGATCAGCAATGGCACCAGTAAGGCGCCGGCCGGTACACGGGTGCCGAGCAACACCCCGACCGCCACGGTCGCCAGCGTCAGCCCCAGGCTGAGCAGGTCCAG
>NZ_AQOH01000329.1 GCF_000364705.1 Pseudomonas fuscovaginae SE-1 | reverse complement strand
TCATTGCGTGCGGCTCGCTGCCACTGGCCGGCGCTTCGAGCACATGACTGACCAGCGCGCCGATCACCACCACGCAGACCACCCGCACGTATTGCATGGTAGCCACGACCCGGCCGTCGGCGCCGAAGTCATCGGCCATCGCGACCATGGCCGATGCGGCACCGGGGGAGGTGCCCCAGGCGGCGGTGCTGGCCTGGATGCCGCCGAAGCGGACCATCGCCAGGCCGACCACGGAGCTCAGGGCCACCGTCAGCACCGTGGCGAACAGCATCAGATGCCAGGAGTCGGCCATGGCTTCGAGCACGGCCAAGGTCATCGAATGGGCGGCCAGCAGGCCGATGCAGCCCTGGCCCAGGCGAAAGGCCTGGCGATGGATGCGGATGCGGGCGCCGCTGACGCCAAGGCCGATCGCCACCAGCATCGGCCCGATGAATTGACCGGCCGGCAGGTCGGCGTGCTTGAGCAGTTGGCCGGCGCTGCCGGCGAGAAGGATCAGGGCCAGCCATTGCAGCGGGCGTGGCCAGTGGCCCGGGGAAAAACGCGATGAATTGGACAAAACTCCCTCCAGAGCGTCGGACGCACCTGTTGCAGGGCGTTGAGGTCGACGCGATGGGTAAATTATTGATAGCGCAATTGATCAAGTCCAGTTTCTAATTGTCATGAACCTATAACTTTGGTTGATTGATTATGGACCTGCGCGATCTGACCTATTTCGAAACCATCGCCGAACTCGGGCACCTGGGACGCGCCGCGGAAAAGCTCAACCGCAGCCAGCCGGCGCTGACCAAGAGCATCCAGCGCCTGGAGGAGTCGTTCGGCACCAAACTGTTCGAACGTGAAGGTCGGCGGATCAAGCTGACCCCGGTCGGGGTGCTGTTGCAGCAGAGGGCCCGGCAACTGCAGCAGAACATCGCCGAGACCCATCGCGAGGTCCGTGACTTCGCCAGTGGCGTGCTGGGCAATATTCGCCTGGGCTGCGCCTCTAGCATGGCCGAGTACCTGCTGCCGCAACTGACCGCGACCTTGCTCGAGCGTGCCCCGCAAATCACCCTCAACCTGGTGATCGGCCAGGACAACATGCTGCGCGAGTCCCTGCGTGCCGGCCGCCTGGATGTGGTGATCTGCCCGCAGTTCGACAGCGATCCGCAGATACTGGCCCACCCGTTGTTCGACGACGAGGCGGTGGTGGTCGCCAGCCGCAACCACCCGATCTTCGACGGGCCGATCCGCCTGAAGGACCTGGGGCGCTATCGCTGGGTGCTGCCGGCCACCGGTGTTTCTTCCCGGCGGTGGATCGATGGGGTGTTCCTCGCCCGGGGCCTGCCGTTGCCTTCGGTGCAGATCGAGACCAATACCATTTCCCTGCTGCCACCGCTGATCGGCCAGACCCGGCTGCTGAGCTTTCTGGCGCGCAATACCCTGGAAGACGTGCGTGGGGCGATGCACTTGCGCGAGGTGCCGCTCAAGGAAACCACGATGAAGCGCACGCTGGTGGCCGCCGTGCGGGATGGTGGCTACCTGTCGCCGGCGGCAAAGACCCTGCTGGAGCTGCTCAAGGGTGAAGGGCGGAGCTTCTTTGCTGAACGTTGATAAAAGGAAATTCCTACATTTGCTGCCTCTGGAGCACGGCTAGAGAGCTGATATTTCCTACGGTCCTGAATCTTGTGCTGCGTGAACTAATAGTTCACGGTATAGTCATGATCAAGACTTTTCAACATAAGGGCCTGAAGGCCTATTTTGAGTCCGGGACGACAAGAGGGATCCAGGCTGGTCCTGCCAGGCGATTGGGACTCATCCTTGCTGCACTTGATGTGGCTGCGACTCCCGGAGAACTCGACCTGCCGTGCTATCGCCTGCATCCGTTGAAAGGACGGTTGGCTGGCTACTGGTCAATGACTGTCAGTGGTAACTGGCGTGTGATTTTCCGGTTTGTCGGTGTGGACGTCGAGTTGGTCGATTATCTCGACTATCACTGAAAGGAGGCCGTTCATGGCCATGCATAATCCTCCCCACCCCGGCGTCATGATCAAAGAGATGTTGCCGGAGCTGAACATCAAAATCGCCGAAATGGCGCGACGGCTGCATTTCTCCCGTGAAATGCTCTCGCGGGTGATCAATGGCCGGGCACCTATCAGCCCTGACCTGGCTGTACGCCTGGAGCGCTCCGGGCTGAGCACCGCGCGGTTCTGGCTGGGACTGCAGCTTAACTATGACCTTTGGCGGGCCGAGCATCGCGAGCAGCCGGTGGTCGGTCGACTGGTCGCTGCCTGAGGTGCGTCAGTCAGTTAATCGCTGTCGAACGCGGGCCACAGCTCCGCCCAGTGTTCAGCCCAGCAACAGTGATGGTTGTAGCCTGGCATGACCTGGACGAGTGTGGCAGGCTCGCTCGGATGTTCGGCAACGAACTGGCGGGTCAGTTCCGGGGGGATGATCGGATCGTCGGCGCCCACCAGGTGCACTTGTCTGAGATGACTGAGGGCTGGGCCGAAATCGCCGGGGTTGAGCGAGCGGGTCAGCGGTTGCACGCGATGAAAGCGGGTCCAGGCCTGGTGATCCAGGTTGCCGGCGACGGTGATGACACTGTCGACGTCAGTGCGACGGGCCGCCAGCAACAGGGCGATGGCGGCGCCTCCCGAGTAGCCGACCAGTTGCAGCCTCTGCGCGTGGGCCTGCTGCTTGAGGGCGTCCACGGCCCGGTCGAGGCTGCTGACCACTTCGGTGGAGAAGCGCGCGTCGGTCCAGTCGTTGCGGCTGCAGGTTGCCGGTTTCAGGTACTGACAGGGGCGGGCCAGATAGGCCGCATTGCCATTCGGCTGGGCGAGCGCCAGGCGCAGCGCCACGGGGTCGATGGGGGTCGGATCGGTCGATGGCTGGCTGGCGGTCACCCAGGCGAAACCATCACCTTCGAGGTAGATCGTCAGGCGAGGGCTATCGCTGAAACGCTCGGGCCGAAAGGCCTTGATCGGGAAGGGCTGACTGGCGATCTGCCGACCCTGCCAGTGATGACTGAGAGCCAGGTCGTTGGCAGCAGCCGTGCGTGATTCAGGCGAAGGCACCGAAGTACAGCCACTGACTAACACCGTCGTCATCAGTACCCCTTGTAGGAGCCGGCTTGCTGGCGATGGCAATCGCACAGGCGACCCCTTCGTTGCCTGACACCTCGCTATCGCCAGCAAGCCGGCTCCTACAGGACGTGGTGGGTTACCTGGGATATGAGTAGGTGCCGCAGGCAGTGATGATGCGGGTGGAGGCGGCATCTCAACTGCCGCCCTCGGGGCGCCCGCTGCTGACTTCTCCCGGCACGTCGTCACCGGCCATGCGCTTGCGGAACAACCCGGTCCGGGCCAGCAGCAAGGTGGTGACCGGCACGGTGATCGACAGCAGGATCGGGATCAGCCAGGCATGCACCACCGGTTCCGACTTGAGGCCGGAAAAATACAGGATCGACGCCAGCGCCACGCACCAGGCACCCATCGTCGAGGCCAGCGCCGGTGGGTGCATGCGCTGGAAGAAGTCTTTCATGCGCAGCAGGCCGATGGCACCACACAAGGCGAACAGGCTGGCGAGCACCAGCAGCAGCGCCACGGGAATCTCGATCCACAACGACAGCCCGTTCATTCGATCACCTCGCCACGCAGGAGGAATTTCGCCAAGGCAAACGAGCCGACGAAGCCGAACAGGGCGATCAGCAGCGCCGCCTCGAAGTAGGTGTCACTGGCATAGCGGATGCCCAGCACCAGCATCATCAGCATGGCGATGATGTACAGGTAGTCCAGCGCCAGGACCCGGTCCTGCGCCGAAGGGCCCTTGAACAGGCGCACCACGGTCAGGACCAGCGCCACGCTGAAAATGAACAGGCTGAACAGAATCGCGTTGGCGAGCAGGGCGCTCATTCGAAGATCTCCATCAGGGGGCGTTCATAGGTGTCCTTGAAGTGCCGGATGAAGGACGCGTCCTCCTCCAGGTCGAATACGTGCAGCAGCAGGATGCTGCGGTCCAGCGCCAGTTCCGACCAGACCGTGCCGGGAATCACCGTGCAGATCATCGACAGCGCGGCCAGGCCGTTGGCGTCGCGCAGGTCCAGCGGCACCTTGATGAACGCCGAACGCGGCGGTCGGCGACCGGCGTTGAGCACGCCCCAGCCGACGGCCAGGTTGGACACGATCACATCGCGGCCCACCAGAAGGAACAGGCGCAGGATCACCCAGGGCCGGCGGATACGGATCGGCAGGGGTCGCAGCGGCGCCATCATCAGCGGTGCGATGAAGCCCAGGGCCGCCCCCAGCAGCAGGTGGCCGGGGCTGACCGAGAGGTTCAGCACCAACCACAGCAACCACAGCGAGAGCGACAGCCAGGGCGCGGGAAACAGGCGTTTCATGGCTGCACCTCCTGCGCGACGGTCTTGGCGGTCGGGCTCGACACGGCACGGGTCGCCACGACTGTGCTGATGTAGTGTTCGGGGTCGGCGAGGCTGGCCGCGGTGGCCTGGGTGTAGCGCAGCAGCGGCTCGGCCTTGACGGTCAGCAGGATGCACAGGCCGATCAGAGTGACGATGGACAGGCATTCGAACCGGCGCAAGGTCGGCGAGGGGCGATCCGCCGGGCTCCAGAAACGCTGCACGCCCATGCGGGTGAAGGCGATCAGCGAGGCCAGCCCGGACACCACCAGCAGCACCACCAGGGCCCAGGCCGCGGGCGGGATCGCTGCCTCCTGGCCGAGCCCCAGGGGATTGAGCAGAGCACTGAGCAGGCTCAGCTTGGCGATGAACCCCGACAGCGGCGGCATGCCGATGATCAGCAGCGCGCAGGCGATGAAGCTCAGACCGAGAAAGGCCATGGTCCAGGGGATGACCTGGCCGACCACGGCTTTCTGTTCGTCGTCCAGGTTGGTGCCGGGGCGCGGATGCAGCGACTCCAGTGGCCGTGGCAGCGGGTCGATGTCCTCGTCCAACGGCAACTCGTTGGCCGAGCGCGAACGTTCGATCAACTCGCTCAGCAGGAACAGCGCAGACATCGCCAGGGTCGAACTGACCAGGTAGAACAGTGCCCCCGCGGTCAGGTTCGGCTGGGCGAAGCCGACCGCCGAGAGCAGGATACCCGCCGACACCAGGATGCTCAGGCTGGCCATGCGCTCCAGGCGCTGGGCGGCGACAATGGCGATGGCCGCAACGCCGATGGTGGCCATGCCGCCGTAGATCAGCCAGTCGCCGCCGAAGTAAGCCGAGGCACCGGCCTGGCCGGAGAACAGCAGGGTCCACAGGCGCAACAGGGTATAGACGCCGACCTTGGTCATGATCGCGAATATCGCCGCCACCGGCGCGCTGGCCGAGGAGTAGGCCGGCACCAGCCAGAAGTTCAGCGGCCACATTCCGGCCTTGGCCAGGAACGCCACCGCCAGAATCGCCGCACCGGCATGCAGCAGGCCGCGGTCGGCCTCTGGTACCAGTGGGATCTTCACGGCCAGGTCGGCCATGTTCAGGGTTCCGGTCACGCCATAGATCAACGCCGCGCCGATCAGGAACAGCGACGAAGCCAGCAGGTTGATCGCGATGTAATGCAGGCCCGAAGACACCCGCGCCCGCCCGGAGCCGTGCAGGATCAGGCCGTAGGAGGCCGCCAGCAGCACTTCGAAGAACACGAACAGGTTGAACAGGTCCGCCGTCAGGAAGGCACCGTACAGACCCATCAGTTGGATCTGGAACAGGGCATGGAAGCTGCTGCCGGCACGGTCCCAGCGGGCCATGGCGAACAGCAGGGCACACACGCCGACGATGCCGGTGAGCACCAGCATCAGCGCGGAAAGTCGGTCGACCACCAGCACGATGCCGAACGGTGCCTGCCAGTTGCCCGGCAGGTACACGCCGATGGAGGCGGGCTCCACCGATTGCTGGCTCCAGAGCAGCAGCCATACGGAAATACCCAGCCCCAGCAGGCTCGAGCACAGGTTGAGGCGGGCCTTGAGTGGGCGGTGCTTCTCGCCGAGCATCAGCATCAGCGCGGCGGTCAGCAGCGGCAGCAGGATAGGGGCGACGATCAGGTGCGATAACAAACTCATTCCTTGGGCTCCCGACCGTCCACATGGTCGGTGCCGGTCAGGCCCCGGGATGCCAGCAGGACCACCAGAAACAGCGCGGTCATGGCGAAGCTGATGACGATCGCCGTCAGCACCAGCGCCTGGGGCAGCGGGTCGGTGTAGTGCAGCAGGTCCTGGGGCACGCCGTCCTTGATGATCGGCTCCTTGCCGATGAACAGGCTGCCCATGCTGAAGATGAACAGGTTGACCCCGTAGGACAGCAGGCACAGGCCCATCACCACCTGAAAGGTCCGGGGTCGCAGGATCAGCCAGACGCCGGAGGCGGCGAGTACTCCGATGGCAATGGCAATGACTTCTTCCATCAGGCGATTCCTCCCTTGAGTGCCGGCTTGCTCGGCGATGCGGTCAACTGACCGGGCCGGTGCGCACGAACCGACTGGTGCGCCAGCGCCGTGAGGATCAGCAGGGTCGAGCCGACCACCACCGCGTACACGCCGATGTCGAAGAACAGCGCGCTGGCGACATGGATATCGCCGAGCAGCGGCAGGTGCAGGTGGGCGGTGTGGGTGGTCAGGAATGGATACCCGAAGGCCATCGCGCCCAACCCGGTGAGCGTTGCGCAGAGCAGCCCGAAGCCCATCCAGCGCAGCGGCCGCAGGCTCATCTGTGCCTCGACCCACTGGGTGCCGGCGACCATGTACTGGAGGATGAACGCCACCGACATCACCAGGCCGGCGACGAAGCCGCCACCGGGCTGGTTGTGGCCGCGCATGAACAGGTACATCGAGACCACGAAGGCGATCGGCAGCAGCAGGCGCACCAGCACCGCTGGCACCATCATAAAGCCCAATGCGGTGTCGCTGGCGCTGCGCGGGTTGACCAGGTCGGTGACCACGTCGCTGGCCAGCAGGCGTTGCTGGTTGGGCAGTTCGAGGCTCTCACGGGGCGGACGGAAACGGCGTAGCAGGGCGAATATCGCCAGGGCCGTAGCCACCAGTACGGTGATTTCACCGAGGGTGTCGAAGCCGCGGAAGTCCACCAGCATCACGTTGACCACGTTGCTGCCGCCGCCCTCGGGCAGGGCGCGACTGAGGTAGAACGAGGAAATGTCGTTCGGCGTCTGGCGGGTGAGCATGGCGTAGGACAGCAGCGCCATGCCGCCGCCGACCAGCACCGACAGCAGCAGGTCGCGCAGGCGGCGGATGCGTGCCTTGCGCAGGCTGCTGGGCAGCGGCGATACCTCTTCGATCCGCCGTGGCAGCCAGCGCAGGCCGAGCAGGATCAGTACAGTGGTCACCACCTCGACCACCAGTTGGGTCAGGGCCAGGTCCGGCGCGGAGAACCAGACGAAGGTGATACAGGTCATCAGGCCGCAGACGCTGACCATGGTCAGGGCCGCCAGCCGGTGGTACTTGGCCTGCCAGGCGGCGCCCAGGGCGCAGGCGATCGCCAGCAGCCAGAGGGTGACGAAGACGATCGAACCCGGGATCTTCGGTCGATCGCCCCAGCTCAGGCTGCTGTGCAGCATCGGGATCAGCCCGGCCACCAGCGCCGCCAGCACCAGCAGGAACAATTGCGGCTGCAGGCGCTGGGTGCCCAGCAGGCGGGTCAGGCGCCGCGCCACGCGCATCTTCAGCACCAGCACCGATTCGAACAGGCGCTTGCCGTCCAGGCGGCCGATCAGTGGTGGACGGGCGAAGCGCCCGCGCTTGAGCTGGTTGCGCAGCAGCAGGTAGAGCAGCACGCCGGCGGACATGGCGATCAGGCTCATGACCATCGGTGCATTCAGGCCGTGCCAGATCGCCAGGCTGTATTCGGGCAGGGTTCCGCCAACCACCGGCAGGGCGGCGGTGGCGAGGATCGCGCCGACCACCTGGGCCGGGAAGATGCCGACCAGCAGGCAGGTGAACACCAGCAGCTCGACCGGCGCGCGCATCCAGCGGGGTGGCTCATGCGGGGTGTGCGGCAGATCGGTGGCCGGCGGACCGAAGAACACGTCGACGGTGAAGCGCAGAGAATAGGCGACGCTGAAGGTGCCGGCGATGGTCGCGATGATCGGCAGTGCTGCCTCGACCCAGGCCGTGGAGTTGATGAACACCGTCTCGGCGAAGAACATTTCCTTGGACAGGAAACCGTTGAGCAGCGGTACCCCGGCCATCGCGGCACTGGCGACCATTGCCAGGGTGGCGGTGAACGGAATCAGCTTGACCAGGCCGCTGAGCTTGTGGATATCGCGGGTGCCGCTTTCGTGGTCGATGATGCCGGCGGCCATGAACAGCGAGGCCTTGAATGTGGCGTGGTTGAGGATATGGAACACCGCGGCCACGGCGGCCAGCGGGCTGTTCAGGCCCAGCAGCAGGGTGATCAGACCCAGGTGGCTGATGGTCGAATAGGCCAGCAGGCCCTTGAGGTCGTTCTGGAACATGGCGCAGTAGGCGCCGAGCACCAGCGTCGCGGCGCCGGCACCGCCGACGATCCAGAACCATTCCTCGCTGCCCGACAGCGCCGGCCACAGCCGTGCCAGCAGGAACACCCCGGCCTTGACCATGGTCGCCGAGTGCAGGTAGGCCGACACCGGCGTTGGCGCGGCCATGGCCCGCGGCAACCAGAAGTGGAAGGGGAACTGTGCGCTTTTGCTCAGGGCGCCGATCAGAATCAGTGGCAGCAACACGGGATAGAGGGCGTGGGCGCGGATCTTGTCGCCGGCCGTCAGCACCGCATCCAGCTCGTAGCTGCCGACCACATGGCCGAGGATCAGTACCCCCGCCAGCAGGCACAAGCCACCGGCGCCGGTCACGGTCAGCGCCATGTAGGCGCCGCGTCGGGCGTCGCGGCGGTGGTGCCAGTAGCCGATCAGCAGGAACGAGAACAGGCTGGTCAGTTCCCAGAAAAACACGATCTGGATCAGGTTGCCCGAGAGCACCAGGCCGAGCATCGCACCCATGAAGGCCAGGAAGAAGGCGAAAAAGCGCGGCACCGGATCGTCCGGTGACATGTAGTAGCGGGCGTACAGCGATACCAGCGTACCGATGCCCAGCACCAGCATGGAAAACAGCCAGGCGAAACCGTCCAGGCGCAGGACCAGGTCCAGACCGAGGCTGGGCAGCCAACCGATGGTCTGGTGAATCACGCCACCATGGGCGATCTGCGGGTACAGCAGGGCCATCTGAATCGTTCCGACCAAGGCAATCACACCGGCCAGAATCGATTCACTGTTACGGGCGTTATGGGGCAGCAGTGCTGCCAGACAGCTGCCCACAAAAGGCAGAAGCAGTAGAACTATCAGTGACATAGGCTTCTAATCTGCAGGAGTTTGCCAAGGATCATACGTGGCCCGTCCGGGATCACCAACCCGGAACCTGTGGCAGAATCCTACAAGGTAGGTCGTAATTTCCTAATGTGCCTATTCTGACTGGACGATGGGGATGTCGCAGTGAGCTGGGGCAGACACCCTATGTGGCGAGCGGGCAAGCCCGCTCGCCACAGAGCCCCTGCATCAAAGAGCCCCTGCATCA
>NZ_AQOH01000328.1 GCF_000364705.1 Pseudomonas fuscovaginae SE-1 | reverse complement strand
TGGCAAGACCTGCATATGAGTTTTCTCAAAGTCGCGAGTTTGCCGCTGTCTTGAAATGTGAAAGCTTTTTAGTTCGTGCTAAGCTGATAAGCCGGATTGGAGTGTTTCTAGAAAAAAAAGGGCAGGGTAAAATTCAATTAAGTAGTGCTAGCTCTGGAGAGTTATCGTTAATTTGTTCTTTGATATTTTTGTCTGTAAGTGTTAGGCAGAACTCGATAGTTCTTGTTGATGAGCCGGAAAATAGTTTGCATCCAGCTTGGCAACGTGAATATGTTGGTAAAGTCATTGCTGCATTAGCATATCGAAACGTATCTGTGATAGTAGCCACACATTCCCCGCTTGTTGTGTCAGGCGCTCTGGTAGAACACTCGAACCTAGTCACTGTCCATCAGATGACAAGCTCTGGGCCCATGCGGCTGCGCCTTGATCATGAGTCTACCAGCAGTACTGGAATCGAAGCGATTCTCTGGAGAGCATTTGACGTTGTGACACCTGCTAACCATTTCGTTAGCGAGGTTATCGTAGATGCTATGAACAAATTTGAACGAAACCTTATGAGTAAGACGGAGTTGACTTATTTAGTTGAGGCGATGCGAGAAAAAAGTTTTGATCGTCAGCAGGAGGATTTTTTCGATGCTGTTATGGGGTTGGTAGAAAAGGTGGATAAGAAAAAAGAAAATAAATCACAAGGTGGTGTCTAAAAAATGGTAGACGCGTACCTTCCTTGCTTGACTGAAATACAGCTAACGGACGATGAGAAGTCTGCAATCAAAGCAGCACTTTACTCAGCTAATCCATGGGATGAAG
>NZ_AQOH01000327.1 GCF_000364705.1 Pseudomonas fuscovaginae SE-1 | reverse complement strand
AGGGCGAGGTGGCTTTTGACCTTGACTTGAGACCGGCTAATGGGTGTCCCCGTTTTTACGGTCCCCGTTTTTACGTTTTTAGGTTTTTTCTGGCCATGCGCTGGATGTGGTCAATAACACGCTCGATCCATTTGTAGAACCTCAAGATATAATTGGTGGCTGGAAGGTTATCAGCGATGGTCAGAAGCTTGTCTTCGGCCTGCAAAATAATGTTTATGGTCAGGCACAGCAGAGCACTAAAAATGCCGTTGACCTTGCGACGCTGTTAATTCCTGGGCCTGGCGAGGCAGTAGGTGTTGGGAGGATAGGTAAGCTTGGGCAGCTAGATGGAAAGCTTGCGAAAGAGCTGGAAGTTATCAATAATGGTAGTTTTTCAATTATAGATTGGGCTGGTTATCCTGAGGGAGTCCTACGCCGCAAGTGCCATTTCGATTGTTGGAGGGTGCAGAGTATGAGGCTGTGAGAAAGGCCGCAAACAATGCCAATAGAAA
>NZ_AQOH01000326.1 GCF_000364705.1 Pseudomonas fuscovaginae SE-1 | reverse complement strand
ATCATGAGCCGTCGGTGAGAGAGCAGGAGGGGACTGGTTAATTCTAGACCAGTTGCTTTTCCTGTTTCCTCCATGATCGACCAATCAAACTGAGCCCTATCTTTAATCATTCGCTCAACTTGTTCTGAGTTTGTAGTGGAAAAAACTATGTTTGCGGCTCGGAGTAGCTGGTTTATTAGAGGGTATCTTTTGTTTATTTGTCCATTAAGTAACAATCTAGCTTCGTTTTTTATGAATTCAGAGTCCGAGCTCAAGAAAAGCTCGCTCTTTAAAAAGTTTTGTATATGTTTCTTGGCTTTTTCAT
>NZ_AQOH01000325.1 GCF_000364705.1 Pseudomonas fuscovaginae SE-1 | reverse complement strand
TGGCGTGGATAATACTGCAAGCACGAATGAACCTGAAAGGTTATCAAAGAATAGGTTCCTTGCTCCAAAAGCAACTCAACAGAACAACATGGAGTTATCCATATAATGTGCGGCCTAAGTTTTTTTTGTGTCAATCGCTCTTTTTCCACTGCTGAGAAAGAGCTGAACGATAGTCTGACGATCACAAAACACCGTGGGCCAGACTCCTCAGGCCGTTACATCGCTACTATAAATGAAAGAATCATCGGTGTTGGGCACAACCGACTCAGCATCGTGGATCTATCGGAAACGGGTAGCCAACCCATGTT
>NZ_AQOH01000324.1 GCF_000364705.1 Pseudomonas fuscovaginae SE-1 | reverse complement strand
CGGGGACAGGTGTGAGTATTGTTTTCAACGGCGAGATCTACAATCACAACGAATTGCGCGAGGATTTGGCAGCCAAGGGACATCACTTCAAAGGAAGCTCAGACACGGAAGTGATTCTGAGATTGTACACGGAATACAAGGAAGCTGCCTTCAAGCGTCTCGAAGGTATGTTTTCCCTGATCATCGTGGATGAAACCGACCAACGCACCTTCCTGGTCAGGGATGTCGTAGGCATAAAGCCAATCTACTACTACGAGGGGGCTGGTAGTTTGTACGCCTGCTCGGAAATTCGTGGTTTGAAAAGCTATTCGGAAGTGATAGCCGAAATCGATCCGAATGACGTATTTGAGTT
>NZ_AQOH01000323.1 GCF_000364705.1 Pseudomonas fuscovaginae SE-1 | reverse complement strand
CAATAACGGTTTCCTCTATGAACCCAACACAGGCTATAAGGCCATCAAAAAAATCCCCCCGGGAAACTATATTGAATTAAATCTTGCAACAGGGCTCAGCAAACTCAAGCAGTATCAGAAGCTTTCTGATTTCAAATCAGAGAACAATCTTCTCGAAAACGTCCGCGCAGCTACCAATCGGCAGTTGATGGCTGATGTTCCTGTCGGAGTATTTTTTAGTGGCGGGGTCGACTCCAGTATTCTTGCCAGCTTTTCCGGAGAGGCCGATCTTTTTTTTGCAAAGTATGAGGCAACAGAAGACTCGGTCGTGGACATGAAGTTTTCAACTAACATTGCTAATTTCCTGAATAAGAAATTGGTAACAACAGAACTGTTAGACTCTACCAACGACATATTTGAATCGATTGACTTTGTCGCAGGCAATACAGAAGAATTGATTTCAGATTATACATTCTGGTCAACCTACAGGCTTTCGGTTGCCGCTCGGGAAAGCGGTTATAAGGTGATGCTCAGTGGCATGGGGGGAGACGAGGCATTTGCCGGTTATCCACGCTACAAGGTTCTCAAGCATCACACCCTGATCAGTTTGCTATCTCCGGCCTTGAGACTTGCACTCAAGCTTAGGCTTTTCCCTAAGAAGCTCGACAAAAAATTCGAGCGTCTTGTCTCCTATGCCCAGGAAAAATACTGGCCACTTGCATATTCTCGAATGCTGGGGTATTTCTCCAGGCGCGAGCTGAATAGCTTTTTCCCGAACTACTCCGTCCTGGAGCAGAACTACAAGGATCGACTTCGTTCGTTATTCATCAATTATGAAGGGAACCCGAACGACAAGGTAAAGTGTGCACAACACCTGGACCTTAGAGGTTTCTTGAGTCATAACCTCAGCGTCTCCGACAAGGCAAGCATGCTGGCCAGTATCGAGTTACGCGTACCGCTCCTGGACGAGAAGATTCTGGCTCAGGGTTGCGCGACAGAAAGCTCGGCCCTACTCGCTGGTGGAGAGCCGAAGGCTCCTCTGAAGAGCCTACTGAAGAAGCTGCTTTCCGCAGAACTGGTGGATCGCCCGAAAACCGGCTTCAACCCCCCGCTGGACGGCATCATCCGCAAACTAGGCGCCGATAGATTGCTCGCCGAGCTTGACAGGGTTCATCAGTACATCGCACGCGAAGAAGTGGAAAATATCATCAGGAGGCATTTCTCTGGCGCAGTTAATAACACCTATAAGCTCTGGCAACTACTCTACTTTGAACGCTGGCTGAAGCTAAATAGCGTACAGGCTGCTTGAACCTGCAGCAGGCAATAAAACTTCAAGTATACTTGTCTTTCAAGAGCATAACATTGATGTCCCGCACCCTTACTCTCCTCCATACAATCAAGACGCTGCGAGCCAAACAGGTAATTTATCGAATCTACTATCGATTTTCCAAAGTAAAGCCATTCCAGGGAACAGCACTCAAGAAGAACCCGTCATTTCAACTGGAAGATATGCCACGCTGGAACCCGTCGCATTTTACGGCCGATCATCAATTCGATTTCATGGACCTTTCCGGTCCGATTGAATGGAACAGCGAAGAACGCCCGAAGATTTGGCTTTACAATTTGCATTACCTTGACCATCTGACATCAAACAGCAGTATTTCGGCAGCGTTTAATGTCGAGCTGGTTGAGCGTTGGATTCAAGATAATCCGCCCTACCTGGGTTGTGGCTGGGAACCTTACCCGCTTTCGCTGCGAATCGTGAATCTGGTCAAGTGGTTTCACCAGCAATCCCGGCCACTTGAAAACTGGCTGGAAAGCCTGACGCTGCAAACTCATGCACTCTCCAAACAGGTGGAATACCATATACTGGCCAACCATCTGTTCGTCAATGGCAAGGCGTTGTTGTTCGCGGGCAGCTTCCTGGAAGGCGATCAGGCCGAACGCTGGCGTGCCTTGGGACTTAAAATACTGGACAAGGAAATCACCGAGCAGTTCCTGGCGGACGGCGCGCACTTCGAGCTGTCCCCCATGTATCACGCCTCCCTAATGTGGGATATGTGCGATCTAGTCAATCTGGCTACCCACACTCCGCTTGCAGAACTGCGAAACAGGCAGGCCGAATGGATGAATGTCGTAAGACGCGGTATTATCTGGCTACGCAGCATGCGTCACCCCGACGGCGATATACCTTTTTTCAACGACGCCGCGTTTGGTATCGCGCCGCTGTTGCAGGATATCGAGGCCTACGCGCATACCCTGGGATGTCTGCCACCTATCGATGATAGCCGCTCGATGCAACTGTCGGCAAAACACCATGCTGACAGCGGCTATGTCGTCATCGATTTTGATGAAGATTGCAAAGCTCTGCTGAACTTCGCACAGGTAGCGCCCGCTTACCAACCCGGACATACTCATGCCGACACCTTGAGCTTCGAGCTGAGTCTCTTTGGGCAGCGTGTTTTCGTCAATTCCGGAACATCTCAATATGGGGAAGACGCCGAGCGCCACCGTCAACGCAGCACAGCCGCTCACAGCACTGTCGAAGTAGATGGCGAAAACTCTTCCGAAGTGTGGGCCGGATTCCGAGTTGCGAGGCGCGCACGAGCCACCTTGGAGGTACTCGAGCAAACCCACGATTCAATAAAGGTACGCTGTAGCCACGATGGCTACTTGCGCTTGAAAGGACGTAACCTCCACCAACGCGAGTGGATTGCGTCGAGCAGAACCCTGCAGATAGTCGATCGGGTCACAGGCTCCTTCGATCGGGCACTTTCACGACTTTTCGTACATCCACATGCCGTGGTTACTCAAGATCAAGAATGGCTGACCATTACACTCACCAACGACCAGATTGTCCGAGTTCACATCCAGGGCGCCATCGATATTAAAGTCATTCCTTCGACCTGGCATCCAAAGTTCGGCAAGTCCATTCCAAATCAGTGCATCGTCATCGAGCTCTCCAAAGAGATGCTGACCACAACCGTATCATGGTGAGGTTCCTTTGAAAATTTTGATCTTGAGTTTTTATTATCAACCCGACCTCTCGGCAGGCTCTTTCCGCACGACGGCTCTGCTGAACTCACTGATGAAAGACTTGCCATCGTATGCTCATGTAGAACTCATCACGACATTGCCCAATCGATACAGTTCTTTTAGCAGTGAAGCGCCAGAACTGGAAGAGCATCCACGGCTGACAATACGTCGTATCGCATTACCCTCTCACAAGAGTGGCATGCTGGATCAGGCCAAGGCATTTCTGGTGTACGCCAGGCAGGTTCAGCGCCTCACTCGCACAGCACATTACGATCTTGTCTATGCGACCTCATCCCGCCTGATGACGGCTTTTTTAGGGGCTTTCATCTCTCGCAAGCACAAAACGCCACTCTACCTGGATATACGAGACATTTTCGTTGATACCATCAAGGATGTATTACCAAAGAAAAAGGCCTGGCTGCTCAAACCCATGTTTTCCCTGGTTGAAGGGATGACAATCCGTGCCGCCAAGAAAGTGAATTTGGTTTCTGCCGGGTTTCTTCCCTATTTCAAATCGGCTTACCCGGAGCAACATTATTCGACCTTTACCAACGGAATTGACGACGAGTTTCTCAAGGCTCAGCCCGATAGCGAAAAAAACAGTCCACAGCGTATCTGGGAAGTCGTCTATGCCGGCAACATAGGAGAGGGGCAGGGTCTACACAATATCATTCCGCAGCTGGCCAAACGCTTCGAAGGGAAGCTGAACTTCAAGCTTATCGGTGATGGCGGAAGGCTCGATGTATTAAAGGAAAGTCTGCAAACCGCAGGCTGCACCAACGTAACGCTATTGAGTCCGGTGAAACGTAACGAGCTGATCAAGGTTTATCAGTCCGCTGACGTATTGTTTTTACATCTGAACGATTATGATGCGTTTCGAAAAGTCCTTCCATCCAAACTATTCGAGTATGCAGCCCTGGGTAAACCGATCTGGGCAGGCGTATCTGGTTATGCGGCAGACTTTATCTCTCAAAACATCGACAACGCCGCAGTCTTCTCCCCCTGCGATGTAGAGGCAGCCGTTACGACCTTTGATATACTTAAAATGGTAACCGCCCCCCGCAACTCCTTCGTTGAGCATTTCTCCAGGGGCAATATCATGAACAGTATGTCAAAAGACGTTCTCTCACTCATCGAGGGACATTGATTATGCGTATCACGTTAACAGGTGCCAGCGGCTTTGTTGGCCGAGGCCTGATAGCGCCACTGCTCGAACGTGGCCATCAGATCACTGCAGCGATGCGCCAGCAACAGCCAGACCTGGACGCCAAGGTGCGGCAACAACGGATTGATGGACTCTCGGCACAACAGGACTGGACGCCTTTACTGCAAGGACAAGACGTGGTCATACATTTGGCTGCCCGCGTACATGTCATGCGTGATCAGTCTACCGACCCTCTCGCCGAGTATCGCAAGGTCAACGTCGATGGCACGCTGAATCTGGCCCGACAAGCAGTTGAAGCCGGAATCAAGCGTTTTATCTTTGTCAGCTCGATCAAGGTGAACGGAGAAGGTACTTCTGCAGGAAGCCCCTATACCGCTGACGGTTTAGCGGCGCCCATCGACCCCTATGGGGTATCGAAAATGGAAGCAGAGCAAGCTCTGCGAGCCCTGGCTCAAAAAACCGGCATGGAAGTGGTGATCATTCGCCCTGTGCTTGTTTATGGACCAGGCGTACAGGCCAACTTTCTGAGCATGATGAACTGGCTGTACAAAGGCGTACCAATGCCTTTTGGCGCCATTCACAACCGACGCAGCCTGGTCGCACTGGAAAATCTCACTGATCTGATCAGCACTTGCTGCGACCATCCTGCCGCGGCCAATCAGGTGTTTCTGGTCAGCGATGGAGAAGATCTCTCCACCAGCGACCTGCTGCGCAGAATGAGCAACGCCCTGGGTAGACCAGCCAGGCTATTACCAGTGCCCAGTTGGGTGCTTGAGAAAGGCACCTATCTATTAGGCAAGCAAGCGCTGGCTCAACGATTGTGCGGCTCACTACAAGTCGATATCAAGAAGACTCATGAACTCCTGAATTGGACTCCGCCATTCAGTGTCGACGACGCCTTGCGCAAAACCGCCGAATACTTTTTGAAATGGCAGACAAAATGAATACATGGTTGTTATTACCGATAGTAACTATCATTGCACTTTTTCTCACTGGGGGGCTGCGTAGATATGCACTGTCGCGGAGCCTGATCGATATACCCAACGCTAGGAGTTCGCACACGATACCCACACCACGTGGTGGTGGTGTCGCCATTGTGATCAGTTTCCTGCTGACCTTGCCGGTGGCGGCAAGCATGGGCTTTGTCTCCTGGCCCCTTGGCTTCGCTTTGCTGGGCGCCGGGGCCGGGATCGCAGTATTGGGGTTCCTTGATGACCATGGCCATATCAGTGCCCGCTGGCGCTTGCTGGGTCACTTTATCGCTGCGACCTGGTCACTATTCTGGCTCAGCGGGTTACCGCCACTGAGCCTGCTGGGATTTCCACTCGACCTTGGCTGGCTCGGTCATGGGCTGGCGGCAGTTTACCTGGTATGGCTGCTGAACCTTTACAATTTCATGGACGGCATTAACGGTATTGCCAGCATCGAGGCTATCTGCGTGTGCCTTGGAGGTGCGCTGCTATATGGCTTGAACGGAAACATCGCACTCGCTCTGTTACCGTTGCTGCTGGCTTTCTCGGTAGCAGGATTTATGTACTGGAACTTCCCGACAGCCCGGATCTTCATGGGGGATGCCGGTAGTGGTTTCCTGGGAATCACACTGGGGATATTGTCTTTACAAGCCGCCTGGACAGCCCCACAACTTTTCTGGGGCTGGCTGGTCCTACTCGGTGTGTTTATCGTCGATGCGACCTGGACGTTGCTTAGACGCCTATTGCGAGGAGAGAAAGTCTACGAAGCACACCGTAGCCATGCCTATCAATTTGCGTCACGCCAGTTCGGCAAGCATCTACCGGTTACGCTGACAGTCGCAGCAATCAATCTCCTCTGGCTGCTTCCAATTGGGCTACTGATAGGAACAGACAGGCTGGACGGCTTTGCAGGGTTACTTCTGGCCTATATACCGCTCATCATCCTGGCCTTTAAGTTCAAAGCGGGTACAAAGGAATAATTTCAACCATCTCAAACAACACACGCCCCAGACCAAAGAGGGCAAGTCCACTGGGGATGGCGGTGTGTGCAGGGATGTTCTGGAAGTACCGGCCCCATGAATAACCGTAACGGCTATTCATCCTCCTCATTCACCCGATCCCGCAACTCCTTCCCCGGCTTGAAATGCGGCACAAATTTACCATCCAGGCTCACTGACTGCCCGGTCTTCGGGTTACGCCCCACCCTCGGTGCGCGGTAATGCAGGGAAAAGCTACCGAATCCACGGATCTCGATCCGATCTCCGGTCGCCAGGCATTGGGACATCTGCTCGAGCATGGTCTTGATAGCCAGCTCGACATCCTTGGACGAGAGCAGGCCCTGATGGGTGACAATTCGTTCGATCAACTCCGACTTCGTCATATTTTTCCCTTCTTTTTCAAGCAACTAGGAAAAGCATTTCGAAGGTTGTAGCACGGCTGGATGGTTTTGAACAGCCCACCCATTGACTTATCTGCATACAAGGTGCGTCGAGGATCGAGGGGGCCGGCAGCGACTAATTACAGATGACCAGCATGGTTCGCGTAACCGAGCCCGCAGGGTTCCAGCCGAACAGATAGTCGCCCTCCTCATCCCTGGCATCGCTGGATTTGGTAACGACCTTGTAGCCCTGAGCCTTGCACTCGCGGGCCGCACGCTTGTAGCACTTGTCCCAGCCAGATCCCAACCCCGAGCAGTCGATCTCGATTCCGCTCACGCCATGCCTGACGTGGGTCTTGGCACTGGTGGTACACCCGGCAACGACCAGCGCCAGGGCAATTACCGCTAAGAGCTTGCTCATTCACATCCTTACCAAGGCGACGCCCTGAGAAAACCCTGACCATGCGTGCATGACCAGCTCAGACAGCCATATCTTTACACCTATGAATGTGACAGCCACAAGTCCGATTTTGTTTCGCATGCGATACGCGCAAAACACGCGCACAAAAAAGGGCGACCGAAGTCGCCCTTTCTTTCAACAGTCAGACAGAACTCAGTTCTGCTTGGCCATTGCTTGACGCAGCAGAGCAGCCATGGTGGTGTCAGCTGCTTCACCTTCCGGAGCGGCTTTCAGGCTCTGGATGGCTTCTTTCTCGTCTTCAACGTCTTTCGACTTGATCGAGAGCTGGATGACGCGGCTCTTACGATCAACGCTGATGATCTTGGCTTCTACTTCTTCGCCTTCTTTCAGGACGTTACGCGCGTCTTCAACGCGGTCACGGCTGATTTCGGAGGCTTTCAGAGTCGCTTCGATATCGTCGGCCAGAACGACGATGGCGCCTTTGGCGTCAACTTCTTTCACAGTGCCTTTGACAACAGCGCCTTTGTCGTTGACCGAGACGTACTCGGAGAACGGATCGCTTTCCAGCTGCTTGATGCCCAGGGAGATGCGCTCACGCTCTGGGTCAACCGACAGGATGACGGTGTCCAGCTCGTCGCCCTTCTTGAAGCGACGTACGGCTTCTTCGCCGACTTCGTTCCAGGAGATGTCCGACAGGTGAACCAGGCCGTCGATGCCGCCGTCCAGACCGATGAAGATACCGAAATCGGTGATCGACTTGATGGTACCGGAGATCTTGTCGCCCTTGTTGAACTGGCCAGAGAAGTCTTCCCATGGGTTCGACTTGCACTGCTTGATACCCAGGGAGATACGACGACGCTCTTCGTCGATGTCCAGAACCATGACTTCCACTTCGTCGCCGACTTGTACGACTTTCGAAGGATGGATGTTCTTGTTGGTCCAGTCCATTTCCGAAACGTGCACCAGGCCTTCAACGCCTTCTTCCAGCTCAGCGAAGCAGCCGTAGTCGGTCAGGTTGGTGACACGCGCGGTCACGCGGGTGCTTTCCGGGTAGCGAGCCTTGATGGCAACCCATGGGTCTTCGCCCAGTTGCTTCAGGCCCAGGGAAACACGATTGCGCTCGCGATCGTACTTCAGAACCTTGACATCGATCTCGTCGCCAACGTTGACGATTTCCGATGGATGCTTGATGCGCTTCCAGGCCATGTCGGTGATGTGCAGCAGGCCATCGACGCCGCCCAGATCAACGAATGCACCGTAGTCGGTGAGGTTCTTGACGATACCCTTGACCTGCTGGCCTTCCTGCAGGGATTCCAGCAGAGCTTCACGCTCGGCGGAGTTCTCGGCTTCCAGGACGCTGCGGCGGGAAACGACAACGTTGTTGCGTTTCTGGTCGAGCTTGATGACCTTGAACTCGAGCTCTTTGCCTTCCAGGTGCGTGGTGTCGCGCACTGGACGGACGTCAACCAGGGAACCTGGCAGGAACGCACGGATGCCGTTAACGTCGACAGTGAAGCCGCCCTTAACCTTACCGTTGATAACGCCCTTGACCACTTCCTCGGCTGCGAAGGCTGCTTCCAGAACGATCCAGCATTCAGCGCGCTTGGCTTTTTCACGGGACAGCTTGGTTTCACCAAAGCCATCTTCAACCGAATCCAGCGCCACGTGAACTTCGTCACCGACGTTGATGTTCAGTTCGCCAGCATCGGTGTAGAACTGTTCCAGCGGGATCAGAGCTTCAGACTTCAGACCAGCGTGGACAGTTACCCAACGAGCTTGGTAATCGATATCAACGATAACACCGGTGATGATCGAACCAGCCTGAAGATTCAGGGTCTTCAAGCTCTCTTCAAAGAGTTCCGCAAAGCTTTCGCTCATTTTAATTCCTGTTGATGAGGGCGAAGAATACGCCCATCTGCCACACCCCAGACGATGTGGGTTACGTTCATATAAAGAGGCCATGCAGGACTATGACTGGTCCCCTGCACCCCTCTTGGTCACCCGGCGATATCGCGAATGGCGATCTCGCTCATGATGCGTTCCAGCACCTGCTCGATGGACAACTCCGTGGAATCCAGCTGTATGGCGTCGGCCGCCGGCTTGAGCGGGGCCACCGCTCGCTGGGTATCGCGCTCATCGCGCGCACGGATCTCATCCAGCAGACTCGACAGACTAACATCATCGCCCTTGGCCTTCAACTGCAAGTAGCGACGACGGGCACGCTCCTCGGAGCTGGCGGTGAGGAAGATCTTCAACGGCGCATCGGGAAACACCACGGTGCCCATGTCGCGACCGTCGGCCACCAGCCCGGGCGCCTCGCGAAATGCCCGCTGGCGTTGCAGCAGCGCATCGCGCACCGCCGGCAGGGAAGCGACCTGGGACGCACCGGCACCGATCGACTCGTTGCGGATGTCCTGGGTGACGTCATCCCCTTCCAGGATGATGCGCTCCGGCTGACCGTCGGTCGCACCGATGAACTGCACATCGAGATGCGCGGCCAGCAACTTGAGGGATTCCTCGTTGGTCAGGTCGACGCCATGATTGCGCGCGGCGAAGGCCAGCAACCGGTAAAGCGCGCCGGAGTCCAGCAGACACCAACCCAGGCGCTTGGCCAGCAGGCCGGCGATGGTGCCCTTGCCCGAGCCGCTAGGTCCGTCGATGGCGATGACTGGAGCTTGAATATTCACGACTGAGCCTCTTTCTGATCATCGTTGACGTTCATTGTGTCCTTGCGGGCCCGGCGGGCCAAGATCCTGCCGAAATGTTCGCGAGCCGCCTGGGCCCGCTTGAACACATCCAGCAGTTGATGCCCGTCACCCGCGTCGACGGCATCGCGCAGGACGTCCAGGTCGCCGCGGAAGGTGTCCAGCGCACGCAGGACCGCATCGCGGTTGGCCAGGAAGATATCGTGCCACATGACCGGGTCGCTGCCGGCGATTCGCGTGAAGTCACGGAAGCCGCCTGCGGCGTAACGGAAGATCTCCAGGTTCTCGTTGCGCTTGGCCAGCGAATCGACCAGGCCGAAGGCCAGCAGGTGCGGCAGGTGACTGGTCGCCGCCAGCACCTCATCGTGCCGCCCGACGTCCATCTGCTCGACATCCGCGCCCAGCGCACGCCAGAGCGCGTCGACCGTCGCCACCGCATCCGCATCGGTCCCGGCCAGCGGCGTGAGGATCACCTTGTGCCGCCGGAACAGCCTGGCGTTGGAAGCCTCCACCCCACTCTGCTCGGACCCGGCAATCGGATGGCCGGGCACGAACCGCACCGGCATGGCACCGAACGCTTCAACGGCGGCCCGCACCACGTTGCCCTTGGCGCTGCCGACGTCCGTCAGGATCGCCTGGCCGAGGTCCATGCCCGCCAACAGGCCGAGCATCTTTTCCATCGCCAGGATCGGCACCGCCAGTTGGATGACATCAGCCCCCTGGCACGCCGCCACCAGGTCTTCCTCGCAGCGATCGACCACGCCCAGCTCAACCGCCAAGCGGCGCGACTGCGGATTGAGATCGACCCCTACCACTTCCCGACACAGGCCACTTTCACGCAGCCCCTTGGCGAAGGAGCCCCCAATAAGCCCAAGACCGACCACCACCAGGCGGCCGATCATAGGCGTCGCAGATTGCATCGGCATGACATCAACCACGGGCCAGAACCTTGCCCAGCGCCTCGAGCAGACGGCTGTTTTCACTGGCCAGGCCGATACTGACCCGCAGGTGCCGCGGCAGTCCGTAGCCGCCGATCGGACGCACGATCACACCCTCGCGCAGCAACCCCTGGTAGACCGGAGCGGCATCGCGACCGACATCGACGGCGATGAAGTTGGCCCGCGAAGGAATCCACTCCAACCCCAACTGGCGGAAGCCGGCTTCCAGTTGCTGCATGCCCGCCTCGTTCAACTCGCGACTGCGCGCCACGTACTCGACATCATCCAGCGCGGCACAGGCGGCCACCAGGGCCAGACTGTTGACGTTGAACGGCTGGCGCACCCGGTTGAGGATATCCGCCACCGCCGGCGACGACAGCCCGTAGCCGACCCGCAGCGCCGCCAGGCCATAGGCCTTGGAGAAGGTGCGCGAGACCAGCAGGTTCGGGTAGCTCGCCAGGTAATTCAGGCCATTCGGCAGATCATCACCCTCGGCGTACTCGATGTACGCCTCGTCCAGCACCACCAGCACCTGCTCGGGCACCGCGGCCAGGAAAGCTTCCAGCGCCTGCGGGCCGAACCAGGTCCCGGTCGGGTTGTTCGGGTTGGCGATGAACACCACCCGGGTATTCTCGTCGATCGCCGCCAGCATCGCCGGCAGGTCATGGCCGAAGTCCCTGGCTGGCGCCACACGGGCATCAGCGGAAACGGCCTGGGTCACGATCGGGTAGATCGCGAAAGCATGCTCGCTGAACACCGCGTTCAGCCCCGGCGCCAGGTAGGCCCGGGCAACCAGTTCGAGAATATCGTTGGAACCGTTGCCCAAAGTCACCTGGCTGGCCTGCACCCCGCACAGCTCGGACAGACGCTGCTTCAGCTCGAAGCCGTTGCCATCCGGGTAGCGGGTCAGTTCGGTCAGCGCATCGGCAATCGCCGAAAGCGCCTTGGGACTGGCGCCCAACGGGTTTTCGTTACTCGCCAGCTTGACGATGTTCGCCGGATCGATATCCAGCTCGCGCGCTAATTCGTCCACGGGCTTGCCCGGAACGTAAGGCGAAAGTTTTTGCACGCCCGGCTGCGCCAGGGCGAGGAAGTCGCCACTCATGTTCACGCCCTTAGAGAACCGCTTTCGGGTAGGAGCCCAGCACCTTGAGCGCTACCGCCTCCTGGCTGATCTTCTCCAGCACACCCTTGACCAGCGGGTCGCGGTGGTGGCCGACGAAGTCGATGAAGAAGACGTAGGTCCACTTGCCGCTGCGCGAAGGCCGGGTTTCGATGCGCGTCAGGTCGATACCGTTGTCATGGAACGGCACCAGCAACTCATGCAGCGCACCCGGCTTGTTGCTCATGGAGACGATGATCGAAGTCTTGTCGTCGCCGGTCGGTGGCACTTCCTGGTTGCCGATCATCAGGAACCGCGTGGAGTTGTCCGGACGGTCCTCGATCTTCTCGGCCAGGCGGGTCAGGCCGTACAGGCCAGCCGCCATATCACCGGCGATCGCCGCCGAATTCCACTCACCCTTGACCCGCTTCGCCGCTTCGGCGTTGCTCGACACCGCCACGCGCTCGACATTCGGATAGTGGGCGTCCAGCCACTTGCGGCACTGGGCCAGGGACTGGGCGTGGGAGTAGATACGGCTGATGCTGTCGGTCTTGGTGTTCTCGCCCACCAGCAGGTGGTGGTGGATGCGCAGCTCGACTTCGCCGCAGATCACCATGTCGTGTTCGAGGAAACTGTCGAGGGTGTGGTTGACCGCACCCTCGGTGGAGTTTTCCACCGGCACCACGCCGAAGTTCACCGCGCCGGCGGCCACCTCGCGGAACACCTCGTCGATCGCCGCCATCGGCTTGCTGATCACCGCATGGCCGAAGTGCTTCATCGCCGCCGCCTGAGTGAAGGTCCCCTCGGGGCCCAGGTAGGCCACTTTCAGTGGCTGCTCCAGTGCCAGGCAGGAGGACATGATTTCGCGGAACAGCCGCGCCATCTCCTCGTTGCCCAGCGGCCCCTGGTTGCGCTCCATGACGCGCTTGAGCACCTGCGCCTCACGCTCGGGGCGATAGAACACCGGTACTTCGCCCTCGGCCAGCGAGCCCATCTTGACCCGTGCGACTTCCTGGGCGCAGCGGGCGCGCTCGCTGATCAGCTCGAGGATCTTCTCGTCGAGACTGTCGATGCGCAGGCGCAGCGCCTTGAGTTCCTGTTCAGCCATCAGCCGTGCTCCTTCTCGAACTCCGCCATGTAGGCGACCAATGCGTTGACCGCATCGATACCCACGGCGTTGTAGATGGAGGCACGCATGCCCCCCACGGAGCGGTGCCCCTTGAGGTTCAGCAGACCACGAGCGTCGGCACCGGCCAGGAACGGCTTATCCAGGCGATCGTCAGCCAGACGGAACGGCACGTTCATCCACGAGCGGTTGCTCTTGTTGACCGGGTTGCTGTAGAGGCCGCTGGCGTCGATGAAGTCATACAGCGTGCGCTGTTTGAGGTCGTTGAGCTTGCCGATGGCCTCGACCCCCCCCTGCTCCTTGAGCCACTGGAACACCAGGCCCGACAGGTACCAGGCCAGGGTCGGCGGGGTGTTATACATCGAACCGTTGTCGGCCGCGACCTTGTAGTCGAGCATGGTCGGACAGATCGAGCGGGCACGACCCAGCAGGTCTTCACGAACGATATTGACGACAATGCCGCTCGGGCCGATGTTCTTCTGCGCACCGGCATAGATCATGCCGAAGCGGGAAATGTCCACGGCGCGCGAGAGAATGTTCGAAGACATGTCGGTGACCAGTGGCACGTCGCCGGTTTCTGGAATCCAGTCGAACTCCAGGCCACCGATGGTCTCGTTCGAGACGTAGTGAACATAGGCCGCGTCTTTCGTCAGCTTCCACTCGTTCTGACCCGGGATGGCGAAGTAGTCATAGGCCTTGGCGCTGGCGGCGACGTTGACGTTACCGAAACGCGAAGCTTCCTCGATGGCCTTCTTCGACCAGATACCGGTCTCGATGTAGTCGGCCTTGCCGGTTTCCGGCAGCAGGTTCAACGCGACCTGGGCAAACTGCTGGCTGGCGCCGCCCTGCAGGAACAGCACCTTGTAGTTCGAGGGGATATCCAGCAGATCGCGCAGATCCTGCTCGGCCCGCTCGGCGATGGAGACGAACTCATCGCTGCGATGGCTCATTTCCATGACCGACAGCCCCTTGCCTTGCCAGTCCAGCAACTCCGACTGGGCACGCAACAGGACAGCTTCAGGCAGCGCAGCAGGACCTGCGCAGAAGTTATAGGCTCGTTTGCTCACATCCACTCTCGCTATGCTTGAAGATATACATGCCGCCAGGCCTGCCCGGCACCCTGCAGGAACAATCTCGATACTCCTGACACGACAAAGCGGTCCGACAACGACCGCTCCGCGTTCGATCACGCCCCACCGTCCAACGATGGGTTGCCCTACAAGCTACAACGTCAGGCGCAGGCGTTTAATTAATCCTGCTGTTCAACTTCATCGGCCGCCTCGTCCGGGGACGAATCACCGACCGCACCGTCGATTGGCATTTCGCTATCGAATTCGGCGTCCGCCACAATCTCCAACTCCTCGCCCTCGACTTCCGACGGCTCCTGGACGCGCTCCAGGCCGACCAGCGTTTCGTCGTTGGCCAGCTTGATCAGGGTCACGCCCTGGGTGTTACGACCCAGGCTGGACACTTCGTCGACACGGGTACGAACCAGGGTGCCCTGGTCGGAAATCAGCATGATTTCCTCGCCTTCCTGCACCTGGATCGCGCCGATCAACTGGCCATTGCGATCCTTGGTGACCATGGCGATCACGCCCTGGCCGCCACGGCCGCGACGCGGGAACTTGCTCAGCGGCGTACGCTTGCCGAAACCACGCTCGGAGGCGGTGAGGATCTGCGCACCCGACTCCGGAATCAGCATGGAGATCAGTTTCTGCCCCTTGCCAATCCGCATGCCGCGGATACCACGGGCACCACGACCCATCTCGCGGACGCCGCTTTCGGCGAAGCGAATCACCTTGCCGGCATCGGAGAACAGCATGACTTCCTTGGCACCGTCGGTGATTGCAGCGGCGATCAGGGTGTCGCCCTCCTTCAGCTTCAGGGCGATCAGGCCACTGGTACGCGGACGGCTGAACTGGGCCAGCGGAGTTTTTTTGACCGTACCGAAAGCGGTGGCCATGAAAATGTAGGCACCCGTTGGCTCAGCCACCAGCTCGGCGGTATCGCCATCCACCTCTTCAGCCGCATCGGCAGCTTCATCGGCCTCGATCACTTCGCCCTCGATCACCGAATCATCGGCATCGTCCAGCTCGTCATCGGCACCGGCGCTCTGCTGCAGGGCTTCCAGGTCGATCTGCAACATGGTGGTGATGTACTCACCTTCATCCAGCGGCAGCAGGTTGACCAGCGGACGACCGCGTGCGGCACGGGACGCCTCGGGAATCTCGTAGGTCTTGAGCCAGTAGACCTTGCCCTTGCTGGAGAACAGCAGGAGCGTGGCATGGCTGTTGGCAACCAGCAGGTGAGAGATGTAGTCCTCATCCTTGACACCGGTCGCCGACTTGCCCTTGCCGCCCCGGCGCTGGGCCTGGTAGGCCGACAGCGGCTGGGTCTTGGCGTAGCCGCTGTGGGAAATGGTCACCACGCGCTCTTCTTCCGGAATCATGTCGCCCAGAGTCAGGTCGAGGCGCGCATCGAGGATTTCGGTGCGGCGCGCGTCGCCGTACTCGGCGCGGATCACTTCCAGCTCTTCGCGGATCACTTCCATCAGGCGCACGGCACTGTTGAGGATGCGGATCAGCTCGCCGATCTGGTTGAGAATCTCCTGGTACTCGGCCAGCAGCTTCTCGTGCTCCAGGCCGGTCAGGCGGTGCAGACGCAATTCCAGGATGGCCTGGGCCTGCTCCGGCGACAGGTAGTACTTGCCGTCACGCAGGCCATATTGCGGGTCGAGGTTCTCCGGACGGCAGGAGTCGGCGCCGGCGCGCTCGACCATGGTCATCACCGCGCTGGATTCCCACGGGGTGCTGACCAGCGCCTCCTTGGCTTCCGACGGTGTCGGCGAAGCCTTGATCAACGCGATCACCGGGTCGATGTTCGACAGCGCCACAGCCTGGCCTTCAAGGATATGGCCACGCTCACGCGCCTTGCGCAGTTCGAACACGGTACGACGGGTCACCACTTCGCGGCGGTGGCGGACGAAGGCTTCCAGCAGGTCCTTGAGGTTGAGGATCCGTGGACGACCGTCGACCAGCGCGACGATGTTGATACCGAACACGCTCTGCAGCTGGGTCTGGGCGTAGAGGTTGTTGAGCACCACCTCCGGCACTTCGCCACGACGCAGCTCGATCACCACGCGCATACCCTCCTTGTCGGATTCGTCGCGCAGCTCGGTGATACCTTCGAGTTTCTTTTCCTTGACCAGCTCGGCGATCTTCTCGATCAGGCGAGCCTTGTTGAGCTGGTAAGGCAGCTCGGTGATGACGATCTGCTGGCGGCCACCGACCTTGTCGATATCCTCGACGGTCGAACGGGCACGCATGTAGATGCGCCCGCGACCGGTGCGATAGGCCTCGATGATGCCGGCACGGCCGTTGATGATCCCCGCGGTCGGAAAGTCCGGACCGGGGATGTACTGCATCAGTTCGTCGACGGTGACGTCGGGGTTGTCGATCAGCGCCAGGCAACCGTCGATCACTTCGCCGAGGTTGTGCGGCGGGATGTTGGTCGCCATGCCCACGGCGATACCACTGGAACCGTTGACCAGCAGGTTGGGGATACGGGTCGGCATGACCGCCGGGATCTGCTCGGTGCCGTCATAGTTCGGCACCCAGTCCACGGTTTCCTTGTGCAGGTCGGCCAGCAGTTCGTGCGCCAGCTTGGTCATGCGCACTTCGGTGTATCGCATGGCCGCGGCGTTGTCGCCGTCGACGGAACCGAAGTTGCCCTGACCGTCGACCAGCAGATAGCGCAGGGAGAATGGCTGCGCCATCCGAACGATGGTGTCGTATACAGCGGTATCACCGTGCGGGTGGTACTTACCGATCACGTCACCGACCACACGGGCAGATTTCTTGTACGGCTTGTTCCAGTCGTTACCCAGTTCGCTCATCGCGAACAGGACACGCCGGTGCACGGGCTTCAAGCCATCACGCGCATCGGGCAGTGCCCGCCCGACGATCACGCTCATCGCGTAGTCGAGGTAGGACTGTTTCAGCTCGTCTTCGATATTGACCGGGAGGATTTCTTTGGCCAGTTCGCCCATGAGAAGCCTGATTCCTTTTTCTGGTGAAACTTCGTCACATCCATATGGGACGAACGAAGCTTGCCGCTGCCGACCTGGTGCCTGGCAGCGACTTACGACAAATCAACGAGTTATGCCATGGATCTGCGCAGTAAGGGCAGCCGGTTCGGGCAACCCTGGAAACCGCCGGATGTTATCACAATCGCCGCCACGCACCTATCCCTGGATACACAAGGAACCAGACAGGCGACCAATGAAATCCTTCGAGAGCGCACCTGGAGGGGCTTAGAAGCAAAACACCGGTATTTTTCGCCCGAAAAAGCCGGCTGGCCGGGAAAAACCGGATCAGTGCAGGCGCTTGCGGCACATCAGTTGAGCGATCCTGGCGGTATCCGGTCGTTCGACGACCCCCTTTTCGGTCACGATGACATCGATCAAATCCGCCGGAGTCACATCGAAGATCGGATTGAAGGTCTCCACCCGGACATCGAGCCGCTTGCCGCCAGCCCCCAGCAACTCGTCACCCTCATGCTCCTCCAGGACGATTTCCTCTCCGCTGGCCAGCGCCAGGTCGATGGTCGAGCTCGCCGCCACCACCATGAAGCGCACGCCATGGTGCATGGCACAGACAGCCAACTGATAAGTGCCGATCTTGCTCGCCACATCACCATTGGCGGCGATGCGGTCGGCACCGATGACGACCCAGGTGACGCCCCTGGCCTTCATGACATGGGCGGCGGCCGAGTCGGCGCTCACGGTCACCGGAATGCCTTCGCTGGCCAGCGCCCAGGCGGTCAGGCGCGAGCCCTGGAGCCAGGGCCGGGTCTCATCGACATAGACCCGCTCGACCATGCCCTCGACGAAGGCGCCGCGAATCACCCCCAGCGCCGTGCCAAAACCACCGGTGGCCAAAGCCCCGGTATTGCAATGGGTGAGAATCGCCTGGGCGTTGCCCTGGTGCTTGCGAATCAGCTCGACACCCCATTGCGCCATGGTCAGGTTGGCTTCGCGATCACTGTCGTGGATGGCGATGGCCTCGGCCTCCAGCGCCGCCAGCGGATCGGCGCCCTCACGGAGCCGCCCCAGCCGCTCGCGCATGCGCCCGAGCGCCCAGGACAGGCTGTCCGCAGCCGGACGTGAAGCGGCCAGCAAGGCGAAATCCTCCTCCAGCGCCGCCGCCCAGTCGCCACCTTCGGCCAGCCGGGCCCGCGCCGCCAGCACCACGCCATAGGCCGCACAGATACCGATGGCCGGGGCGCCACGCACGGCCATCGCCCGAATCGCCTCGGCGACCGCCACGGCGCTGGCGCAGTCCAGCCAGTTCTGCTCGAACGGCAGGATACGCTGATCGAGCAGGCGCAAGGTCCCCTGGCACCAATCGATGGCCTTGACCTTTTCCGCTGCCAACAACCGATCGCGCATGACTCACTCCGCAATGATGAAACAAAAGCCATCGATTATAGCGATCACCCCGCCTGGACGCTCGGGTATACTTCGCTTTCCGAATATATGCATGAAGCCTGGAAGCCGCCCTCGATGCCACACATCGCCGTCCCGCTCGACCTGCTGTTGCTGCCCACCTGGCTGGTACCTGTCGAACCGGCTGGCGTGGTTCTCAAGGAGCATGGCCTGGGCATCCGTGACGGGCGTATCGCGTTTATCGGCCCACGGGCCGAGGCCTTGAAGCTGGCGGCCGAGGAAGTCCGCGAACTGCCGGGCACGCTGCTCGCTCCAGGCCTGGTCAATGCCCATGGACATGCCGCCATGACCCTGTTCCGCGGCCTCGCCGACGACCTGCCGCTGATGACCTGGCTGGAGCAGCACATCTGGCCGGCCGAGGGCAAATGGGTCAGCGAGGACTTCGTCCGCGACGGTACCGACCTGGCCATCGCCGAACAGATCAAGGGCGGGATCAGTTGCTTTTCGGACATGTATTTCTACCCGAAAGTGGCCAGCGAATGCGTGCATGACAGCGGCATCCGCGCCCAGATCGCCATGCCGATCCTCGACTTCCCGATTCCCGGGGCCGCCAGCGCCGACGAGGCCCTGCGTCAGGCCATCGAACTGTTCGGCGACCTCAAGCACCACCCCCGCATCAGGATAGCCTTCGGTCCGCATGCGCCTTATACCGTGGGTGACGAAAACCTGGAAAAGATCCGCATGATCGCCGAGGAACTCGACGCGGCGATTCAGATGCACGTGCACGAAACCGCCTTCGAGGTCCAGCAGGCGCTCGAACAGCACGGCGAACGCCCCCTGGCCCGGCTGGCCCGACTCGGCCTGCTGGGACCGCGCCTGCAAGCCGTGCACATGACCCAAATCAGCGATGACGACCTCGCTTTACTGGTAGAAAGCAACACCAGCGTGATTCACTGCCCGGAATCGAACCTGAAACTGGCCAGCGGCTTCTGCCCGGTCGAACGCCTGTGGCAGGCCGGCGTCAATGTGGCCATCGGCACCGATGGCGCGGCGAGCAACAATGATCTCGACCTGCTCGGGGAAACCCGTACCGCCGCCCTGCTGGCCAAGGCCGTCGCCGGCTCCGCCAGCGCCCTGGATGCCCATCGCGCCTTGCGCATGGCCACCCTCAACGGCGCCCGAGCCCTGGGCCTGGACAGCGAAATCGGCAGCCTGGAGGTCGGCAAGGCCGCGGATATCGTCGCCTTTGACCTCGGCGGCCTGGCCCAGCAACCCATTTACGAACCGGTGTCCGCACTGATCTACGCCGGCGGACGCGATTGCGTGCGACATCTGTGGGTCGGCGGCAAGCCACTGCTCGACGACCGGCGCCTGACCCGCCTGGATGAACAGAAATTGACCGCGACGGCCCGGGACTGGGGCCAGCGCATTGGCGGACACGCCCATTGAATGATCGTCCCGGGCAGCCACGACCCGGGATCACCCTGATTTTCAAGCTTTGGAGAATAGCCCCATGAGCAACGTCGACCACGCCGAAATCGCCAAGTTCGAAGCCCTGGCCCACCGCTGGTGGGACCGCGAGAGCGAGTTCAAGCCGCTGCACGACATCAACCCGCTGCGGGTCAACTGGATCGACGAACGGGTCAAGCTGGCCGGCAAGAAGGTCCTCGACGTCGGCTGCGGCGGTGGCATTCTCAGCGAAGCCATGGCCCAGCGCGGCGCCACCGTCACCGGGATCGACATGGGCGAGGCGCCTCTGGCCGTGGCCCGGCTGCACCAGCTGGAATCGGGCGTCGATGTCGAATACCGGCAGATCACCGCCGAAGCCCTGGCCGAGGAAATGGCCGAACAGTTCGACGTCGTCACCTGCCTGGAGATGCTCGAACACGTACCCGACCCGTCGTCGGTAATCCGTGCCTGCTTCCGCATGGTCAAGCCCGGCGGCCAGGTGTTCTTTTCCACCATCAACCGCAATCCCAAGGCCTACCTGTTCGCCATCGTCGGCGCGGAATACATCATGGGTCTGCTGCCGCGCGGCACCCACGACTTCAAGAAGTTCATCCGTCCCTCCGAGCTGGGCGCCTGGAGCCGCGAAGCCGGCCTGGCGGTAAAGGACATCATCGGCCTGACCTACAACCCGCTGACCAAGCATTACAAGCTGGCGGCGGACGTGGCCGTGAACTACATGATCCAGACCCTGCGCGAGGAGTGAACGATGCGCCTGAGAGCGGTTCTCTTCGACATGGATGGCACCCTGCTCGATACCGCGCCGGACTTCATCGCCATCTGCCAGGCCATGCGGGCCGATCGCGGGCTGCCGCCGATTGCCGACAAGCTGATCCGCGACGAGATCTCCGGCGGCGCCCGGGCGATGGTCGCGGTGACCTTCATGATGGACCCCGAGTCACCGGGCTTCGAGGAACTGCGCCAGGAGTTCCTTGAGCGCTACCTCAAGGCCTGCGCGGTGCACAGCAAGCTGTTCGACGGCATGGGCGAGCTGCTGGAGGACATCGAGAAGGCAAGGCTGATCTGGGGCGTGGTCACCAACAAGCCGGTGCGTTTCGCCGAACCGATCATGCAGCAACTCGGCCTGGCCGAACGCTCGGCATTGCTGATCTGTCCGGATCACGTCACCAAAAGCAAACCGGACCCCGAGCCACTGATCCTTGCCTGCAAGATGCTCGACCTCGACCCGGCCAGCGTCCTGTTCGTCGGTGACGACCTGCGCGATATCGAATCGGGCCGGGATGCCGGCACCCGCACCGCCGCCGTGCGCTACGGTTACATCCATCCGGACGACAATCCCGATCACTGGGGCGCCGATGTGGTCGTCGATCATCCGCTGGAACTGCGCCGAGTGCTCGACCACGCCCTGTGCAGTTGCTGAACTGTGTGTGAGCCGGCTTGCTGGCGATCCAGGCGACGCGATCGCGCAGCTACGCCGCGTCAATCGATCGCCAGCAAGCCGGCTCCTACAGGCAGCGTTCCTCCCATATTCCGTTGAGGTTTAGCCATGTTTGATTATTCCGCCCGCCCCGAACTGCTCAAGGACCGGGTGATCCTGGTCACCGGTGCCGGTCGTGGCATCGGCGCGGCCGCCGCCAAAAGCTACGCCGCCCACGGCGCCACGGTGCTGCTGCTGGGCAAGACCGAAGCCAACCTGACCCAGGTCTACGACGAAATCGAGGCCGCCGGCCACCCGCAACCGGTGGTGATCCCCTTCAACCTGGAAACCGCGCTGCCGCATCAGTACGACGAACTGGCGGCGATGATCGAGAGCGAGTTCGGCCACCTCGACGGCCTGCTGCACAACGCCTCGATCATCGGCCCGCGCACGCCGCTGGAACAGCTCTCGGGCGACAACTTCATGCGCGTCATGCAGGTCAACGTCAATGCGATGTTCATGCTCACCAGCACCCTGCTGCCGCTGCTCAAACTGTCCCAGGACGCTTCGGTGATCTTCACCTCCAGCAGTGTCGGCCGCAAGGGCCGTGCCTACTGGGGGGCCTATGGCGTGTCCAAGTTCGCTACCGAGGGCCTGATGCAGACCCTCGCCGACGAACTGGACGGCGTCGCCCCGGTTCGCGCCAACAGCATCAATCCGGGCGCCACCCGTACCAGCATGCGCGCCCAGGCCTACCCCGGGGAAAACCCGCTGGACAATCCGAGCCCGGAAGAGATCATGCCGGTCTATCTCTACCTGATGGGCCCGGACAGCACCGGCATCAACGGCCAGGCCTTCAACGCCCAGTAAATTCCCGCCTTCCGCTCCGTGCCGGAATACCGGCACGGCAAGCCGTAAATTCCAAAAAGCCACTATGGCAAGTCAAGGATTTGCCGCCGCAGCGTACTTTCTGCCGCGTCAAAAAACCAAGTCACTGAATTTCAAAGACTTATATTCAAGTGAACGGATTGGCACGACTTTCGCTCTAACTTGCCTCAGACACGCCATGCGAACGCCACGGGGCATTCCATCGGCCAGGCCCGCAAAGCCTGGCTCCAGCGACTAGACTGATGCCAAGGGTCCTACGGGACTGATGGATCAGTACGATGCGCAGCCCCAAGCCGCATTCGCCAGCCTGTAAGACTGCATGCTGAGCCCAGGGGGCCCGCCACCATGAAGACACCGATCCAGACCAACGCCATTGATTTCGATAGCGCCAAGCTGCAACGCCTGGGTTTCGGCCAAGCCCCCTCTTTGTTCCACCGCCCGACCACTCTGACGCAATTGCGCCAGCAACTGATGCTGCAGTTGCAAACCAGCCTGGAGCCGGAGCGCATCCTCGGCCTGTTCTTCCGCGAGATCCAGCGCCTGGTGCCACTGCAATCCCTGGTATACACGCACCAGCCGAGCGACTTGCGGCTGGAGTTCGGCCAGCGCGGCCATCATTCGGCGAGCTACAGCCTCAGCCATGAGGGCGAGCACATGGGCGAACTGCTGTTTCGACGCAGCCAGCGTTTCACCGAACAGGAACTGGGCAACCTCGAATCGCTGCTGTCCTGCCTGCTCTACCCGATGCGCAACGCCCTGCTCTATAGGGCCGCGACCCAGAGCGCCCTGCGCGACCCGCTGACCGAAACCGGCAACCGTATCGCCATGGACCAGACCCTGCAGCGGGAAATCGACCTGGCGCGCCGTCACAGCCAGCCCCTGTCGCTGCTGATGCTGGATATCGATCATTTCAAGCGTATCAACGACAGCTACGGCCACGCTGCCGGCGACCAGGTGCTCAAGGCGGTCGCCGCCTCGATCAAGGAGCAGTTGCGCAATATCGACATGATCTTCCGCTACGGCGGCGAGGAGTTTCTCGTCGTCCTGTCCAATACCGGTCGGGAGGCAGCCGCCCTGGTGGGCGAACGCCTGCGCCAGGCCACGCAGTCCCGGGACTATGCCGCCAATGAACAGGCGATTGCCCTGACGGTGAGCCTGGGTTGTGCCACCCTGCTCCCGGGGGAATCGCTGCAAAGCCTGCTTCGCCGCGCCGACAGCGCGCTGTATGTGGCCAAGCGCGAAGGTCGCAACCGACTGGCAATGGCGGGCTAGCCCGCGGGTCGCGCTTGCATGCCCAACCCCGGAACAGCCCGCCCTTTCATCAACTCAGCCTTCGGCGAGTTCTGCCACGCGCTCACGGGCGACCGGCGTCTTTTCCAACTGCATGCACCGCTCCAGGAACAGGTACATGTAGTCGTAGCTCTTGCAGATCGCCTGGCGCAGCTCGGTCTGCAACGCCTGGCTCGGATGGGTCCCCGCCAGGGTGCAGACGATCTCCAGCGCCTCCCAGGGATGGGCATCATCGTACTGGGCGTGCATCTTCAGCCACTTCATCGCACGCTTGCGTTCTTCCTCGGGGAACGCCGCCGCATAGACGCCGGTCGAGCAGACCAGCGCCGACCACTCGCCGGTGGCACCCTCGATCGCATAGTTGGTGGCGGCGACCGCCACCACCAGCGAATCCGCCGAACTGGTATGCCAGCACCAGTGGCTCAGGGCATGCAGCTCGGGAGGCACCTGCTGCGCCTGCAGGTCTTCGAGGGTGACACCATGGGCCCTGCTCCAGTGCACCCAGTAGTCGGCGTGGTTCAATTCCACGCGGATGTTGCGCATCAGCCAGCGTCGCGCCATGTCTTCGCCGGGATGGCGGCCAAAGCGGGTCTTGGTCAGGTTCTGGGCCATGTACAAGGCAAACTGCTCGACCACCGGCCAGCCACCGATCAGGTACTGGCGCATGGTTCTCGCGCTCAGCCTGTTGTCGCGCATCCGCTGGTAAAGTTCGTGTTCGACAACACGGCGCTTGCTCTCGCTACAGTCCCGAATGAGCTGTTGTGCCCAGGCCGGATAGCTGGTGGCTTCCATAAGCGGGCCGGTTCTGCTGAAGGCGTCGATCACTGTTGAGCTCCTTTCCTTTTGAGTGGTGATTAGGCGGATCGGGAAGGGTTTCAGCGGAAGGTGCCGGGCGCCTTGGACACCAGCGCGCGAACTCGGGCCGGACGACGCAGCAGGCTGTCGCAGGTGAACAACTGCGGGCGTTCGATCACGTAGCCCTGGGCATAATCGACACCGATCTCCAGCAAGGCCTGCTCGATCTGCGGCGTTTCGACAAACTCTGCAATCGTTCGCTTACCCATCACATGCCCGATGTGGTTGATCACCTCGACCATGGCGCGGTTAATCGGGTCGTCCAGCATATCCTTTACGAAACTTCCATCGATCTTCAGGAAGTCTACAGGCAAATGTTTGAGATAAGCGAATGAAGACATACCCGCACAGAAGTCATCCAGGGAGAAGTGACAACCCAAGCCCTTGAGCTCATTGATAAAACGAATCGCACTGCCGAGATTGGAGATGGCGCTGGTCTCGGTGATCTCGAAACAGATCAACTGCGGCGAAATACCGTGCAACGTAAATTGTTCATGAAGAAAGCCCAGGAAACCCTCGTCGCCGATGGTCGTGCCTGACAGATTGATCGCACACATCGCCATCGGCTCCGCACGTCCCAGGGCGCGGCACTCGGCAACCACCTTGAACACGTTCTGCACCACCCAGCGATCCAGCTGGCTCATCAGGCCATAGCGTTCAGCGGCCGGAACAAAGCTGTCGGGCAAGATCATGCGCCCGGCTTCATCATGCAGGCGCAGCAGGATCTCTACATGACCATCCGCGTGATCGGTCTGACCCAGCGGAGAAATTTCCTGCGAATACAGACAAAAACGATTTTCCTCCAGCGCCATGTGCAGGCGCTGGACCCAGGCCATTTCCCCGAAGCGCAGGGACAGTTCGGAATCGTCGGCGTGATACACCTGAATCCGGTTGCGCCCTTTTTCCTTGGCCATGTAGCAGGCCATATCCGCTGCCCGCAACGAGGCCTCGAGGGTTGCGGGCATCTGATGCAGGTGCACCAGGCCGATACTGACCGTGGTCACGAAAGGCCTGCCCTTCCAGACGAAGTGCAGGTTCTGCACGGTCTGACGCAGGTTTTCCGCAATTTTTTCAGCCATGTCTGAAGGACAATTCTCGAGCAAAATACCGAACTCATCCCCACCCAGGCGCGCCAGGGTATCGCCCTCGCGCAGGCCTGACTGCAGCAGCGCGCAGATATGCCGCAACAGTTCGTCACCGGCCGCATGCCCGCAGGTGTCGTTGACCAGCTTGAACTGGTCCAGGTCGAGAAACATCAGCACATGCCGCGCCGGCTGGCGCGCCAGGTCGTGCAGGGCCTGTTCCAGCCGATACTCGAACTCGCGGCGATTGGCCAGACCGGTCAGGGCATCATGGGTGGCCTGCCAGGAGAGGTTGGCGATGTACTGTCGCTCCTGAGTCATGTCATGCAGTACCAGCACCGCCCCACTGACCCTGCCGGCATTACGTATCGGCGCGCCGACCAGGGTCACCGACACCGTGCTGCCATCGAGGCGCTGGATCAGCTTGGAATGCCCGCCGCCGCCGCCCAGTTGACCGCCGAGAATATGCTCGATCAGCGTGAAACCTTCCTTTTGGGCATTGTCGTCTAGCAGGTTGAACAGCGCCCCCAGCGGCAAGCCGTAGGCCTGCCCGACCTTCCAGTGGGTCAGTTGTTCCGCCGCCGGGTTCATGTAGACGATAGCCCCGTCGACATCGGTGGTGATCACCCCGTCCCCGATCGACTCCAGGGTGATCTGCGCCCGCTCCTTTTCCACCTGCAGTGCATCGGCGAAGGCATGGCGCTGGGCCAGCAGCTTATGGCTGCGCAGCAGGGCCAGGACGATCAGTACCAGGGCAGTGGTGACGTTGGTGGCCAGCAGCAGGCGCAGAATCACCCGCGAGCCCTCGCCCAGCGCATCGCTGAACGCCTTCGCCGCCGGGGTCACTCCGTCGTTGATGGCAAAGATATGGTTCTTCCAGCGCTTGATGTCGGCAGTCGTGGCCCTGTTGGTGGAAATGGCCTGATGCATCTGCCGGGCGACCTCATCCAGTTGCACCAGATAGCTGTCACCCACGGTCCACTTCTCGATAGCCCGCTCGAGGTAGCTGAAGTGGCGGAAATTCAGGTACAGCCAGATGATGCTGGAGACATCGTCGGGATGGTTGCCGCCCTGCAGGATGCCCTGACGTGCGGCTTCCAGGTCCGGAGTCGGCGCGTCCAGAGCGATGCGCAACTCATGCCCGCCCTGGGGCACGGCAATCGCCTCCTGGTACTTGAGGAAAATCGCCTCATCGCGGCTGTCGGCATAGAGATTGAGGTAGTATATCGCGTCTTTCTGCCCCTTGGACCAGAGGCTCTCGCCCGCCACATAGCCGCGCACCGCCGAAAGCACATAGAGACTGAGGCAGCCCAGCAGTGCCTGAAACAGGACCACGGCGATAAAAGGCCAGACAATCCCCAACAGCCGGGGCGCTCCGAAAGTCTGCTTGCGCTTCATGGGTACCCTTGCACCAGTGCCGCCGGATGAACAGCCGAGAGTTTTTCGCCCCTGAAAACACAGCCTAGGCTAATTTCGACAACCTCGGATGGATTGTTGAACTGCTTGACAGCCGTGCTTTTGGCCAGATGCGCGACCCTACCGGGAAAAACCCGTTTCTTGTAATGGATTCAACTGCCCGGCACAACGCATCGAGTCAAATTCAAGAGCCTCAAATTTTTTGCAGGTGCCCGTAGAGCTTGGCGTACAGACCACCCTCGGCAATCAGCTGCTGGTGGTCGCCATCCTCGGCGATTCGCCCGCCATCGAAGACCAGCACCCGGTCCGCCTGCTTCACCGCCGACAACCGATGAGCGATGATCAGCGTCGTACGACCGTTGAGAAAGCGGCCCAAGGCCTGGTGCAGGTTGTATTCGGTCGCGGCGTCCAGTGCCGAGGTGGCCTCGTCGAGAATCACCACCTTGGGCTCGGCCAGGACCATCCGCGCGATCGCCAGGCGCTGGCGCTGGCCGCCGGACAGACGCACGCCGGAACGCCCGACGATACTGTCCAGGCCCTGGGGCAGGCCACGAATGGTGCTCTCCAGCTGAGCGATCGCCAGCGCCTGCCAGCAGGCCTCGTCGCTGCGCTCGCGCCCCATGGTCAGGTTGGCGCGGACCGTGTCATTGAACAGGGCCGGATGCTGCAGTACCACGGCGACATGCTCGCGCACGGTTTCCAGGCCGATCTCGGCCTGGGTCGAACCGCCGAAACGGATGGTTCCGGACTGTGGCAAGTAGAGCCCTAGGAGCAGTTGCACCAAAGTGCTCTTGCCGCCACCACTGGCCCCAACGATCGCGACCTTTTCACCCGGCGCAATGGACAGATCGAGCTGATCGAGTACCGGCTCCTCGGTATAGGCGAAACTCAGGCCACGCACCTCGATACCCACCGTTTCGCGCCCGACGAAGGGGTCGATACCGCCCGGATACGCCGGCTCATCGGCCCGCGCCAGCAGCTCGTTGATCCGTGTCAGCGCACCGCCGGCGGCGTAGTAGGCGTACTGCAGGTTCAGCAACTGCTCCACCGGGCCGATCATGAACCACAGGTAGCTGAACACCGCCAGCATCTGGCCGATCGACAGGTCCGAGAACAGCACGGTGAGCATGGCCGCGGCCCGGAAGATGTCGATGCCGAACTGGAACAGCAGGCCACTGGCCCGGCCCGAAGCATCGCTCTTCCACTGCGAGGCCACGGCATAGTCGCGTACTTCCCGGGCTCGCTGCCCGAGACGGCCGAGGAAAAAGCCCTGGCGATTGCCGGCGCGGACTTCCTGGATGGCCTCGAGGGTTTCCGTCAGCGCCTGGGTGAAGCGCGAGGTGCTGTCGTTCTCCAGTTTCTTGAGGTGCTTGACGCGCTTGCCCAACTGCACCGTGAAGTAAATCACCAGCGGGTTGAACAGCAGTATCAGCAGCGCCAGCTTCCAGTGCATCCAGACCAGGATGGCGGAGGTGCCGAGCAGCGTCAGCATCGCCACCAGGAAACGGCTGAGGGTTTCCCCGACGAACTTGTCGAGGGTATCCAGGTCGGTGACCAGGTGCGTGGTCACCGTGCCGCTGCCGAGGCTTTCATACTCGCCGAGGGAGATGCGCTTGAGGCGCTCGACCAGGCGGATGCGGATGCGATAAACGATGTCCTTGGCCAGCCCGGCGAACAGACGGGCCTGCACGACGTTGAACAGCAGCGCTGTGCAACGCAGGCACAGGGTCACCAGCAACATCAGGCCGATGTAGCCGACGGCGGTCTGCCAGGTAGTGGGCAGCAGGTGGTTCATCACCCGCAGTGCCGCGTCGCCGTGCTTGAGCAGGACTTCGTCCACCAGCAGTGGCAACAGCAACGGGATGGGCACGCTGCACAGGGTCGCCAACACGGCGACCGAGTTGGCGATCCACAGGGCCTTGCGATGCTGCAGTGCCAGACGGCGAATTTCCGCCCAGCTCAGACGGTCCTGCGAGGGGGCGGCCTCAGGCACAGGCCGCACGTTCCAACCAGCGGCCGAGCAACGGCGACAACTCGGAAAGTGGCTGGTAGCCATTGGTCAGCAAGGCCAGTTGGCCATTGCGTTCGGCCAGCATCGTCGGGAAACCGGCAATGCCCAGGTCCTGGACCCAGGTGAAATCGGCGGAAGTCGCCGCATGCTGCTCCGCGGTGTCGAAGGCACCGGCGAACTCGATACGTGGCAGCCCGGCCTTCTCCGCCAGTTCCACCAGCACCGAGGCCTGGGTGACATCGCGCCCGCCGACATAAAAGGCCCGCTGAATCAGCCCCACCAGCGTCCATGCGCAATCCGGTGCCAGGCTGCGAGCGGTGATCACCGCTCGACAGGCCGGCTCGGTGTCGTAGACGAAGCCATCCGGCAAGGCCCCGTCGAACGTGAACGGCTGGCCGGTGCTCTCGGTGACCGCCTGCCAGTGCTCGAGAATATAGCGCCGGGTATTGGGTTCCAGCGCGGCACCGCTGCCGGTGCGCAAGCCGCCCATCACCAGATGCAGTTCGACGCCGGCTGCCTGCGCCTGCCTGACCAGCGCCTCGGCCACCGGGGCGAAACCCCAGCACCAGGAGCACATCGGATCCATCACATAGAGCAGGCGCGCGGACATGGTTCAGGCCTCGGGAGCTTGACGGTAGTTATAGCCGATCGGGTGCGGCTGGTTGCGCGCCTTGGCCAGTTCTATCTGCTTCTGGCGGTCGATGGCGCTGCGGCGGGTCTTCTCGCTCAGAGTGTTCCAGCAATGCGGGCAACTGATGCCCGGCACGTAGTGCTCCGAGGCGCGATCCTCGACGCTCACCGGGGTCCGGCAGGCATGGCACTGGTCATAATCGCCCTCGCTCAGGTCATGGCGCACGGTCACGCGGTTGTCGAACACGAAGCAGTCACCGCGCCACCGGCTCTCTGCCTGGGGTATCTCTTCAAGGTACTTGAGAATACCGCCCTTGAGGTGATAGACCTCCTCGAAGCCCTCACTCAACATGTAGCTCGAAGCCTTTTCGCAACGAATGCCGCCGGTGCAGAACATCGCGACTTTCTTGTGCCTGGCCGGATCGAAGTTGGCCCTGATGTAGTCGGGGAACTCGCGGAAGCTGGTGGTCTTGGGGTCGATGGCGCCTTCGAAGGTGCCGATCGATACTTCGTAGTCGTTGCGGGTATCGATCAGCAGCACTTCCGGATCGGCGATCAGGGCGTTCCAGTCCTGTGGCTCGACATAGGTACCGACCTGCTTGTTCGGGTCCACGCCTTCGACGCCGAGGGTAACGATTTCCTTCTTCAGCTTGACCTTGGTCCGATAGAACGGCTGCTCGTCGCAGTAGGACTCCTTGTGATCCAGGTCCATCATGCGCGGGTCGTTCTTCAACCAGGCCAGCAGGCCATCGATACCTTCGCGGCTACCGGAAACGGTGCCGTTGATACCTTCTTCGGCGATCAGCAAGGTGCCCTTGATGCCGTTGGCGAGCATTGCCTGCAACAGCGGTTCGCGCAAGGCGACGTAATCTTCGAGGGTGACGAACTTGTACAGTGCCGCCACGACGACAGGTTGGGTCATGGTTGTTTCTCTCCAGGTGGCTGCCCTCGCAAAGGGCGAACCGGACGCAAAAAAAACGCGCCGACTGAGCGGCGCGTTGCGGATTCTAACAAAAGGCGAGCCTAGTGTCCTCCGCCGGCGCAGGTCGGCGATGCCGGTGCCACGCCGATTTTCACCCACTCCTCGGGGGTGTAGGTATGCAGGGCCAACGCATGGAACTGCCCCATCAGGTCACCCAGGGTAGCGTAGACCTTCTGGTGGCGCTTGACGCTGTTCAACCCGACGAACTGCTCGCTGACCAGCACCGCCTTGAAGTGGGTTTCGCTCCCACGGCTGTGCATGTGGCTTTCATCCAGCACTTGCAGGTGCTCGGGGTGCAGGGCGCCAAGGGCGGTCTCGATACGTTGTTGCATGCTCATCACGGGCCCCGCTTACTTCTTCTTGGCCGGTGCGGCAGGCTTGGCCGGCGCCAGCTCGTTGGTCATGTCTTCCAGCAGCTTGTTGACCACCGGCACCGCGCTTTCCAGCTTGGCCTGGGTCATCTGGGCCGACTGCTGGGTCAGTTGCGGCATCTTCTCGAGGACCTTCTTGCCCAGCGGTGACTGGTAGAACGCCACCAGGTCCTTGAGCTCCGATTCGCTGAAGTTGCTGGTGTACAGCTTGACCATGTCGGGCTTGAGCTTGTCCCAGCCGATCGCCTGGTCCAGGGCGGCGTTGGCCTTGGCCTGGTAGGTGTCGAGCAGCGGCTTTTTCGAGTCCGGCGCCTGGGTCTGGGCAAAGCGCTGGGCGAACATCTGCTGCACTTGTGCATAGACCGGGGTTCCGAGCTTGTCGGCATGGGCCAGCGTCAGGAACGCTTCGGCACTGGCGTTGTGGCTGGCGGTATCGGCGAAAACCTGGCCGCTGGCACAGACCAGAGCAACCGCGGTACAGATGGCACGAAGACGGGTCATCGAGTGTCCTTTCTAGCTGGCGAGGTAAAACCCCAAGAACGCCCATTCTGCGCCTAACAAAGTGTGTCACTCAACCCCGACACCGATTGTGACAGTTTCAAATGTCCCTGCTCCGGCAAAACCTGTATGGGGAACCTGACCGGCAGATCACGGCCTAAACTCTACGAATTCAGTCATTGAAGGAAGAACGTGTCCGATGAGCCGTATCGAAACCGACAGTCTTGGCCAGGTGAATGTCCCGGAAGAAGCCTACTGGGGCGCACAGACCCAGCGCTCGCTGATCAACTTCGCCATTGGCAGCGAAAAGATGCCGCTGGCCGTGATGCACGCCCTGGCCCTGATCAAGAAGGCCGCGGCGCGGGTCAACGACCGCAATGGCGACCTGCCCGCCGACATCGCCCGGCTGATCGAGCAGGCGGCCGACGAAGTGCTCGCCGGCAAGCACGACGACCAGTTCCCGCTGGCGGTCTGGCAGACCGGCAGCGGTACCCAGAGCAACATGAACGTCAACGAAGTCATTGCCGGACGCGCCAACGAACTGGCCGGCAAGGGCCGCGGCGGCAAGTCGCCTGTACATCCGAACGACCACGTCAACCGCTCGCAAAGCTCCAACGACTGCTTCCCCACCGCCATGCACATTGCCGCTGTCCAGGCGGTGCACCAGCAACTGCTGCCGGCGATCGCCGAACTGTCCGGCGGCCTGGCCGAGCTGGCGGCGCGGCACATGAAGCTGGTCAAGACCGGGCGTACCCACATGATGGATGCCACGCCGATCACCTTCGGCCAGGAGGTCTCCGCCTACATCGCCCAGCTCGACTATGCCGAGCGGGCGATTCGTGCAGCCCTGCCGGCGGTCTGCGAGCTGGCCCAGGGCGGAACGGCGGTGGGCACCGGGCTCAATGCCCCCCATGGCTTCTGCGAAGCGGTCGCCGCGGAAATCGCCGCCCTCGCCGGCCTGCCGTTCGTCAGCGCGCCGAACAAGTTCGCCGCACTGGCCGGGCATGAGCCGCTGACCAGCCTGTCCGGGGCCCTCAAGACCCTGGCCGTGGCCCTGATGAAAATCGCCAACGACCTGCGCCTGCTCGGTTCCGGGCCCCGCGCCGGGTTCGCCGAGGTCCGGCTGCCGGCCAACGAGCCGGGCAGTTCGATCATGCCCGGCAAGGTCAACCCGACCCAGTGCGAGGCGCTGTCGATGCTGGCCTGCCAGGTCCTGGGCAATGACGTGACCATCGGTTTCGCCGCCAGCCAGGGCCACTTGCAGTTGAACGTGTACAAGCCGGTGATCATTCACAACCTGCTGCAATCGATCCAACTGCTGGCCGATGGTTGCAGCAACTTCCAGGCCCACTGCATCGCCGGGCTGGAACCCGACCCGCAACAGATGGCCGCGCACCTTGAACGCGGCCTGATGCTGGTCACCGCGCTGAACCCGCACATCGGCTACGACAAGGCGGCGGAAATCGCCAAGAAGGCCTACGCCGAGAACCTCACCCTGCGCGAGTCGGCACTGGAGCTGGGCTACCTCACCGACGAAGAGTTCGACGCCTGGGTTCGCCCGGAAAACATGCTGGAGTCGGGCAGGAACGGCTGATGTAAGGTCTAGCTCTGTGGTAAGTCATGCATTGTGGCGAGCGGGCTTGCCCGCGTTCGACTGCAAGGCAGTCGCAAGACCTGCAAGCAAGGTATGCCTGGCACAACGGGCAGGCAGGTTCTGGGGCCGCCCTGGCGGCCCAACGCGGGCAAGCCCGCTCACCACACCCTGCTCGCCACACAGAGAGTGACCCGATCAGGCCAGGCGCATCCGCCGCGCCTTGAGCCCGGCGATCAACGAAGGTCCCAGGGCCACCAGCGCCGAACCGAGCACCACCAGAAACGCCCCGCCGTAGCCCAGACCATTGATGTCTTCGGCCTGCACGTAATCCGGCCAGATCCAGGCGGCCAGGGCCACCGAGCCGAACGTTATCAACGGCGTGATCGCCAGGGTCGCGCTGACCCGTGAAGCCTCCCAATGCGCCAGCGCTTCGGCAAAGGCGCCATAGGCTATCAGCGTATTCAAGCAGCAGCCCAACAGCAGCCAGCCCTGCAGCGGGCTCAGTTGCAGGATTTCCGCCGGATGCGCCCAGGGCGTCAGCAGCAAGGCGCAGGACAGGTAGATCACCATCATCACCTGCAAGGAGTTCCACACTGTCAGCAGTTGCTTCTGGCTCAGGGCATAGAAGGTCCAGACCGTGGACGCCAGCAACACCAGCAGCACCCCGGCGGTGTAGTTGCCCAGGGATGTCAACAATTCCTCCAGGCGCTGGTTGAAGAACAGCCCAAAGCCGATCAGCAGCACCGCCAGGCCAATCCCCTGCCCCAGGCTGAAACGCTCCTTGAACACGAACAGGCTGGCGATCAGCAGGAAGATCGGCCCCATCTGCACCACCAGTTGCGCGGTGCCGGGGCTCAACAGACTGAGCCCCATCAGGTACAGGACATAGTTGCCCACCAGCCCGAATACTGCCAGCAGCACCAGCCAGCCGCCCCGTGGCCCCAGGGCGCGCCAGTTCGGCAGCCGTTTGCTGGCCGCCAGGTAGAAGAACAGGAAACCGCCGGAAACCATCAGCCGGCACCAGGTCACACTGACCGGGTCCATCACCTGCAACACCTGCTTGAGCTTGATCGGCAGGATGCCCCAGAGCACGGCGGTGAGCAGGGCAAGAAACAATCCGTAGCCCCAACGGCCGGATGAAATGTGCATGGACAGTCCCGTGGTGCGATGGATTCGTGTCGCCATTCTAAGCGGCTCAGGCGCATTCCCACAGCCATCCGCGCCAATTGAAAACGACATCGAGCAACGTCAGAACGCCGCCAATAAGTTGACCTCCGCCGTTGATCGTTCGATCGAGCATCCTATCCGCAGAAGATTTATGCTGATTATCTGACACCACCCCTAGCGGAGTTTTTCTCCATGTTCGGCAAACGCGCCCAGGACAGCACCGAGGCCGTGCACTTTCGCAGCGACCGCGTCAGTGCGATCAATGGCCTGTACTTTTTCAGCACCCGGGAGAACACCCTGGAAGGGCCGTTTTTCAGCCGGACCGATGCAGAGCGCGGCAGTCAGCTCTACATCAAGCGCATGCAACTGGCGCAGGATATCCAGGACTTCCTCTGAGCTCGCGGCTCCTGTGGGAGGTTCCAGGGCCAGGAAGACAAGCCTTGCTCCCACCCTGGAACTTCCCGCAGAACCGTCAGCGTACAGCCTCGAACAGCCCCGTCGCGCCCATCCCGCCGCCCACGCACATGGTCACGATGCCGTAACGCAGGTTACGTCGCTGCAGCTCGCGCACCAGGTGCCCGACCTGGCGTGAACCGGTCATGCCGAACGGGTGGCCAATGGAAATCGAACCGCCATTGACGTTGTACTTCGCATTATCGATCTCCAGCCGGTCACGGCTGTACAGGCACTGCGAGGCAAAGGCTTCGTTGAGTTCCCACAGGTCGATATCCGCCACGGTCAACCCCTTGGCCTTGAGCAACCTGGGGACCGAGAACACCGGGCCGATACCCATCTCGTCCGGCTCGCAGCCGGCCACGGTGAAGCCGCGAAAGAACGCCTTGGGCTTGAGCCCAAGGGCCAGGGCCCGCTCCAGGCTCATGACCAGGGTCATCGAGGCGCCATCGGACAGTTGCGACGAGTTGCCCGCCGTCACCGAACCGTCCTCGGCGAACACCGGCTTCAGGCCGGCCAGGCTCTCCAGGGTGGTGTCCGGCCGGTTGCAGTCGTCCCGGTCGACCACGCCCTGCACTTGCTGGATCTGCCCTGTGGCCTTGTCCTCGACAGCATAAGTCACCGTCATCGGCACGATCTCGTCGACGAACAGTCCGGCAGCCTGAGCCGCGGCGGTACGCTGCTGACTCTGCAGGGCATAGAGGTCCTGCTGTTCGCGGCTGACCTGGTAACGCCGGGCGACGATTTCCGCGGTCTGGCCCATGGGAAAGTAGATGCCCGGCACCTGTTCCTTGAGCAACGGATTGATCAGGTTATCGGTGTTCACGCTTTTCAGCGTCAGGCTGATGGACTCGACGCCCCCGGCGACGATGATATCGCTGCAGCCGGAGGCGATCTGGTTGGCGGCGATGGCGATCGCCTGCAGACCCGAGGAGCAGAAGCGGTTGAGGGTCATGCCGGCCGTGCCGGTGCCCAGTTGCGACAGCACCGCCACGTTGCGGCCGATGTTGTAGCCCTGGGCACCTTCGTTGGAGCCGGCGCCGACGATGCAATCCTCGACGCTGGCCGGGTCGATGCCGTTGCGCGCCAGCAGTGCATTGACGCAATGGGCAGCCATGGCGTCGGGCCGGGTCTGGTTGAACTTGCCGCGAAACGACTTGGCCAGGCCGGTACGCACGCTATCGACGATCACCACTTCACGCATGGGACACCTCATTGTTATTGTCGGTCCAGGAAAGCCTGAGCATAGGCTCGGCTGATCCGGGACCGCGACAATCATTCATTCGGCGTATGCGTCGTCATCGACCTACTTCGCTTTCCTGCCCTTCCTGCCCTTCTTGCCATGCCGGGCGAAGGCGTCCTCGATGGCCTGATTGATCGTGCGCAGCACCTTGACCCGCGCCCAGCGCTTGTCGTTGGCTTCCACCAGGGTCCAGGGCGAGATCTCGGTGCTGGTACGGTCGACCATATCACCCACGGCGGTGCGGTAGAGGTCCCACTTGTCGCGATTGCGCCAGTCGTCCTCGGTGATCTTGAAGCGCTTGAACGGAATATCCTCGCGCTGCTGGAAACGCTCCAGTTGGGTCTGCTTGTCGATGGCCAGCCAGAACTTGACCACAATGATCCCGGCGTCGCTCAACTGTTCTTCGAAGTCGTTGATCTCGCCATAGGCGCGCATCCAGTCGTCGGTGCTGCAAAAGCCCTCGACCCGCTCCACCAGCACCCGGCCGTACCACGAACGGTCGAACACAGTGAACTTGCCGCGCGCCGGGATCTGCCGCCAGAAGCGCCACAGGTACGGCTGGGCACGCTCGTCCTCGCTGGGCGCGGCGATCGGCACGATGCTGTACTGGCGAGGATCGAGGGCCGCGGCCAGGCGGCGGATCGCCCCGCCCTTGCCTGCCGCGTCGTTGCCTTCGAACACCGCGACCAGGGCATGCCGGCGCATGCGCTTGTCGCGCATAAGGCCCGACAGCCGCGCCTGTTCGGTGATCAGTTGCTCCTCATAGTCGGCCTTGTCCAGTGCCAGGCTCATGTCCAGACTGTCGAGCAGGCTCATCTGGTCGACCCCCGAGGGCAGTGGCGCGGTGTTCGGCACGGACGGGGCCCGGGACCTCTTCAGCGCCGCCTGCAGGCCTTCGAGCAGGATCTTGCCCACGGTCAGGCTGCGGTAATGCGGGTCGGCGCCCTCGATCACATGCCAGGGCGCGTAGTCGCGGCTGGTGCGACGCAGCACCCGCTCGCCGAAATGCACGAAGGTGTCGTAGGTCTGCGACTGCTGCCAGTCCAGCGGGCTGATCCGCCAACTGTGCAGCGGGTCGTCCTTGAGGGCCTTGAGCCGGGCCTTCATCTGCTTTTTGGACAGGTGGAACCAGAACTTGAAGATCAGCGCCCCTTCATCGCAGAGCATCTTCTCCAGGCGCTCGGCCCCGGCGATCGCCTGGTCGAGCACCGCGTCCTTGAACAGGCCGTGCACCCGGCCCTGCAGCATCTGGCTGTACCAGTTGCCGAAGAACACCCCCATCCGCCCCTTGGCCGGCAGCATGCGCCAGTAGCGCCAGGCCGGTGGGTGGGCCAGTTCCTCGTCGCTCTGCTGGTCGAAGGTTCGCACCTCGATCAGGCGCGGGTCCATCCATTCGTTGAGCAGCTTGACCGTCTCGCCCTTGCCGGCACCCTCGATGCCGTTGATCAGCACGATCACCGGGAAACGCTTCTGCTGCTGCAATTCGAACTGGGCCTCGAGCAGGGCTTCGCGCAGGGCGGGCACCTCGGCTTCGAAGGTTTCCTTGTCAATGGCGTGACCGATTTCAGCGGATTCGAACATGGATGGCTCCCTCCAGAATTGCCCAAGAGTAACGGATCGGACCGCGCGGTGGGCGGCGAAATCCCTGGCATTTGTCGTGGATCAATCCGATCCGGACCAATCGGCTAGAATGGCCAACTGTTTGCCGATGAGTTGCTCCATGAACCGCGTATCGCCACACGCCCAGCTCGATTGGGACGACCAGGGACGACCCCGCTCCCGGGTGTTCGATGATGTGTACTTTTCCGACGACTCGGGCCTGGAAGAAACCCGTTATGTCTTCATCGAACAGAACCGCCTGAAGGAACGTTTCCAGGGCCTGGCGCCGGGCGGCCGGCTGGTGATCGGCGAAACCGGCTTCGGCACCGGGCTGAATTTTCTCTGTGCCTGGCAATTGTTCGAACAACACGCACCGCCGGACGCACGACTGCATTTCGTCAGCGTGGAAAAATATCCCCTGAGCCACGCCGACCTGCAACGCGCCCTGGCGCTGTGGCCGGAACTGGCGACCTTCGCCAACGCCCTGCTCGAACAATACGTGGCGATCCACCCGGGTTTCCAGCGCCTGCTGCTGGGCAACGGCCGGGTCAGCCTGACCCTGCTGATCGGTGATGCGCTGGAACAGTTGCCGCAACTGGACGCCCGGGTCGACGCCTGGTTCCTCGACGGTTTCGCGCCGTCGAAAAATCCTGAGATGTGGACGCCGGAACTGTTCGCCGAACTGGCACGCCTGGCGGCCCCCGGCTCGACCCTCAGCACCTTCACCAGCACCGGCTGGGTCCGCCGCTCGCTGAACGCCGCCGGCTTCAGGATGAAACGCACGCCGGGTATCGGCCACAAGTGGGAGATCCTGCGCGGCGAGTTCCTCGGCTGGCCGGAAGAGGTCCCGGCGCCTGCGCCAGCACGGCCCTGGTTCGCCTACCCCGGCCAACGGGTCGAGGAACGTCGGGCCCTGGTGATCGGCGGCGGCCTGGCCGGTTGCGCCAGCGCCGCCAGCCTGGCCGCCCGCGGCTGGCAGGTGACCCTGCTGGAGCGCCGCGAAACCCTGGCACAGGAGGCTTCGGGCAACCCCCAGGGCGTGCTGTATCTCAAGCTGTCGGCCCACGGCACCGCCTTGTCGCAACTGATCCTCAGTGGCTTCGGGCATACCCGGCGCCTGCTTGAGCGGCTGCACAAGGGCCTCGACTGGGACGGCTGTGGTGTCCTGCAACTGGCCTTCGACGAGAAGGAGGCCGCACGCCAGGCACAACTGGTCGCGGCTTTCAGCCCCGACCTGCTGCACATCCTCGATCGGGAGGAAGCCGAGGCACAAGCCGGTATCGCCCTTGAGCACGGCGGCCTGTTCTTCCCCGAGGGTGGCTGGGTGCATCCACCGGCCCTGTGCGGCTGGCAGGCCAGCCACCCGAACATCCAGGTGCGCCCCCACAGCGAGGCCCTGGAACTGCGCCGGGTCGGCGACCAGTGGCAGGCGTGGGACGCCGACACCCTGCTGGACAGCGCCCCGGTGGCGATCCTCGCCACCGCCGCCGAGCTACAGCGTTTCGCGCAGACGGCAAGACTGCCGCTCAAGCGCATTCGCGGGCAGATCACCCGCCTGGCGCGGACCGCCGACAGCAGCGCCCTGCGCACCGTGGTTTGCGCTGAAGGCTATGTCGCCCCCGCGCGCCTTGACGAACATACCCTGGGTGCCAGCTTCGCCTTCAACAGCGAGGACCTGATCCCGACCACGGCGGAACACTTGGGCAACCTCGAGCTGCTGCGGGAGATCTCCCCCGACCTGGCCGACCGCCTGCACGTGACCGCGCAGGATCCCGAACGGCTACAGGGCCGCGCCGCCTATCGCTGCACCAGCCCGGACTACCTGCCGATCATCGGCCCCGTGGCCGACGCTGCGCTGTTCGCCGAAACCTACGCCGTACTGGCCAGGGATGCCCGGCAGATACCGCCCCACACCTGCCCCTGGCTGGAGGGCCTGTACGTCAACAGCGGCCACGGTTCACGCGGGCTGATCACCGCGCCGCTGTCGGGCGAACTGCTCGCCGCCTGGCTGGAGCACGAACCGCTGCCCCTGCCACGGGCCGTGGCCGAAGCCTGTCACCCGAACCGCTTCGCCTGGCGCGAGCTGACCCGCGGCAAGCCTCGGCCCGGCCACTGAATCAGGTGCCGGGCGCGGGAGCCGGATGCTCGTACATCTCCTGGCGGGTCAGGCTGGTCAGAAACATCTGCTCCTCGGCCCGGTGGCTGTCCATCAAGGTCGACAGGTGCCGGAAATAGCGCTCGCTGTGCATGGTGGGCGACTCCCTGAGCAGCTGCTCCTCCTGTTCGTGGAAGGGCTGGTTGAATCGGGAAAAGTCCCGCGGGTATTTCTTTTTCAGGTAATCGATCCAGAAATCGCGCCCGGCAATGAAGGCGGTCAATCTGGGCGTCTGCTCAGCCTGCAGGATACGGGCATGCGCCGCCTGGATCTGCTCCTCGGTGACATGGGCAATGGACCTGAAGAACATCTCCCTCGGCTGCCCGGGCAAATGCATCAGGCGTCCCAGGCCAACCCGGTAGGCCAGGTTCACCTCGATTTCATCCACCGCGCTGGCCGAAGGCACTTCCGGGTTTTCGGCCAGGGCCTGGACATGATTGCGCGCGATGGCATCGATCTGCTCCAGTCGAAACAGGCCCCGTGCCAATTTCAGCAACTGCACTGGCTCATCGCCCCCTATCGCCAGCGCCCGCGCCCTGGCCAGCAGGACCCGGACTTCCAATTGGCTGAAACTCTGCGCCGCGCTGTCGACACAGGTCAGCGGGTTGGCCGCCAGGTCGAACAGTTCCCGACGCAGCTCACCGTTTTCACCCGCCGCCTCCAGCACCTGCCAGACCCGCCGAGTCAGGTCGCTGCGGGTCTTCAGGTAGTCCGCGCTCCCCCCCAGGCGCCCCAGCAGATCGAACAATTCCTGGCTGCCCGGCTCGTGCCACAGACCCTGCCAGAGTGATTGCAGTTGGTTGCGCCGCTCCCCCTCGATATCCGCCAGCCAACGCCGACGCGAACTGTACTCGTCCAGCGCCAACTCCGCCTCGGGGATGCCGAAGGTGATACCGGTACGCAGGCGATAGGCCGCCAGCGGGCTCTGGTTGGCGAGCCCCAGCGGGTTGTGACGCAGAACGATCCGCCGGGTGATCGGCGAAGGCGCATCGTAGAGTTCATCGGGCAGTGTCTGGATCAGGTTGCCACGCAGGTCCGCCGCGGACAGACTGGTACGGGTCAACAGCCCCTCCGGAAGATGGTCGATACCCGTGCCGCGCAAAAACAGTCGGCGCAGGTGCGGCATCCGCCCGACATCCAGCAGGCCGACATCGGAGTTGCCATTGAGGTTGAGCACTTCCAACTGGTGCAGGCGGGAGAGCTGGGCGACGGCCTCCTGGCTGAGCACAATGCGGTTTTCCTGCAGGTGCAGCTCACGCAGCTCGTCCATCTCGGCAATCGCCTCCGGCAGGGCACGCAGCCGGTTGTTGGCCAGATCCAGTTTGCGCAGCCGGGGAAAGCGGCCGAGAAAACCGGCGGGCATGTGAGTCAGGTCCATGCTTTTGAGGGACAGTTCGGTGACATGCTCGAACCCGATCGCCTCGGGCAGATGAGGCAGGCTGACCACCCGCAATCCCTCGAGACTCAGACCATGGCCGATCGCCACGCCACTGTCGTCATAGGTCCTGGGGGTTTGCCGTCGCCAGCAACGCTCGAGAATCTGCGAGGCCTGCATGCGCCCCTCCTGCATGCTCCCAAGCCAGATCGACTGCCCCCGTTGCTCGAAGGAGCGGCCATACCAACTGCTCAATATCGAACGCAGTAGCTCCAACTCCAGTTCCAGCGAGCGGATCCGGTTGCGCACCAGCACCGAGTCGTCGCCCAGTTGCACCAGCAACGAGCGGACCTCGGCCTCGCACAGATCAGGGTACAACCGGCTCAGCCGACGCACTCCGCGCCCCGTCGTCTCCACCCCACCCCGCCTGACACGCGTGCAGCCGGCCGGATCCATGCGACGCCACGAAGCCGGTTCGTAGCCCGGCTTTCTCGGCGGCAGGCCCAGTGCGGTCTCCAGCGCTTCGCGCGGACGGACCAGGCTCATGCCGGTCAACAGCTTCTGTAGTTGGGCCTCCTCCCCCAACCTGATGCCCATCGCCATGCGCTCACCGACACTCAGGGAGTCCAGCACGGCGGCACTCAGGGCATCATCGCCAGTCATCTGCGGTCCCAGCGCTCCGCCAGCGGCGTCGAAAGCCTGGTAGCCGTCTTCGGTCCTGACGAAAACCTTCCGCCTGGGCAGGTCGCCGTTGCCCAACTGCGCGAGCAACGGGCCGCTGACGCTGTTATCGCGGATTTCGATACGCAGGTCGATCGGCCATCCCACCATCTTCCCGAGGATGGGCAACTGCAGCCTGAGGGTGTCGGGATTTGAGACCGACGACAGGAAGCCACCTTCCAGAGCCCGATTGACACGAACCTCGCGGGCGATGTCGGTGAGGTCCTCGACCAGTTGCAAAGGCAGGGGCGAATCCATCAGAAGCCGGTCCTTCACAACGACGTCGGATTGCGCGATCACCTCGCGCAGCACCGCGCCGGGTAGCTCGGGGAAGCGTTGCCGTACACTCGCCGACACTCCGGGGGCAGGCCACCAGCGCAGCCTGCAGACCCGCTCGAACAGCGCACGCCGGTGCGCCCGCACATGCTGCTGCAACGCGCGTTCGAGCCCGGACAATTCAGTGCCCGGCTTCACCGCATTGCCAAGCAGCGCCTGCCTGTGCGTGGGCTCCAGCACGTCGATCACTGCCTGCAGTCCACGCGCCTCGACATCCCTGGCCGCGACCTTGAAGGCCGTGGGTTGCTCGGTCAGATCGGCGCCGTATTCATACAACGGCTTGTCCGAAGCATCCAGCAGTTGGATCGTCCATCCCCGGGGCCAGCCCGGCAGGTCCGGCAGGATCTGCAGCTTCAGGTCCGGCAGGCGT
>NZ_AQOH01000322.1 GCF_000364705.1 Pseudomonas fuscovaginae SE-1 | reverse complement strand
TCGGCGGAGCATCGGCGGCACCGGCCAGCCAGCCGAGCTCGCGGTCCAGGCGAAAACGCCGGATCGAATCGAGCAGGGTCGCCGGGATTTCCTGCCGGTTCATGTGCAGGCGACGCAATAACGGCGCATCGATCCGGTGAATCGCCAGGACCCGCTCGATATCCGTGTCCTCCAGCCAAGCGGCCTCGGGCCCCAGGCGACGCAACAGGTGGGCCGGATCCTGCCAGCCCAGGGGCCATTCATGAGCCAGGCGCCAGGCCCCCGCGCCGTTGTGTTCCAGCAGCGGCCCGTAGGCCGACGGCCGACTGCGATGACGCAGGCGCCAGGCGTCAGCGACCTCATCCCGATAGGCCCGATAAGGCCGGCCGGCGATATCCAGGTAACGATGCCCGTCATTGGCCCTGTCCGGGTAGAACCCCTGGTGATCCGGCTCCTGACCGACCAGCAACGACTCATCGTGGGCATAGGGTTCCAGGTTGGCCTGCCAGAGCCGGTAGCGCCCATCGCTCGAGCGCACCGGCACCAGATCGTCGAAGAACGCCGATTGTCGACGGAACAGACCCTTGACGAACTGGCCGCCCACATGAATGGCCGCGCCCAGGGCGATCATCGTCGCCATGTCCTCGGCCACCGACATCATGTGGGCGATGGCCTCGTCATGATCACCCCGTCGCCAGTCCTGATAGCCTTCGTAGACTTCCGCCAGCATTTGCCCGACCGACACCCCCATCATCAGCAGCCCCAGCCAGGGGTTGGCGAAGGCGGCCAGGTTCAGCAGGGTCATGCCCAGCCCCAGCCTGGCCTGGTAACGGGCGTTGCGAGCGTCCTGGTCGACATCCTCGGTCGGTACGGCCACGGCGCGGGCATCCTCCTGCAGGCGCAGCAAGTGTTGTCGATGGAGCAGGGAAAACAGCTCGTCGCTCGACGGCAGCAGCCGCAACTGCAAGTCGGCCTGCCGGTTCAGCGAGGCTTCGGCCCTCAGCGAGTCCCGGGTCAGGCTCAGACGCAACGTCGAAAGAAACGCCGTCAGCTCGTGCTGACCGACCAGGCCACTGAAGAACGCCTCGTAGAAGGGCTCCCAGAGACGCCCGCACAACTCGGCGCGAAAGATTTCCAGCGAGGGGTAGAACTTGAAGGGGCTGAGCGGATCGTTGGGGATGTGCACCAGCAATCCACGATCCGCCTCTGGCTGCCCGGCATACAGCGTGAACACGCGCACCCGCGACAGCGTCACACCGAGCATCCGCAGTTCGTTGACCTGTATCCGCGAACCATCGTCGGCAACCGCGACATTCGACTCGATCAGCCGGCAAAGCTGTGCATGGGATGTAGCGTCGATGTCCTTCTTCATCCGGGCGATGCTGGCATCCACCAGCATGTCCGCCTTGCCTTGCCGCTGCATGGCGAATTCGATTGCGGCCGCTTCAATGCCCGGTGCCTGCCCGGCCTCGAGAGGCAGGTGAAAGACTTGGCACAGGTGCTGCTGATAGCGACCGCCGAGGTCCAGTTCACGCACCAGGTCCATGAAGGCCCGCGGGGTGAAACCCGGCTTCGGGGTGCCGGAAAAACGCATATAGGTTTGCGGCGGAAACTGCTCGTTCGCCGCGAAGTTCTGCAGCGCGGCATCCAGCAGGCCGTGCTGGGTGAAGGTCATCGGAAAGGTAACGGGGGCACCGAAGGGCGAGGGAAATTCAGGCCAGCGATCGGCGACGACCAACATGTCCTTTTCCAGATCCAACCCCGCGCCGAAGCGTTCGCGCAGGGAGCGTTCGAGCAACGGCTCGCAGAATTCACGCACCGGCTTCAGATCCTTGAGCCGTGACCACACCTCATCCTTGAACAACTGGCTACTGAGCATGTAATCGCGCAGTTGCGCGATGCTTTCCGGGGGCGCCAACAACAACCAGTCGGGGGCATTGGCCCGGATCACCTCCTCATTTTCACTGAACTCGTCCAGCCCGGGTGGCACGGGCAGTTTAACGGCTGACATTTCAAGACTCCTTTTATCCATGAGCCTTGAAGGTATCAATCACGACGCCCTGGAAAATCTCAAAAACCTGTTGTTTATCAGCCTGTTGCATCAGGAATTCAGGGCTTTCCCATAACCCGCTGGCACCCCTTTGCACGAGGCCCCATGGCAGCGGCTCCAGGCCTCGGGTCTTGTCCAGCGGGATTTCTTATAACGGATTGATATAAAACTCCACCGGCCCCGGCGAGTCAGTTTCAGGGTCACCCTCCCCAACGGATAACCGGTAAGGACTTATGTGCGGAATTGCTGGAGAACTACGTTTCGATCGACACCCCGCGGACCTGGCCGCCCTTGAGCGGATCACCCACCACATGGCCCCACGCGGCCCCGATGCCTGGGGCTTCCATAGCCAGGGGCCGATTGCCCTCGGCCATCGTCGACTGAAAATCATGGACCTGTCGGATGCCTCGGCGCAGCCGATGATCGACCCCGACCTGGGCCTGTCCCTGACCTTCAACGGGGCTGTCTACAACTTCCCCGAACTGCGCCGGGAACTGGAGCGGCTCGGCTACACCTTCTACTCCGGTGGCGACACCGAAGTGCTGCTCAAGGGCTACCATGCCTGGCGCGAGGCCCTGCTGCCCAAGCTCAACGGCATGTTCGCCCTGGCGATCTGGGAGCGCGATGCGCAACGCCTGTTCATCGCCCGCGACCGTCTCGGGGTCAAGCCGCTGTACCTGTCACACGAGGCCCAGCGCCTGCGCTTCGCCTCGAGCCTGCCGGCGCTGCTGCAAGGTGGCGACATCAACCCGCTGCTCGACCCGGTCGCCCTCAACCACTACCTGAATTTCCATGCCGTGGTGCCAGCCCCGCGCACGCTGCTGGCGGGCATCGAGAAACTGCCACCGGCGACCTGGCTGCGCATCGACGCCAATGGCCAGCGCGAACAGCAGACCTGGTGGTCGCTGAACTATAGTCCAGCGGCCGATGAACTCGACCTGGGCCTGGAGGACTGGCGCGACCGGGTACTCGCCAGCACACGCGAGGCGGTGGCGATCCGCCAACGGGCAGCGGTGGATGTCGGCGTGCTGCTGTCGGGCGGCGTGGATTCGAGCCTGCTGGTCGGACTGTTGCGCGAAGCCGGGGTCGAGCAGTTGTCGACCTTCTCCATCGGTTTCCAGGACGCCGGTGGCGAGCGCGGCGACGAGTTCCAGTACTCCGACCTGATCGCCCGTCATTACGACACCCGTCACCACCAGTTGCGAATCGACGAACGGGAAATCATCGAGCAACTGCCGGCGGCATTCCGCGCGATGAGCGAGCCGATGGTCAGCCACGACTGCATCGCCTTCTACCTGCTGTCGCGGGAAGTGGCCAAACATTGCAAGGTGGTGCAGAGCGGCCAGGGTGCCGACGAGCTGTTCGCCGGCTACCACTGGTACCCCCAGGTGGACGGTGCCGCCGATCCCTGGGCAGCCTACCGCGAAGCCTTCTTCGACCGCAGCTACGACGACTATGCCGCCACCGTGCAGCCGGCCTGGTTGCTCGCCGAGGATGCGGCGGGCGACTTCGTTCGCGAGCATTTCGCCCGCCCCGGCGCCACGGCCGCGGTGGACAAGGCGCTGCGCCTGGACAGTACCGTGATGCTGGTGGACGACCCGGTCAAGCGCGTCGACAACATGACCATGGCCTGGGGCCTGGAAGCCCGCACGCCATTCCTCGACTACCGCCTGGTGGAACTGTCGGCCCGCATTCCGGCCCGCTTCAAGCTGCCGGACGGCGGCAAGCAGGTGCTCAAGGAAGCCGCTCGCCTGGTCATCCCCAGTGAAGTCATCGACCGCAAGAAGGGCTACTTCCCGGTCCCCGGCCTCAAGCACCTGGAGGGCGACACGCTGGCGTGGGTCCGCGAACTGCTGCTCGACCCGAGCCAGGACCGCGGCCTGTTCAACCCGGCGATGCTCGACCGCCTGCTGACCGACCCACAGGGTCAGCTGACTCCGCTGCGCGGCTCCAAGCTGTGGCAGTTGGCGGCCCTGAACCTGTGGCTCAGCGAACAAGGTATCTGATCGGATGAAAGCTCACGCCACCACCTACAGCCAACGCCTGTTGCGCGGCCAGCCGCCGTCCTACGAACGCCTGCAGGCCCGCCTGGCCGAGGATGGCAACGAACCGGCCCCGGAACCGGTGGCCGTGCACTGCGGCTGGGGCCGGCTGCTGGTCGGTCACACCTTCGCCGACCCGGCCGTGCTGGCCGAAGAACTGCTCAACGAGCAATCCGGCGAACGCGATATCGCCCTGTATGTGGCCGCGCCACAGCAGGTGCTGGCCCAAGCGCCGCAGCAACTGTTCCTGGACCCGTCGGATACCCTGCGCCTGTGGTTCAGCGATTACCGCCCGGCTACCCGGGTGTTTCGCGGCTTCCGTATTCGCCGGGCCCAGAGCCCCGAGGACTGGCAGGCGATCAACCAGTTGTATCTGGCCCGCGGTATGCTGCCGATCGACCCCGACCTGCTGACCCCACGCCACGAAGGCGGGCCGGTGTACTGGCTGGCGGAAGACGAGGACAGCGGCGCCCTGATCGGCAGCGTCATGGGCCTCAACCATCGCAAGGCGTTCCACGATCCGGAGCACGGCAGCAGCCTCTGGTGTCTGGCGGTCGACCCGCACTGCAGCCGGCCGGGGGTCGGCGAGGTCTTGGTGCGGCACCTGGTCGAACACTTCATGAGCCGCGGCCTGAGCCACCTCGACCTGTCGGTGCTGCATGACAATCGCCAGGCCAAGAGTCTCTACGCCAAGCTCGGCTTCCGCACCCTCAGCACCTTTGCGATCAAACGCAAAAACGGTATCAACCAGCCGCTGTTCCTCGGCCCGGGGCCGGAAGCCGACTTCAATCCCTACGCCCGAATCCTGGTGGAGGAAGCCCATCGGCGCGGAATCGACGTGCAGGTCGACGATGCCGCCGCCGGCCTGTTCACCCTCAGCCATGGCGGGCGCCGGGTACGCTGCCGGGAATCGCTGACCGACCTGACCAGCGCCATCAGCATGAGCCTGTGCCAGGACAAGAGCCTGACCCACCGGGTGCTCCGCGAGGCAGGTCTGAACGTGCCCCATCAACAGCGAGCGGCGAGCCCCGAGGACAACCTGGCCTTCCTGCACGCCCACGGGCGCATCGTCGTCAAACCCCTGGACGGCGAGCAGGGCCAGGGGGTGGCGGTGGACCTGCGCAGTGCCGAGGAAGTCGAGCAAGCGATCAAGGCCGCCCGCGCCTTTGACAGCCGGGTGCTGCTGGAGAGTTTCCACGAGGGACTGGATCTGCGCATCGTGGTGATCGGCTTCCAGGTGGTGGCCGCCGCGCTGCGCCACCCGGCCCAGGTGGTCGGCGACGGCCAGCACAGTATCGGCGCCCTGATCGAGGCCCAGAGCCGCCGACGCCAGGCCGCTACCGGCGGCGAAAGCCGGATTCCCCTCGACGCGGAAACCCAGCGCACCCTGCATGCCGCCGGGTATGACTACAACACCGTGTTACCCAGGGGCGAGCAACTGGCGGTGCGGCGCACCGCCAACCTGCACACGGGCGGCAGCCTGGAGGACGTGACGGCCATCCTCCACCCGGAATTGGCCGAGGCCGCCGTACGCGCGGCGCGGGCACTGGATATCCCGGTGGTCGGGCTGGACCTCATGGTTCCTGCGGCGGACCGGCCGGAATACGTGTTCATCGAGGCCAACGAGCGTTGCGGGCTGGCCAACCACGAACCGCAGCCAACGGCGGAGCGGTTCATCGACCTGCTGTTTCCCCATAGCCAGCCCATGCAGTAACCGCCACGCCCCCGCGGCAACTGATTGCCGTGGGAGCCGGCTTGCTGGCGATCGCGATGGATCAGTCAACAGGGATGTCGACTGTAGGCTTGCAATCGCCAGCAAGCCGGCTCCCACGGCAGAGCAGTGCTGCACACAACTGACAGGAGTAGCCATGACCACCCCACTCCCCCATCCCGACCTCGACTACCTGCAACGGGTGCTGCTGGAAATGCTTGCCATCCCCAGCCCGACCGGTTTCACCGATACCATCGTGCGGTATGTCGCCGAACGCCTCGAAGAACTCGGCATTCCCTTCGAGCTGACCCGTCGCGGCACCATCCGCGCCACCCTCAAGGGTCGCCAGAGCAGCCCCGACCGCGCCGTGTCGGCCCACCTGGACACCATCGGCGCCGCCGTGCGGGCGATCAAGGACAATGGCCGGCTGAGCCTGGCGCCGGTCGGCTGCTGGTCCAGCCGCTTCGCCGAGGGCAGCCGGGTCAGCCTGTTCACCGACACCGGGGTGATCCGTGGCAGCGTGCTGCCGCTGATGGCCTCCGGGCACGCCTTCAACACCGCCGTGGATGAACTGCCGGTCAGTTGGGATCACGTCGAACTGCGCCTGGATGCCTATTGCGCGACCCGCGCCGATTGCGACGCGCTGGGTATCGGCATCGGTGACTTCGTCGCCTTCGACCCCCTGCCGGAGTTCACCGAGAGCGGCCACATCAGCGCCCGGCACCTGGACGACAAGGCCGGTGTCGCGGCCCTGCTCACCGCCCTCAAGGCGATCGTCGAAAGCGGCGCGCAACCGCTGATCGACTGCCACCCGCTGTTCACCATCACCGAGGAGATCGGCAGCGGTGCGGCGGCGGCCCTGCCCTGGGATGTCAGCGAGTTCGTCGGCATCGATATCGCACCGGTCGCGCCCGGCCAGCACTCGAACGAACATGCGGTGAGCGTGGCGATGCAGGACTCCGGCGGCCCCTACGACTACCACCTGTCACGCCACCTGCTGAACCTGGCGGCAGCCCACGACCTGCCGGTGCGCCGCGACCTGTTCCGCTACTACTTCAGCGATGCCCATTCGGCGGCGACCGCCGGGCACGACAGTCGCATGGCGCTGCTGGCCTTCGGCTGCGATGCCACCCACGGTTATGAACGCACCCATATCGACAGCCTGGCGGCCTTGAGCCGCCTGCTCGGCGCCTACCTGCTCAGCCCGCCGGTATTCGCCAGCGATGCGCAACCGGCCAGCGGCTCCCTCGACCGCTTCAGCCGGCAACTGGAACACGAAACCCAGATGGAAAGCGACACGCGGGTGCCCACGGTGGACAGCCTGATCGGCCAGCGCAACCCGCTCGACTGAGGGCAGACGCGGCTGCCGGCTGATTACCGGTAGCCGTGCCCGGCCAGTCGCAGTAGGATCACGCCGATTCCCGAAGAGAGCCTTCCATGCTGATTCCCCATGACCAACTCGAACCCGATACCCTGACCCGGCTGATCGAGGATTTCGTCAGCCGCGACGGCACCGACAACGGCGACGACACGCCCCAGGAAACCCGTGTGCTGCGGGTCCGGCAGGCCTTGAGCAAGGGCCAGGCGGTGATCTTCTTCGACCTGGAAAGCCAGCAGTGCCAACTGCTGCCCAAACACGCGGTGCCCAAGGAATTCTTCGACTGAAACGGCAACACTAGCTCTGCGCCACCGGATCACGGACGGACTCGACCTTCGTCAGGATCCGGCGGTAGATCTCGGCACGATGGACATTGACGTTCTTCGGCGCCTCCACGCCAAAACGCACGTGATTGCCATTGACCGCGAGAATCCGCACGGTGATGTTGTCGCCGATGGAAATCTTCTCGCCCACGACACGGCTCAATACAAGCATGGCACTCATCCTCAAGGGTTTATGAGTGACCAAGACTGCCCGGCCGGTCAGGCGCCTTCAATGCAGCAGCGGCAAATCAGCCCGCCCTTACCGACACGGCCGATTCGCCCTACAGAATCAGATTTCATACTGCGCCCCATCAGACTTTTCGCAACAGCGATGCCCGAGCGGGGCGCCCCGCCCGGCTACTGGCTGGACTGCCTGGCCTTGGCCCGCATCTTATTGGCCATGACGGTCATTTCGTCATAGAGCAACTGCGGGTTCTTCTGCTTCAGGGCCCAGGCCATGCGGCCCTGCTCATGGGGCAGAATCAGGAACTCACCCTCGGCGACACGCTGGTAGATGTAGTCGGCGATGTCGCTGGCGGTGATCGGCGAACTCTCCAGCAGCTTGCCGACCTGGGCTTTCATGGCCGGTGTCGGGCCGCGGAAGGAGTCCAGCAGATTGGTCTGGAAAAACGACGGGCAGACCACGTGAACGCCGATTTCCTCCTGCGCCAGTTCCACCAGCAGGCTCTCGGACAGAGCCACCACGCCGGCCTTGGCGACGTTGTAGTTGCTCATGGCCGGGCCCTGCATCAGGGCGGCCATGGACGCAATGTTGATGATCCGACCCTTGCTCTGCTCCAGCAGCGGCAGGAACGCCTTGCACCCCTTGACCACGCCCATCAGGTTGATGGCGATCTGCCACTCCCAGTCCTCCAGGGACAGTTCGCTGAAGAAGCCCCCGGAGGCCACGCCGGCATTGTTGACGATCACGTCGATGCCGCCGAAGTTGTCCTCGCAGGCCTGGGCCAGGGCGGTCAACTGGCTGTAGTCACGCACATCGCAACGCCGGGTGAAGCCGTCGCCGCCCGCCTCGCGCACCCGTGCGAGGGTTTCCTGCAAACCGGCTTCGCTGACATCGGACAAGGCCAACCGCCAGCCCTCACGCGCCCAACGCAGGGCGATTTCGCGACCCAGGCCGGAGCCTGCGCCAGTGATCATGATGCGATTTTGCATAGGAGGATGCCTTGTGCGTTCGGAAGAAGTGATCCGCAGTGTAGCGAAGGAATATCAACGGCCCATGCACCATCAGATTGCTGAATACTGGAGGCAAAGTCGCGCCCGAGGACAACTTCCGGGGGCGCTGCAAGCTCCACGGGAGAACCGCCGAAAGTGCATCGGCGACAATGGAGCGAGGGCAATCGATGACGGAAAAAAATACCTGAATAAAAAACTGAATTTTCCCTGCGACGTGCCAGTCGGAAATTTAAACCGGTTCGTTATTTGAATGATGAAACGAATCGTGTACTGACGGGACAACCAACAAGGAAAACACCATGGCTACTATTCTGATTGTCATCCTGATTCTATTGCTGATCGGCGGCCTGCCGGTGTTCCCGCATTCCAGAAGTTGGGGCTACGGCCCATCGGGCGTCATCGGCACCGTACTGGTGATTCTGTTGATTCTGGTTCTGCTCGGCAGGATATGAGGCCAGCGCCCGCAGTATGAAAAACGCCCCGAAGTTTCGGGGCGTTTTTCATACTGCGGGCATGACCGGGAGGATGTTACTTGGTCGGTGCCACGCCCGCGGTGTTATCCAGCAGGCTCTTGGTCGCGGTCTGGATGAAGGAGCCGAGTTTCTGCTTGAGCTCGGCTTCGTCCGGCGAGTTCGGCAGCAATTCGCCACCTGGCATGGCACCCAGGTGGTAGCTCCACAGACGCGCCGGCACATCCTTGGGCTGCACCAGCACACGATCGCCGGTCACCAGCGCCACGGTCGGCTCGCTGCCCGACGGCTTGATCATGCCGATACCGTGGTCGCCTTCCGGCAGGTTGAGCAGGTCACGCCCCCAGCACTGCTGGCGGAACTCGCCACCCAGGCGGCCCATGATGGTCGGGACGATATCGATCTGGGTACCGACAGTGTCACGGCGTGCACCGAACTTCTCCTGGATGCCCGGGCCGATCAGCAACAGCGGCACGTTGAAGCGCCCCAGGTCCATTTCGGTGATCTGCTCCTCGTTGCCGAAGCCATGATCACCGACCACCACGAACAGGGTGTCCTTGAAGTAAGGCTCCTGGCGGGCCTTCTCGAAGAACTGGCCCAGAGCCCAGTCGGAGTAGCGCATGGCCGTCAGGTGCTCGTTGAGCGTGCCACGATCGGTGACACGCTCCACCGGCAGGGGCGTCGGCAGTGCGTACGGGGTGTGGTTGGACAGGGTCTGCAGCAACGCGTAGAACGGCTTGCCGCTCGCCTCACGGGCTTTCAATTCTTCCAGGCTGCGATTGAACATGTCCTGGTCGGAGACACCCCAGGTCGGGTCGGAGAACACCGGATTGACGAAGTCGTTGCGGCCAATGAAGGTGGTCATGCCCTGGCTGCCGAAGAAGCCCGACTGGTTGTCCCAGGCGAAATCGCCGTTGTAGACGTACACGTCGTCATACTGACGAGCGCTGAGCAGTTGCGGCAGGCCCGACAGCTTGTGGCTGCCTTCCGGCGTCTGCATCAGGTACTCGAAACCGGGCAGGTTCGGGAAGCACGCCATGGTGGCGAACATGCCCTGGTGGGTGTGGGTGCCGTTGGAGAAGAACCGCTCGAACAGCAGGCCTTCCTTCGACAGCTTGTCGAAGTACGGGGTGATGTTTCCGGGACGGCCGAGAGCGCCTACCGAGTGACCGGCGAAGCTTTCCATCAGGATCACCACCACGTTCTTGATCGGCAGGGTGTTCTGCGTCGGAGGCAGGGTGTCGCGGCGGATCGCGGCGATATCGCTGTCGACCAGCTTGTCATTGACGGTCAGCAGCATGTCGCGCACGGTCTGTTGGGCCAGTGGCTGTTGCAGGGTGGCTTTCCAGATGTTGTCGCGATCATCGGACAGACGACTCTGAGCCGCCGAGATCAGCGTCAGCGTACCGTTGAGACCGAGCTGGTTGGCGAAGTTCGAATCGGTGGTGTAGGCATCGCCCCAGCGCAGTGGAGGCCCCTGGCGCAGAGTGCCGCGAGCGGCGACGACGCAGATCAGCAGCAGCACCACGAACAGTACGGCCCGCGCATACCAGGGGGCGACGGCACGGCTGCCGGTGCCCGCGGTGAAGCCGGTACGGGGACGGGTGATCCGGTCGGCACCACGGAACAGCAGGCTCAACACCACGGTACCCACGGCCCAGGCCAGCAGGTAGCGGACCACCGGGAAACCGTACCAGAGCATGCTCATCACGGTTTTCGGATCTTCCTTCACGTACTGGAACACCAGGCCATTGAGACGCTGGTGGAACTCGCGGTAGAAATCCATCTCCATCAGGCCGAAGAACAGCGCCAGGCTCGAAGTCACCGTCAGCCAGAAGCGGAACAGGCCACGCGCGGCCATGACCCTGGCGCTGAGGAACGCCAGCGTCAACGGAATGCAGAGATAGACCACGATCCTGATATCGAAACGCAGGCCGTTACCGAACGCCTCGAGGAAAGTGGAAGCCGGGGTATCCAGGATCATCTCGCGGTTGTAGACCAGCAATGCCACCCGCAACAGGGTGAACATCACCATCATGATCAATGCGCACAACAGCGTGTAAGCCAGGTGAGACTTGACTGACGGTTGCGGCAGGCGCGTTGAGGAGCGCTGCGTGCTCAGGGCGTCCGGGTTTGCCATGTCGATTGGAGACTCGTTGGATTCAGGTTGAGAAGTCGGGTTCAGCGGCGCCCGGCCCTCCATGTGGCGCGAGAGGGGCGCGAAGCCGGCAAATGTTGCACGATCATCGGTGGTTTACCACCCATGTATCGTCATTAACCGTTGAAATTCGCTCTCGCCAAGAAAAAAACCGTTTTAGAACAACGGACTGCGGTATGAGAGAGCTGAGTCAAGCGAAGGAATTGTCGTAGACGGAATGTGAAAATTTCGTTGGATGCCTGTTTTTGACACACAAAAACGAACGACCTGCCGAAGCACGCTGCGCCACTCCGGCAGGCAACGCCCGACCGCCACCCAGGCCGCTAGATCCGCACGTTCCCCCGTGGCCCGGCGATCGCCCAGATGATCAGCCCCAGTACCGGCAGCAGGGCGATCAGCAGCACCCAGAGGATTTTCATCCCGGTTTCGGCACCGCTTTTCAGGACGTTGAGAATGGCCCAGATATCCAGAGCCAGGATGATCAGGCCAACGAGGCCATTGAAAGTCGAACCCATGGTGCTGCTCCCGAATGATGAGGACTGGCACTACTAGGATAGTCGGCCACGACCAGGGTTCCGTCCAATGCCTGCCTCAGACGTGCAGCGCGACCCGCAAGGCTTCCAGGGACGGCGCGGCGGCGATGCCGACCTGCTCGCACAACTCCAGCACCCGCGGCAGGTCGTTGCCGTAGACCAGCACCGCCTGCAACTCATCATCCAGCAGTTGGCTGAAGTTCAGCAGCACGTAGCCGCCCATTTCCGGGTTCATGCTTGAAAGCTGGATCTGGATGCGGTTCAGCGCCGTCAGTGCCTCGACCTTGGCCAGTTGCCTGGGCTTGATGTTGAACGGCACGTCCTTGCCAAAGGACGCGACGATCTGGGCGAACAGATCCATGTAAGTATCCGCCTGGAACAATACGGTCTCCGGCAGGCTGCCGACCACCACCCACTCCCCCAGGGGGATCGGGAAGCTGTCGTCGTAGTTGATGTCCGGGTTGGCCGCCAGGAAACCGGCCTCGTCCGCATAGGCCTCGGCGGCCTCGCTGGCGATCTGCAGGATCTCGGCTTCGCCCATGCAGCCGGAACTGATTTTGGTGATGAGTTCGATAAGGGCGGTTTTCATGGGGACGCTGCGACCTGGGGCTGTTCGGGGGCGCGAAGGATAGCGCAAATACCGGCGCCGCGCAGGTACAAGACCTGCACCGCGTCGACAAGCTCAGCCACCGAGCTGCTGCAACTGTGCGGCCGTGTCCGTTGCGCCCATGGTCAGCGCGGCCGCCAACGCCGTGACACCATTGGCATCCGTGGCCTGGGGATCGGCCCCCTGGCTCAACAGGTACTCGACGATCGCGGTACGGTTGAACATCGCCGCCATCATCAAGGCCGTGCGCCCATCGGCCGAAGCCCCTTCGACCTGCGCCCCGCCTTCGATCAACAGCCTGACCATCGGCAGGTCGCCCTTGAAGGCGGCCCCGGCAATCGGACTCTGGCCGTTGGCATTGCGGATTTCCGGATCGGCCTTGTGTTCGAGCAGCACCCGCACCGCATCGACATGACCATGGTAGCTGGCGAGCATCAGCAGGGTGTCGCCCTTGTGATTGCGCAGGTTGACTGGCAGGCCGCTGCTCAGCAGCGCGGCCAGCATCGCGGCATCGCCCTTGCGCGCCACATCGAATACCTGTTCGGCAAATTCGGCGGCTTCTTCTTCGGTCATTTGTCGGGCTTGATCGGACATCTCGGAACTCCCTGTGGCTGAACGGGAAACGACTCATCTATGGAGCCAGTTTCCCCAGCTTGAGTTTCCCTGTCATGCCTTATTTTTCAAGCCCTTCCATAGCCAGAATCAATAACGGAACTTGCCGGCACGAATCTCTTCATGAATCCGCCCGGTCACCTGTACATAGGTGTCGGAGCCCGGCAGCCAGGCGTAGATCGGATCGTCGCCCACCTTGCCGGGGTCGAACGCCTCATCCCGCAGCCGGCCCTTCTGGTACTTGAAGGTACCGGTGGTCTCCATCTTCAGCTTGATCCTCAGGAACAGCGGGATCGCATAACTGGGCATCTGCCGGCGGGCAAAACTGAGCAACTCCGAGAAATCCAGGGTCGCCAGCGATTCGGCAGGCGTGATCGCGGCCATCCCGGCCCGACCATTGGTGTTGCTGATCTCCACACCGTAGGCCACCACTTCGGCAATATGCGGATGTTGCAACAGGATGTTCTCCACCTCGGTGGTGGAGACGTTCTCACCCTTCCAGCGGTAGGAATCGCCCAGGCGGTCGACGAACTGGGCATGTCCGAAACCGATATCGCGCAGCAGGTCGCCGGTATTGAAATAGCGGTCGCCCTTTTCGAACACGTCGCACAGCACGACCTTCTGGGTCTTGGCCGATTCGGTGTAGCCGTCCAGCGGCGCCTTGTCGTCGATCCGCGCCAGCAGCAGGCCCTGGCCGCCCTTGGGCACCTTGCGCATGAAACCGTCGGCGTCGCGTAGCGGTGTCCCGCAATCCGGGGCATATTCCACCAGGGCCCAGGACATCAGGGAAAAGCCGATGGTGTTGTTGAAATTGAGCGCGTTGGTGAAACCGATGTTGCCATCGCTGGCGGCATAGAATTCGCTGATGTGGTCGATGTCGAAACGCTGCTTGAACTCCCGCCAGACGCTCGGACGCAGACCGTTGCCGATCATCTTCACCACCTTGTTGTGCTTGTCCGCGGGGCTTGGCGGCTGATCCAACAGATAGCGGCACAACTCGCCCACGTAACCCAGGGTGGTGGCATTGAAACGCCGCGCCTCGCCCCAGAACTGGCTGGCGCTGAACTTGCGCCGGAAGGCGAACCCCGACGCCCCGGCAATCGCCGAGCCCCAGCAAACGCACAGGCCCGTGGCGTGATACAGCGGCAGGGTGCAATAGAGGACGTCCTGCGGCCCCATGTCGAGAGCGATAAGGCCGAAGCTGGCGTAGGTCTTCATCCAGCGGCCGTGGCGGAAGATCCCGGCCTTGGGCAGGCCGGTGGTGCCGGAGGTATAGATATAGAAGCACGGGTCATCACAGAAGATCTGCTGGCTGCTGGCCGGGTTCGTCTGGTCCTGGCCGAGGCTGGCGCTCATCAGGTTGATCCAGCCGGCGGGCGCCTCGCCCGGATCGGCATCGGTGTCCTGATCCGCCACGAAGTAATGCCGGGCCGGATCGATCGCCACCTGCTCGCGCACGGCCGAATAGGCCCCAAGCAACTCTGCGCCGACCACCATTGCCACGGGCGACACCAGCGTGATGCCATGCACCAGCGCGCCGTGGGTCTGTGACGTGTTGAGCATCGCACAGACACCGCCCACCTTGGCCACCGCCAGGATCGTCACCAGCAGCTCGATGCGGTTTTCGATCAGGACACCGACCACATCGCCCTTGCCGATGCCCTGACCGATCAGGTAATGGGCAATGCGGTTGGCCCACTGGTTGGTCTGCAGATAAGTCAGGGAACGGTTGCCATACAGCAGCGCAGCTCCCGAAGGATTGCGTGCCACCGCCTGCTCGAAACTCCAGGCGAGTCCGCACGGTTGGTCGAGGGCTTTCACCTTGGACAACTTGAGTCCGCGAATGACACGCGGCATTGCCTTGGCCACGGCAGGAAGCTTGCGGAGCATCATGCCCCAGGTGATCACGTCATCGGTTTGAACGTTCATGGGTCACATCCTGTCTTTTATTATTATCGAGCGAACGTCGTCCGGGCCGACAACCTCGCCCACTGTCCTTGTTGCAGCCCCGGGTCCCGAAGCCTCGCCAGGGCCCCGTCTCGCCTCGAAAATACGGCAACCCCGGCGAAGCTGTACATGAAGGTTTTGCAAAGTTTTGTATCCTCGCATTCGCCCGGGCCGGCAACGGCCATCGCTGGGCAAAATGCAGGATGCACGACAGCCGATCTTGCATTTTGCACGACAGGCCGAAATCAATAAAACCATAACTCATTGATTTACAAGAATTTTATAAAAAATAGATACTGGCACAATCACTGCACCTTTCACTCCATCCCTAGCCATTCACTAGTTGACGGAGTTGATCGACATGGACCTGATCCAGGAAAAATTCTCTTCTGTATTCTCCAACTACGAAGTCACCACCCAGCCCCGTCCCGACGGCGGCGTGCTGCTCACACTGCGTGACCGCGACGGCAAGCAGATGAAACGCTCGATCTCCTACGCCCAATTGCACACCGCGGAACAGCTGACCTGGGTGATCAGTGCGATTCGTCGCGACCTCGCCGGCCAGCCCAGCGAATTGCCGGCCATTTCCCTGCTGCAGAGCCAGAACCGTTTTGCCCTGCCGTCCTATCACTGAGCCTGCATGGCGGGTGACCTAGACGAGGCCGCGATGGACGGCCTCGCCGACAGCGTGGGCACGATTGCTCACCCCCAGCTTGTGATAAATGTTGCGTAGATGAAACTTCACCGTGGCTTCGGACACATTGCGGATCACGCTGATTTCCCAGACCGTCTTGCCCGCCTTGGCCCACTTGAGCACCTCCAGCTCCTTCTCGCTGAGGGTCTGGGCCTTGGCCAGGCGATTGCGGCGGTTCTTCTTCAGTGTCGGCAGCAGCACCTGAACAACATCCTGTTTAAGCGGCTCCCGCGACTCCTTGATATCCGTCGGCCGATGCCGGGCCATCTGCGCGACACCGGCCGCCAATATGGTGGGGATGCTCATGTCAGTTCCTCCCTGTGACTTTCAACAGTTCGCACAGTTGTTGCCATGTCTTTGAGGTAACAAACGAACAACCGCCGAAAACAGAGAGTTACACAGAAGTGGGAATTAACAACCAACCACAAACATAAACAGGGATGGCCGACATTTCATTAGGCAGCATCCTACAAATTGAAACATTCGCTTCCGACTCAAGTTTTAATCACTCAAGCCGTACGGCGACTGTTTAATGTCGGCAATCCAGGCCTTCAGTCGTCCAGACGGGGAAAACGACCGGCAATATCGTCCTCGACCATAGTGGCCAAGCCCCCCTCGGTCCTGTCGAACAGTCGGACCACCACACAACGCGGCTCCTCGCCCAGGTCGAACCAGTACGACGTGCCGGCCGGTATGCTGATCAGATCGTTTCTTTCGCACAGCACGGCATAAACATAATCGTCGATATGCAGGCTGAGCAGCCCTCGCCCGCCAAGAAATACCCGTATTTCACTGGCCTGCTGGCGCTGCTCGCGCAGCCACTGTGCGCAGCGTTCGGCCTTCCGCGGATGACTGTCGTCGAGGCTGATGACGTCGACCGCGACACTGCCGTGCTCACTCATCAGGGAATCGAGCTGGGCCCGACAGGCTTCGAACACGTCCTCCTCAGGAGTGCCGGGGCGAATCGGCGTGGCGACGGACAGCCGCTCGAAGCGCACGCCCCGCTCCGCCAGGGTCGAGGCGATATCGTCAACGTGGGTCAGCACCTTGTTCGGCAGGTCCGGGCTGTTGACGGGATAAACGGACAGAATGCTCATGGCTGCTATTTCCTCTGGGGAGGGCTCAGGGCCGTTCCTCTTGCATGCGGGTGGCAATGATAATCGCGGCGGCCAGGACCGCCAGGCTGGCGATACTGAAAGTCAGGGTCGGCCCCAGGGCGTTCCAGCTGTAGCCGGCGTACAACGCGCCCAGGGCCCCACCGGTGCCGGACAACGCGGCGTAGAGGGCCTGACCCTGCCCCTGTTGGCGCGAACCGAAGCTGCGCTGGACGAAATGAATGGCCGAGGCATGGAAACTGCCGAACGTGGCCGCGTGCAGCAACTGGGCGAACAGCAGCACCCACAGGTGTTCGGCGAAGGAGCCCAGCAGCAGCCAGCGCAGGGCCGCCAGGAGAAAACTCGCCGCCAGCACCCGGCGCACGGAAAACCGCGCGAGAATCCGGCTCATGCCAAGGAACATCAGCACTTCGGCCAGCACCCCCAGGGCCCAGAGCAGGCCGATCAGGCCGCGGCTGTAACCGAGGTTTTCCAGGTGCAGGGTCAGGAAGGTGTAATAGGGACCGTGGCTCAGTTGCATCAACGCGACGCATAGATAGAAAGCCAGCACGCCGGGGCTGCGCAACTGACTGAGAAAGCCCGCGCCTGCCGGCCGCTGGTCATGGGCGAGCGGTTGCGCATTGGGTACCCAGGCGGTGCTCAGGGTGATGCCGGCCATGATCGCCACGATCGTCAGCGGATAGATATCCAGACTCAGCCATTCGAACAACCGGCCGATCAGCACCACGGCAAGGATGAAGCCGATCGAGCCCCACAGGCGGATCTGGCTGTAGCGCCCGGGCTGGCCGCGCAGGTGCGCCAGGGTGATGACCTCGAACTGCGGCAGCACGGCGTGCCAGAAGAACGCGTGCAAGGCCATGACCAGCGCCAGCCAGGCGTAGCTCTTGTCGAGGAAGATCAGCGAGAACGCCAGTAGCGTACAGGCCGCGCCACAGCGCACGATCAGCAGGCGCCGGCCGGTGTAGTCGCCCAGCCAGCCCCAGATGTTCGGCGCCACGCAGCGCATCAGCATCGGGATCGCCACCAGTTCGCCAATCCGCGCCGGGGCGAACCCCAGGTGGTGGAAGTAAAGCGCCAGGTAAGGCGCCGTGGCGCCGAGCAGGGCGAAATAGAACAGGTAGAAACCGGACAGCCGCCAGTAAGGGAGCGGCGCTCCCGACATTACAGCTGGCCCAGCACCGGGGTACCGACCCGCACATCCGCATTCTGCGCGCGATGACGCAGCAGGTGATCCATCAGCACGATCGCCATCATCGCCTCGGCGATCGGCGTGGCGCGGATGCCGACGCACGGGTCGTGGCGGCCCTTGGTGATCACGTCCACCGGGTTGCCATGAATGTCGATGGAGCGGCCCGGCGTGGTAATGCTGGACGTCGGCTTGAGCGCCAGGTGCGCCACGATCGGCTGGCCGGAGGAGATACCGCCGAGAATGCCGCCGGCGTTGTTGCTGAGGAAACCTTCAGGGGTCAGCTCATCGCGGTGTTCGGTGCCACGCTGGGCCACGCAGGCGAAACCGGCGCCGATCTCCACGCCCTTGACCGCGTTGATGCTCATCAGCGCGTGGGCCAGTTCGGCATCCAGGCGGTCGAAGATCGGCTCGCCGAGGCCGGGCATCACCCCTTCGGCGACCACGGTGATCTTCGCGCCGACCGAGTCCTGGTCACGGCGCAGTTGGTCCATGTACGTTTCCAGCTCCGGTACCTTGTCCGGATCAGGGCTGAAGAAGGCGTTCTGCTCGACCGACTCCCAGGTCTTGAAGGGAATCTCGATCGGACCCAACTGGCTCATGTAGCCACGAATGACGATGCCCTGGCTGGCGAGGAATTTCTTCGCAATCGCCCCCGCCGCCACGCGCATCGCGGTTTCCCGCGCCGAACTGCGGCCACCACCACGGTAGTCGCGCTCACCGTACTTGTGGTGGTAGGTGTAGTCGGCGTGGGCCGGGCGGAACAGGTCCTTGATCGCCGAGTAGTCCTTGGATTTCTGGTCGGTGTTGCGAATCAGCAGTCCGATCGCGCAGCCGGTGGTGCGTCCTTCGAAGACCCCGGAGAGGATCTCCACCTCGTCCGGCTCCTGGCGCTGGGTAGTGTGTCGGCTGGTGCCGGGCTTGCGCCGGTCGAGGTCGCGCTGCAGGTCCGCAAGCGACAGCTCCAGGCCTGGCGGGCAGCCATCGACAATGGCGACCAACGCCGGACCATGGCTTTCGCCGGCGGTGGTGACAGTGAACAGCTTGCCGTAGGTATTGCCGGACATGCAGGACGCTCCGCGAATCAGATCTAGATAACCGAGCGGCCCAGTATACGCAGGCTAACCGACGAGTTCATCCTCGAACCTTATCGGCGGTTGCGAGTCCAACCGGCACCTTGTCCATGATGGCCCCATGATGCTGCGTATTCTGCTCCTGACCTTGACCCTGTTCAGCGGCCTTGCCCAGGCCGGTGTCGTCCTGCAACGGCCGATCGAACTCGATAGCGGCAACGGCGAACTGTTCGGCTCGCTGCTGCTGCCCAAGTCCGACCGGCCGGTACCGGTGGTATTGATCGTCGCCGGCTCCGGCCCCACCGACCGCGACGGCAACAATCCCGATGGTGGACGCAACGACAGCCTCAAGCGCCTGGCCTGGATGCTGGCCAGACACGGCATCGCCAGTGTGCGCTACGACAAGCGTGGCGTGGCGGCCAGCCTCGCGGCCACGCCCAACGAACGCAATCTGAGCGTCGACGCCTATGTCGCCGATACCGTGGCCTGGGGAGAAAAGCTCAAGGCCGACCCACGCCTGGGCCCACTGATCCTGCTCGGCCACAGCGAAGGCGCACTGATCGCCAGCCTCGCCGCGCCGAAGCTGGATATCGCCGGGGTCATTTCCGTATCGGGCAGCGGTCGTCCGGTCGACCAGGTGCTGCGCCAGCAGTTGGCCAGGCGCCTGCCACCGGCGTTGATGCTGCGCAGCAACGAACTGCTCGACAGCCTCAAGGCCGGGCACCCGGACGCCAATATTCCGCAACCGCTGGAGCCGATCTTCCGCCCCAGCGTCCAGCCTTATCTGATCAGCCTGTTCCGACAGGACCCGGCCGCGGCCTTCGGCCGGTTGAAGGTACCGGCGCTGATCGTCCAGGGCCGCAACGATATCCAGGTCAGCGTCGACGACGCCAAGGCGCTGAAGGCGGCGAAACCGGATGCGCAGTTGGCGATCATCGACGGCATGAATCACATTCTGCGCATCGTGCCCGAGGACATTCAGCAGCAGTTGGCCTCCTATAACAACCCGCAACTGCCGCTGGCCGCCGGCCTGGAACAGCCGATTACCGGCTTTATCGACGGACTTGCTCGCCATTGAGACGATTTTGCCCTCCAGTCCTGGCAGAAGCGGCCGATAAGGCCATTGCCGGTATCGATATTGTTACCGGCAAGCTGGGCACGGACAGGATCTCGCCGAATGACAGAAACTCAAGCGTCACCCGAAAGCAACGCCGAAGCCGTCGAACCCGCGCCGGTGGAACTGCCGTGGGCCGATGTGCAACCCGAGCACTTCAAGATGCTGCGCCTGGCCCCCCTGGCCACCGATCGCAACACCGGCGGGCGTCCCCTGCGCTTTGTCCAGTTCGGCTACGCCGAGCGCAACAGCAAGGAGCGCAGCCTGCTGCGCATGAACATCCAGTTGCCGGCGCAGAAGGTGCGCAAGGAACAGAACCAGCTCGACATGTGGATCGACCACACCACCAAACGCGTGCACTTCGGCCCCGAGGGCGGCCTGCAGGTGGAGCCGTGGAACCGTGGGATCGGGCGTTTCCTGGTGGCGCAGGCGGCGATCTGGGCGCAGAAGAAATGGTCGCACTACCGCATCGACGGCGCCGCCCTGCAGAACAAGGATGCGCTGAACGAAGACACCCGCCTGCGTCGCGACCATTTCCTGCGGGTCCAGGGCTTCGACGTGGTTTACGCCGACCCGCAACACCTCAAGGGCAGCTACAAGGACATGCAGGTGGGCGAACTGCTGGCCCAGTGGAACACCGAGAAAGTGCAGTTCGTGGAAATTCTCGAGGCCGCGCAGATGCTCCAGCAGGCCGAGCAGAACCTGCAGGAGCAGGAAGTGAAGCTGCGCCAACAGGAAGAGCGGGTCAGCAAGTTCAAGCGTGAAGACACCGGACTGCGCTTCACCATCACCTGCCTGGTGGCCTTCGCGGTGTTCCAGGCCGGCCTGCTGATCTGGATCGCCACCCACCGTTAGACCTGGTGGCGCACTCCCCCCTCTGTAGGAGCCGCCCGGCCGGCTCCCGCAGGGAAATGCGCCGGCTGCTGTAAAGCGATCAAATTCTCGAGGCAAACAGCGCCTGGTGCTCGCGGCACTGCTGCGCCGTCAGCATGAACACCCCATGCCCGCCCCGCTCGAAGTCCAGCCAGGCAAAGTCCACTTCCGGATACAACGCCTCGACGTGCACCTGGCTGTTGCCCACCTCGACGATCAGCAGGCCCTTCTCGGTCAGGTGATCCGCCGCCTCGGCCAGCATCCGCCGCACCAGGTTCAGGCCATCGTCGCCACAAGCCAGGCCCAGCTCCGGCTCATGCTGGTACTCCGCGGGCATGTCGGCAAAATCCTCGGCATCGACATACGGCGGGTTGGAGACGATCAGGTCGAAACGCTGTCCCGGCAAACCGTCGAAACCGTCGCCCTGGACCGTGAACACGCGCTCATCGACACCATGACGCTCGATATTGCGGTTCGCCACCTCCAGCGCCTCGAAGGACAGATCTGCCAGCACCACCTCCGCCTCTTCGAACTCATAGGCGCAGGCAATGCCGATGCAGCCCGAGCCGGTGCACAGGTCGAGAATGCGCGCCGGTTCCGCACCCAGCCAGGGGGCGAAGCGGCTTTCGATCAGTTCGCCGATCGGCGAACGCGGGATCAGCACGCGCTCGTCGACAATGAACGGCAACCCGCAGAACCAGGCCTCGCCCAGCAGGTAAGCGGTCGGCACGCGGTCTTCGATGCGACGCTTGAGCAGGTGCTGCAGGTGGGTCAGTTCGTCGTCTTCCAGCCGACAGTCGAGGTAGCTGTCGGCAATTTCCCAAGGCAGGTGCAAGGCGCCCAGCACCAGTTGCCGAGCCTCGTCCCAGGCGTTGTCGGTACCATGGCCGAAAAACAGCTCCGCGCCGTGAAAACGGCTGACAGCCCAACGGATGTGGTCGCGCAGGGTGCGCAGGCGGGAAGTGATCACGGGTAGACTCCTGAAAAAACGACGGGCGATTCTAACAGCCAAACGGACGCCGGGTGGAAACAAGGCAAAAAGACATCATCGAGCACTTTCCGGCCCCCTGGCAGTCGTCTATTGACATGGCTGCAAGCCAGTAACCACGGCGCCTGCGTCGGTAGCGATTCACATAAACGCTCAGCCGGAGGACAATAGGCAAAAGCCCCACGCACAGGAGCCCCCCGAATGTCCGTTCCAAAGACGATGTTTCAACTCAGTGGCCGAGGTTACGCAGCAGCCAATCTGAACCACGCCACCCTGTTGATCATCGACGCCCAGAAAGAATATCTCAGCGGCCCGCTCGCGTTGTCCGGCATGCAGGAAGCCGTCGACAACATCAAGCAGTTGCTCGCTGCCGCCCGCGTGGCCGGCCGGCCGATCGTGCACGTGCGCCACCTGGGGACCGTTGGCGGCCTGTTCGATCCACAGGGCGAACGCGGCCAGTTCATTCCAGGCCTCGAGCCCCAGGGTGACGAAACACTGATCGGCAAGCTGCTGCCCAGCGCCTTCCATGGCACCGGCCTGGAAAAACAGCTGCAGGACCTCGGCCCGCTGGACCTGATCGTCTGCGGTTTCATGAGCCACTCAAGCGTCAGCACCACCGTACGCGCCGCCAAGAACCTGGGTTTCCGCTGCACCCTGGTGGAAGATGCCTGTGCCACCCGCGATCTGCCCCACAAGGGCGAGATCATCAGTGCCGCCCAGGTTCAGCGTACCGAGATGGCAATCATGGCCGACAATTTCGCCACCCTGGCACTGACCAGGGACCTGATCTGAGCCAGCCGGAATGGGCGATCCGGACGACCGCCCATCCGTTAGCGCCCCCCTCATTCTCCGATTTCCCCACCGCGTCCGGAACAAGCCGACCATCTCCCGGTCGAACGGCCGATAATCAGAGAGGAAATCGGAATGAAGATATCCGATGATGGATTCGACGCCCGCCGACTGCGCCCCAAGGGCGAGAGCAATTGGCGTTCGCGTCTGGGCGCCGGTTTCGCGGCGCTGCTGGCGACTTTCGGTGTGCTGATGACGATGGCCGGTATCGCCAGCCTGCTGGGGCACGCCCCGGCCATGGGGGAACTGAACACCAACCCGGGCGCCTCGACGGTGATCCTGGTGCTGGGGCTGCTGGTGCTGTACGTCGGTGTGTGGCTGTGGCGCCGCTGCCGTCGGCGGATGCGTCGCGGCCAGTCGTTGAACATGGCCCCGCACCTGATGAAAAAGCACGACTGACCCGGGGTCTTCCAGGAATCGCCTGTGACGTGAAGCCCACCACTTGGGTAAACTGGCGGTTCCTGCGGAGACTGACATGCAAGACGACGATTTTTCCCTGTTTCAAAGCGAAATCCGCGGTGTAAAGCCGATCAAGCACGATCGTGCCGATACCGGCAAACCCAAGTCCGACCGCGCCCAACTGGCCAAGCTGCGCCAGGCGGCCACCGTGCGCAGTGAAGTCACCACGGTGGACGGCCTGTCCGACCAGTTCGTGATCGATGTCGGCGCCGAGGACGAGCTGTACTGGTCCCGTGACGGCGTGCAGGAAAGCCAGATGCGCAAGCTCAAGGCCGGCCAGATCCCGTTCGAAGGCAGCCTCGACCTGCATGGCATGACCGTGGAAAAGGCCCGGGAAACCCTCTGGGCGTTTCTGGCCGAAGCGACGAAGTTCGAAATCCGCTGCGTGCGCGTCACCCACGGCAAGGCGGTGCGCCTGGACGGCAAGCGCCCGATGATCAAGAGCCATGTCAACACCTGGCTGCGCCAGCATGCCCAGGTGCTCGGCTTCACCTCCTGCCAGGCCCGCCACGGCGGGGCTGGAGCGGTGTATGTGATGCTCAAGCGGACCATGATGGAAGGCCGCGACGAGTAACCGAACCGTCATCGAATTTGCAGGCGGCTGCCAGCCGCCGTATCCTTGGCCTTTGCGTAAACTCCCACAGGTAGATTCATGTCCCTGGAACAGAATTACACGGCGATCCTCGGTCAACTCGGCGAGGACGTTTCCCGCGAGGGTTTGCTCGACACGCCAAAGCGTGCCGCCAAAGCCATGCAGTACCTTTGCCGCGGTTATCAACAGACCCTGGAAGAAGTCACCAACGGTGCCTTGTTCAGCTCCGATAACAGCGAAATGGTTCTGGTCAAGGACATCGAGCTCTACTCGCTGTGCGAACACCACCTGCTGCCCTTCATCGGCAAGGCCCACGTGGCCTACATTCCGAGCGGCAAGGTGCTGGGCCTGTCGAAGGTCGCGCGGATCGTCGACATGTACGCCCGCCGCCTGCAGATCCAGGAAAACCTCAGCCGCCAGATCGCCGATGCGGTCCAGCAGGTCACCGGTGCCCTGGGCGTTGCCGTGGTGATCGAGGCCAAGCACATGTGCATGATGATGCGCGGTGTCGAGAAGCAGAACTCGTCGATGATCACCTCGGTGATGCTCGGTGAATTCCGCGAGAACGCGGCGACCCGCAGCGAGTTCCTCGCCCTGATCAAGTAACACCGGGCGACCTGAAGAAACCGGCGTTCATCGCCGGTTTTTTTCGCCTGGAGAAAATCAGGTAAGCTGCCCGCCTACTCCACCGCCCCATGAGGCTATCCCGTGTTAGTCAAAGCCCTTCGAGTCGGCCTGGGCCAGCTCATCATCCTCATCGACTTCCTCACCCGTCCACGCAAGCAGCAGCGCAGCGCCGAGAACCAGGCCAAGGTCGACGCCGCCGCCAAGAGCCTGACCCTGTACCAGTTCCACGCCTGCCCGTTCTGCGTGAAGACCCGCCGCACCCTGCACCGCCTGAACGTGCCGGTGGCCCTGCGCGATGCGAAGAACAACGAACAGGATCGCCAGACCCTGCTCGAACAGGGTGGCAAGATCAAGGTGCCGTGCCTGCGTATCGAGGAAAACGGCCAGATCACCTGGATGTACGAATCCAAGGTGATCATCGACTACCTGGACAAGCGCTTCGCCGCCTGAAACGACGCCCCGGGAGCCCGGCATATGCCGGGTACCCGGGGCGATCGATCAGCCCTCCATCGTCACGTGCCGGGGATGGCTCGCCACCCGCCGCAGCCACGCCTGGATGGCCGGATAGGCACTCAGGTCGAAACCGCCCTGATGGGCAACATGGGTGTAGGCATACAACGCGATGTCGGCGATCGAGTAATGCTCACCGACCAGGTACGGCGTCTGCTGCAACTGCTTCTCCATCACCTTCAGGGCCTTGTGCCCACGCTTCTGCAGCTTGAGGTACTCCTCGCGCCGCTCCTCGGGCAAGCCCAGATAGAACTCGATGAAACGCGCCACCGCGATATACGGCTCATGGCTGTACTGTTCGAAGAACTGCCATTGCAGCACCTGGGTACGCAGGCGCGGCTCGGTCGGCAGGAACTCGCTGCCGTCGGCCAGGAAGTTGAGGATGGCATTGGACTCCCACAGGCAGGTGCCGTCTTCCAGTTGCAGCACCGGTACCTTGCCGTTGGGGTTCATTGCCAGGAACTCGGGGGTCTCGGTGTCACCCTTGAGGATGTCCACCGGGTGCCAACGGTATTCCTGCCCCAGCAGATGCAGCATCAGCTTGATCTTGTAGCAGTTGCCCGACTGGTAATCCCCATAAACCTTGTACATGGCCCTCCCCTTAAGCCGCTTTTGCGGCCTGTGCATGACGTACGACAGCGGCCAGTCGACCCAGACCTTCGTCCAGGCGCTCCGGCGCGATATGGCTGAAATTCAGACGCAGATTACCCGGATTACGCTCCGGTTCGGCAAAAAAAGGTTCGCCGGGCATGAACGCGACGTCCCGAGCCAGTGCAGCGTCGAGCAGGGTGCGGGTATCCAGCGGCTGCTTGAGGGTCAACCAGAAGAACAAACCTCCCTGGGGCACGTGCCAGTCGGCCAGGTCGGCGAAATGCCGTTCCAGCGCTGCGGCGAACGCGTCCCGGCGACCCCGGTAGAAACTGCGCAAAGCCTGCAGGTGCTGGCGATATTTTTCCGTGCCGATCCACTGCAACGCCTGCCACTGGCCGACGCGGTTGGTATGCAGGTCCGCCGACTGCTTGAGCTTGAGCAGGTGCGGGAACAGGTCGGGACTGGCGATCAGGTAGCCGACCCGCAGCCCAGGGGCCAAGGTCTTGGAGACGGTGCCAGTGTAGATCCAGCTGGCCTTCTTCAGACGGGCGACGATCGGCACGGCATCGACCCCGTCGTAGCTGAGTTCGCGATAGGGCTCGTCCTCGATCAGGGTCACGCCGAACTCATCCAGCAACGTCGCGACACCGGCGCGCTTGGCCTCGCTGTAGCAGACGCCGGACGGATTCTGGAATGTCGGGATCAGGTAGACGAACGCCGGCCGATGCCGTTCCAGGCGCTCGCGCAACTGCCGCAGGTCGGGCCCGTCCGACTCCTGAGGAACGCTCAGGCAATCGGCCCCGAACAACTGGAAGATCTGCAGGGCCGCCAGGTAGGTCGGCCCTTCCAGCAGGATTTCGGTGCCCTTGTCGATGTGCAGCTTGGCGGCCAGGTCGAGGGCCTGCTGGGAACCGCCGAGCACCAACACCTGGCTGGCCTGGCAGTCGACCCCCAGGGCCCGCGCCTGGGCCGCCAGCACTTCACGCAGGGCCGGCTCGCCCTCACTCATGCCGTACTGGCCCATGGCGCGTGGCATGCCCTCCCACTCCAGCGTCGGCAGCATCGCCTCGGCCGGCAGCCCGCCGGCAAACGACATCACCTCGGGACGCTGGGCAGCAGCGAGGATTTCACGAATCAGAGAGCTTTTGAGACGCGTAACACGTTCGGAGAAGGCCATGACAGGTCACCGGTGGCGGAGCGGAAGAGGAATAAGTCAAAATACTTGACCGAAATTACGACGCCACGAGCCAATACGTCAATATGCTTGACCTTAAAAACTCCAATACCCAACAGGACGCCATGGAGGCGTTTTTCTTCGGCTACCAGGCGTTCACCGCCAAGGCCGACGAAATGCTCGAACGTCGCGGCCTGAGTCGGGTGCACCAGCGGATCGTGTTTTTCATCGCGCGCTACCCGGACCTGAGCGTCAAGGAACTGCTCGATCGCCTGGGCGTCAGCAAGCAGGCGCTGAACATGCCGTTGCGCCAGTTGACGGAAATGGGGCTGGTGCAGAGCGTCGCTTCGCCGACGGACAAGCGCAAACGCCTGCTGTGCCTGACCACTGACGGGACCGGTCTGGAAGAATCGCTGCGCCGCGAGCAGGTCAAGCTGTTGCAGAAGGCCTTTGCTCAGGCGGGCGAAGCGGCGGTGGATGGCTGGATGGCGGTCAACCGGGCCTTGGGCGAGAGCCGCCAGGCCTGACGCTGCCCCAACGGCGAGCTGGCTTGCCCGCGCCGGGCCGCAAATCGGCCCCGCCCTCTACCACCAGGCGATATAGCCCGGCTCACCGAAATATCGCACACACCATCAAAAACATTATTTGATTTATTTGTATACAAAAGCATAATCCGCTTCGTGTGAGTTCCTGACCTTTAGGTCAACAAAATCCGCACTCCCTCAAGGAGCCGTTGCCTACGATGACGCGCCCGGCTCTGGAAATAACAATAAAACCCTGAGGAGTAATCGCTGTGGAAAGCCGCAAATCCGAAGCACCCACGCTGGATCTCTCGCCGTCCTCGAGCACCAGCCTGCTGGAACGCCTGTTCAGGCTCAGACTGCACGGCACCACGGTCAAAACCGAACTGATCGCCGGGGTGACCACTTTCATCACCATGGCCTACATCATCTTCGTCAACCCGAACATCATGGCCGATGCCGGTATCGACCACGGGGCAGCCTTCGTCGCTACCTGCATCGCCGCCGCCCTGGGCTGCCTGCTGATGGGGCTCTACGCCAACTGGCCGGTGGGGCTGGCGCCCGGCATGGGGCTCAACGCGTTCTTCACCTATACCGTGGTCGGCACCATGGGCTACCACTGGGAAACCGCGCTCGGCGCGGTATTCATCTCCGGGGTGCTGTTCATGATCCTGACCCTGTCACGGGTCCGCGAATGGCTGCTCAACAGCATTCCTGTCAGCCTGCGCCACGCCATGGGCGCCGGGGTCGGACTGTTCCTCGGGCTCATCGGCCTGAAAACCGCCGGCATCGTCGTCGCCAGCCCCGCCACCCTGCTCAGGCTCGGCGCCCTGAACGAGCCCGGCCCGCTGCTGGCCGCCGTGTGTTTCCTGATGATCGCGATTCTCAGCTATCACCGGGTGTTCGGCGCGATCCTGATCAGCATCATCAGCGTCACCCTGGTCGGCTGGGGGCTGGGCCTGGTCGAGTACCACGGGGTTTTCTCCGCCCCGCCGAGCCTGGCGCCGACCTGAATGGCCATGGACCTGGCGGGGGTCTTCAATGTCAGCATGATCAGCGTGGTGCTGGCCTTTCTCTTCGTGCACATGTTCGACACCGCCGGGACGCTGATGGGGGTCGCCCAGCGCGCCAACCTGGTCAATGCCGATGGCCGTATCGAGAACCTGTCGCGGGCGATGAAGGCCGACAGCGTGTCCAGCGTCTTCGGCGCGGTGGTCGGTGTTCCGCCGGTCACCAGCTACGTGGAGAGTGCCGCCGGTGTCGCCGCAGGTGGTCGGACTGGTCTGACCGCTGTTACTGTAGGCATACTGTTCGTGGCAGCGATGTTCTTCGCCCCGCTGGCTGGCATGATCCCTGCGTACGCGACTGCGGGGGCCCTGATCTACGTGGCGATGCTGATGATGGGCAGCCTGGCGCATATCGACTGGGAAGAGGCGACGGAGAGCATTCCGGCGATCGTCACCGCGATCATGATGCCGCTGACGTTCTCGGTCGCCGACGGGATCGCCCTGGGCTTCATCACCTATGTGGCACTCAAGGCGGGGACCGGCAGGTTCGGGGAGATCTCTGTCAGCCTGTGGGTACTGTGCGTGATTTTCATCGCCAAGTTCATCTTCCTTTGAGAGAAGGCTGACGTTGGCAGACCACTAAAACAACAACCGGCCCCATTGCGATGGGGCCTTTGGACGAGGGAAAAACCTGATGAGTCTGGAAACCTGGTTACTGTTCAGTGGCGCCGCCCTGGTGGTGATCCTGATCCCCGGGCCGCTGTCACTGCTGATGATCGGCAACAGCCTGAATTACGGATTGCGTCGTTCGTACCCGGCCTTCCTCGGCGGCGTCAGCGCCTCGATCTGTCTGCTCAGCGCCTCGGCCCTGGGCCTGGGCGCCCTGCTGCTGGCTTCGGAGCAGTTGTTCAGCACGCTGAAGATTGTCGGCGCGCTGTACCTGTTCTATCTCGCCTGGCAAAGCTGGCAGCAGTCGCGTCAGCCGGCGCGGGCGGCCAATGTGCCCGACGCTGCGCCAGTACCGCGCTTTCGTGCCCTGTTTGGGCGCGCGTTCGTGCTGGGTGCGAGCAACCCCAAGGACATTCTGTTCTTTGCCGCTTTCCTGCCGCAGTTTCTCAAGGCCGACCAGCCGTTCCTCGGCCAGTTGCTGGTGATGATCGCCACCTGGACCGTGCTCGACCTGCTCTGCAAGTTGACCTACGGCCTGGGCGCCCACGGGGCGGCGAAATACCTGCGCAGCGGCCGGGGCCAAAGCTGGTTCAACCGGGTCAGTGCCGGGTTGTTCAGCGGGGCGGGGGCGGCTTCGCTGTTGAGCCGTTAGATCGCGGCACGGCGTAACGGCCTTTTCGCGGGCAAGCCCGCTCGCACAAAACCCGGGCATAAAAAAGCCCGCAGTGTGGGCGGGCAAGAGGAACCGAAGAAGTGGTTACGCAGTGCCTGGGAGGATCTAACTTCCTCTATAGGTCGAATAGCTGTAGGGCGAAATCAGCAAGGGAACGTGGTAATGCTCCTGCTCGGCGCTGATGCCGAAGCGCAGCACCACCACATCGAGAAAGGCCGGCTCCGGCAGCGTCACGCCACGGGCCCGATAGTAGTCACCGGCATGGAACTGCAACTGATAAACCCCGGATCGGTAGTCATCGCCCCGCAGCAGCGGCGTATCGCAACGGCCGTCGCTATTGGTCACGGCCGTGGCAACCAGCTCCAGCCCGGCGCCTTCGACCCGATACAGCTCGACCGTGATCGAGCTGCCCGGGCAGCCGTGCGCGGCATCCAAAACATGCGTAGTCAAACGTCCCATTGCTTCTGCGTACCCGCCCGCCCTGCGGCAGACCGGGTTTCGCGCCTCCCGGAGTCAGTGGATGAAGGAGAGCCGGATGACCGGAAAATGTCCCGGCGATCTGGCGACGAAATGATTAAGACACTTTTAAAAGAAATTGTACACAATAAATTTTGCGCCTCTCCGCGCAACCATCCGTCGCTATCAACCTTGACAGAAGCCCGGTAAATAGCCGACCTTGAATCCATTAACTGACCGATCAGACAGGTTTTAAGTGACGAACAGAACAGGTAGGATCGGCAGCAGTTTGAAAAAACCGACTTACAAACCGGTGATAAAGTTGTATACAATCACTTCATCGCCGTGACGCCACCCAACCCGAACGGGGCGCCACGCAACCGTCACCACGAACAAGAAGGAAGACTGCAGTGAGCGCTGACTACCCACGCGACCTGATCGGTTACGGCAGTAACCCTCCTCATCCCCGCTGGCCGGGCAATGCCCGTATCGCCTTGTCCTTCGTGCTCAATTACGAGGAAGGCGGCGAGCGCAACATCCTGCACGGCGACAAGGAGTCCGAAGCCTTCCTGTCGGAGATGGTCGCGGCGCAACCCCTGCAGGGCCAGCGCAACATGAGCATGGAATCACTCTACGAGTATGGCAGCCGTGCCGGCGTGTGGCGGATCCTCAAGCTGTTCAAGCAGCTCGACATCCCGCTGACCATCTTCGCCGTGGCCATGGCCGCCCAGCGCCACCCGGACGTCATCCGAGCGATGGTCGAGGCCGGTCACGAGATCTGCAGCCACGGCTATCGCTGGATCGACTACCAGTACATGGACGAGGCGCAGGAGCGCGAGCACCTGCTCGAAGCCATCCGCATCCTCACCGACATCACCGGCGAACGCCCGCTGGGCTGGTACACCGGCCGCACCGGCCCGAACACCCGCCGGCTGGTGATGGAGGAAGGCGGCTTCCTCTACGACTCGGACACCTATGACGACGACCTGCCCTACTGGGAACCGAACAATCCGACCGGCAAGCCGCACCTGGTGATTCCCTACACCCTCGACACCAACGACATGCGCTTCACCCAGGTGCAAGGCTTCAACCAGGGCGACGACTTCTACCAATACCTCAAGGACGCCTTCGACGTGCTCTACGCCGAGGGCGCCGAGTCGCCGAAAATGCTCTCCATCGGCCTGCACTGCCGACTGATCGGACGCCCGGCGCGCCTGGCCGCGCTGCAACGCTTCCTCGAGTACGTGAAAGGCTTCGACCAGGTCTGGTTCGCCCGCCGGGTCGACATCGCCCGCCACTGGCACAGCACCCACCCTTACCAGGAGCCGGCGCAATGAGCGCGTTCCGGACCCTCAAGCCGTCGACCCTGGACCGCGCGGCCTTCGTCGCGGCCTTCGGCGACATCTACGAACACTCGCCATGGGTGGCCGAAAAGGCCTTCGACCTGGGCCAGGACGCGACGCTCGACCAGATCGAGACCCTGCATCAGCGCATGAGCGACATCCTGTTGAGCGCCGATCACGCCAGTCAACTGGCCCTGATCAACGCCCACCCGGACCTGGCCGGCAAGGCCGCGATCCAGGGCCAACTGACCGAAGCCAGCACCCACGAACAGGCCGGCGCCGGTATTCACCAATGCACGGCCGAAGAGTTCCAGCGCTTCACCGAGCTGAACGAAGCCTACAAGGCCAAGTTCAGGTTTCCGTTCATCATGGCGGTCAAGGGCAGCGACCGGCACCAGATCCTCGCCGCGTTCGAAACCCGCATCCACAACCCGGTGGACACCGAGTTCAAGTGCGCCCTGGCCGAAATCAACAGGATCGCCCTGTTCCGCCTGCAGAACCTGTAACGCGCCGGGCCCGGGTGCCGCAGGTGTCCAGGGCCAGGCAGACATTCCCAGCCACTCGCTCAGAGGCAGACAAGAAAAATGAAAGCTTACGCCGCACCTTTCGAAAAGTTCGTCAACCTGGCCGACGCCCGCCTGGGCACCCGGATCATTTCCGTCACCGACGACTGGTTCGCCGATGCCAACCGCCTGTTCCAACCCACCCCGGCCGTGTGGAAGGAAGGCGTGTTCGATGACAACGGCAAGTGGATGGATGGCTGGGAATCGCGCCGCAAGCGCTTCGAAGGCTACGACAGCGCGGTGATCCGTCTGGGCGTGCCCGGCTCGATCAAGGGCGTGGACATCGACACCTCGTTCTTCACCGGCAACTACCCACCCTCGGCCTCTCTGGAAGCCTGCTTCCTGAGCGAAGGCGAGCCGGACGAAAACACCCAGTGGGTCGAAGTGCTGCCGGCCGTCGAATTGCAGGGCAACAGCCACCACTACCATGAAATCAGCCACGAGCAGCATTTCAGCCACCTACGCTTCAATATCTACCCGGACGGCGGCGTGGCACGCCTGCGCGTTCACGGCATTCCGTACCGCGACTGGTCGGCGGTGGGCGACAACGAGCAGGTCGACCTCGCCGCCGCGCTGAACGGCGGCCGCGCCCTGGCCTGCTCCGACGAACACTTCGGCCGCATGAGCAACATTCTCAACCCCGGCCGTGGCGTCAACATGGGCGACGGCTGGGAAACCGCACGCCGTCGCACACCGGGCAATGACTGGGTGATCGTCGCCCTCGGCCATCCAGGCGAGATCGAGAAGATCATCGTCGACACCCTGCACTTCAAGGGCAACTACCCGGACAGCTGCTCGATCCAGGCTGCCTACGTCAAGGGGGGTACCGACAGCCAGATCGAGACCCAGAGCCTGTTCTGGCGCGAACTGCTGCCGAGCCAGAAGCTGGAGATGCACGCCGAGCACACCTTCGTCGAACAGATCAAGGCCCTTGGCCCGATCACCCACATCCGCCTGAACGTGTTCCCGGATGGTGGCGTGAGCCGCCTGCGCCTGTTGGGCAAGGTCGCCAAGTAACACGCGCTCCTTGTTGGAGCCGGCTTGCTGACGATAGCGATCGGACAGTCGATATCTTCGTCGACTCACACACCGCCACCGCCAGCAAGCCGGCTTCCACAGAAAAGCGATAGAGCAAGCACACGCACGAACCTACGAATTCGAGAACAGAAGAACAGCATGCGCACACTGACGATTGAACCGCTGACCAAAGAAGCCTTCGCCCCTTTCGGTGACGTGATCGAAACCGACGGCAGCGATCACTTCATGATCAACAACGGTTCGACCCAGCGCTTCCATCGCCTGGCCACGGTAGAAACCGCGACGCCCGACGACAAGGCGATCATCAGCATCTTCCGCGCCGACGCGCTGGACATGCCGCTGACCATCCGCATGCTCGAACGCCATCCGCTGGGCAGCCAGGCTTTCGTCCCGCTGCTCGGCAACCCCTTTCTGATCGTGGTCGCGCCACTTGGCGATGCACCTGTATCGGGTCTCGTCCGTGCCTTCATCACCAATGGCAGGCAGGGCATAAATTACCATCGCGGCGTCTGGCACCATCCGGTCCTGACGATCGAAAAGCGGGATGACTTCCTGGTGGTTGATCGCAGTGGCAGCGGTAACAACTGCGACGAGCATTTTTTCACAGAGGATGAGCGGTTGATCCTCGCCCCCCACCAGCGGACGGAGTGAAGACTTTTGTGCCAGGCAAGGCTGCGCTGAACACCGCCCCGGAATACCCGGTGACCGCTGTCGCCCGGGACTTCGCGACGGCTTTCATCCCAACCTGCCATCGCTCGCTACGTTTTCACACCGTCTCCAAATAAGAAAAGGCCCGATCGCTCTGCAAAAAGTGCGACGGGAGAGAGGTAAAGACTGTGGAAGCACATCTGTTGGAATGGCTGAACCTGAGCGTGCGCTGGGTTCACATGATCACCGGCGTCGCCTGGATCGGCGCTTCGTTCTATTTCGTCTGGCTGGAAAACAACCTCAACCGGGTCAACCCCAGGGACGGCCTGGCCGGCGACCTCTGGGCCATCCACGGCGGCGGTATCTACCACCTGGAAAAGTACAAGCTGGCGCCACCGAGCATGCCGGAGAACCTGCACTGGTTCAAATGGGAAGCCTACTTCACCTGGATGTCAGGCATCGCCCTGCTGTGCGTGGTGTTCTACTCCAACCCGCTGCTCTACCTGGTCGCCCCCGGCAGCGGCCTGAGTGGCGGCGAAGGGATCGCCATCGGCATCGGCGCGCTCGTCGCCGGCTGGTTCGTCTATGACTTCCTTTGCGACTCGCCGCTGGGCAAGCGCCCGGCACTGCTTGGCCTGATCCTGTTCCTCCTGCTGATCGCCGCGGCCTACGGCCTGAGCAAGGTATTCAGCGGGCGTGGGGCCTATCTGCACGTCGGCGCGATCATCGGCACCATCATGGTCGGCAACGTGTTCCGCATCATCATGCCGGCCCAACGGGCCCTGGTGGCGGCCATCGCCGAGAACCGCACGCCGGACCCGGCCCTGCCGGCCAAGGGCCTGCTGCGTTCGCGGCACAACAACTACTTCACCCTGCCAGTGCTGTTCATCATGATCAGCAACCACTTCCCGAGCACCTACGGCAGCTCGTACAACTGGCTGATCCTGGCCGGAATCGCGGTACTGGCGGTATTGGTGCGGCACTACTTCAACACCCGCCACGACAGCCAGAAATTCGCCTGGACCCTGCCGGTCGCGGCACTGGGCATGATCTGCCTGGCCTACGTCACCGGCCCGGCGTCGAACCCGGCTCCTCCCGAAGTGGCCAAGACGCCAGCGAAGATCGAGTACCAGCCCCTGCCGGAAACCGCCCTCGGTGGCGGCCTCAAGCCGGCTCCGTCGGCTGAGCCGAACACTCCGGCGGCAGCGGCTACGGCGACAACGCCAGCGGCAGACGCGGTGGCCTTCGACAAGGTACATAGCGTGATTCAGGAACGGTGCGCGGTCTGCCACTCGGCCAAGCCCACCAGCCCGTTGTTCAGCAGCGCGCCGGCAGGGATCATGTTCGACACGCCACAACAGATCCGGCAACTGGCCCCGCGCATCCAGGCACAGGCCGTCACGACCCAGATCATGCCTCTGGGCAACATCACCCAGATGACCCAGCAGGAACGTGACCTGATCGGCGCCTGGATCAACCAGGGGGCACGTACCAACTAGTCGTAGAGACTGAAAGTTTCATGAAATGAGACCTTGTGGCGAGCAGGCTTGCCTGCGTGGGGCGCGAAGCGCCCCTGAAACCGATGAACGCGATACTGCTGATGGAACGCGGACCCAGGTTTGCGGCTGCCTTGCAGCCGAGAGCGGCGGTGCGGCGTTCCGACAAGCCCGCTAGCCACAAGCAACCACACAGCGCCAAACCACAAGAATAAAAAACTTCCGAGGTGTTGCATGTCCGAGCTATCCGAACCGCGCATACCCGAAGCACCCGCCATCCAGCGCCTGCCCCTGTTGCAGCTGCTCCTGGTGGGCCTGCAACACGTACTGCTGATGTATGGCGGGGCCGTTGCCGTACCGCTGATCATCGGACAGGCCGCCGGCCTGAGTCGTGAGGAAATCGCCTTCCTGATCAACGCCGACCTGCTGGTGGCCGGCATCGCCACCCTGGTGCAATCCTTCGGCATCGGCCCCCTGGGCATTCGCATGCCGGTGATGATGGGCGCCAGCTTCGCCGCCGTCGGCAGCATGGTGGCCATGGCCGGCATGCCCGGCATCGGCATGACCGGGATCTTCGGCGCAACCATCGCCGCCGGCTTCTTCGGCATGCTGATCGCGCCGTTCATGTCCAGGGTGGTGCGCTTCTTCCCACCGCTGGTCACCGGCACGGTCATCACCGCCATCGGTCTCTCGCTGTTCCCCGTGGCGGTGAACTGGGCCGGCGGCGGCAGCGCCGCGGCGCAGTTCGGCTCACCGATCTACCTGACCGTCGCCGGCCTGGTGCTGGCCACGATCCTGTTGATCAACCGCTTCATGCGCGGCTTCTGGGTCAATGTCTCGGTGCTGATCGGCATGGCCCTGGGCTATGTGCTGTCCGGCGTCATCGGCCTGGTCGACCTCGGCGGCCTGGCCCAGGCGCCCTGGGTCAAGGTGGTCACGCCGCTGCATTTCGGCCTGCCGCAATTCCATCTCGCGCCGATCCTGTCCATGTGCCTGGTGGTGGTGATCATCTTCGTCGAGTCCACCGGCATGTTCCTCGCCCTGGGCAAGATCACCGGCCAGGACGTCACTCCACGGATGCTGCGGCGCGGCCTGCTGTGCGATGCCGGTGCCTCGTTCTTCGCCGGCTTTTTCAACACCTTCACCCATTCCTCGTTCGCCCAGAACATCGGCCTGGTACAGATGACCGGCGTGCGTTGCCGCTCGGTGACCCTGGTCGCCGGCGGTTTCCTGATCCTCCTCAGCCTGCTGCCCAAGGCGGCCTTCCTGGTCGCCTCGATTCCACCGGCGGTGCTTGGCGGCGCAGCCATCGCGATGTTCGGCATGGTTGCCGCCACCGGAATCAAGATCCTCCAGGAAGCCGACATCTCCGATCGGCGCAACCAACTGCTGGTGGCCGTCAGTATCGGCATGGGCCTGATTCCGGTGGTCCGTCCGGAGTTCTTCGCCCACCTTCCGCAGTGGATGGGACCGATCACCCACAGCGGGATCGCCATGGCCACCCTCAGCGCAGTGGCCCTGAACCTGTTGTTCAACGTCCTCGGCGGCGCCGAGCGGGCCACCCTCAGCGGGCACGTGCACCCGCACTGAGTGACCGGCCCGGCGACGCCTTGTCGCGCGGACTTGAGAGCCCGGGCGCGCCTCTGTATCCTGCGCGCCCTCTCGTTTACAGCCGAAAAAAGGCGCCACGCCAGAGCGCCGGACGACTTCGACGTCGAACCTCTTAACTTTGGGAGCAACCCTATGAAACGTATTTGCACGAGCCTGATGCTCGCGGGGACACTGCTGTCGACCGGAACCGCCGTGGCCGACGACCTGCTGCAGTGGCAGAACAACAGCCTGACCTACCTGTGGGGCAAGAATTTCGCGATCAACCCGCAGATCCAGCAGACCGTCACCTTCGAGCACGCCGACGCCTGGAAATACGGTGACAACTTCTTCTTCCTCGACCGGATCTTCTACAACGGCAAGGCCGATGGCAACGTCGGTCCCAACACCTATTATGGCGAGTTCAGCCCGCGCCTGTCGTTCGGCAAGATCCTCGACCAGAAGCTCGAATTCGGCCCGATCAAGGACGTCCTCCTGGCCTTCACCTATGAGTTCGGCGAAGGCGACAACGAATCCTATCTGGTCGGCCCGGGCTTTGACCTGGCGATCCCCGGCTTCGACTACTTCCAGTTGAACTTCTACCAGCGCCAGACCGAAGGCAACCGTCCTGGCGACAACGTCTGGCAAATCACACCGGTCTGGTCCTACACCATTCCGGTGGGCGATTCCAATGTGCTGATCGACGGTTTCATGGACTGGGTGGTCGACAACGACCAGACCTCACGCGGCACCTACCACGCCAACCTGCACTTCAACCCGCAGATCAAGTACGACTTGGGCAAGGCCTTGCACTGGAGCGCAAAACAGTTGTACGTGGGTATCGAGTACGACTACTGGAAGAACAAGTACGGCGTCGAGGATTCCGGTGCCTTCAAGACCAACCAGGACACCGCGAGCCTGCTGGTCAAGTACCACTTCTGATGAAGAACGGGAGCCCGCCGGGCTCCCCGTTTGCTCCAGCGGCCAGAGCATCATCACACCACCGCAAAAAAAACTCGCCCCCGCACCCACCTCCCCGACAGCTCTAGCTCAAGCCTCAAAGCCAGATCGCCGTTGCGCTGCGCCCTTTCCCAGGTATTTCCCGGCCTGACTGCAGATTGACAAAGCATTTTTTCGCTGTCGATAATTCGCTCCATGTTGTACGACGACGTATAACGCTTATAACAATAAAAACCGCAGGAGCTTCACCCTCATGATGATCCGTCCCTCCCGATCGTTGTTGCTGTCCGGCACTGCAAGCCTCGCCCTGACCCTGCCCTCCCTGGCCGGTGCCGAGGGTTTCGTCGACGATGCCAGCGCCAACCTGAATCTGCGCAACGCCTACTTCAACCGCAACTTCACCAACCCGGCCTACCCCCAGGGCAAGGCCGAGGAATGGACCCAGAACTTCATCCTCGATGCCCGCTCCGGCTTCACCCAGGGCACCGTCGGTTTCGGCGTCGACGTGCTCGGCACCTTTTCCCAGAAACTCGATGGCGGCAAGGGCACCGGCGGCACGCAACTGCTGCCACTGGACCGTGACGGGCGCCCGGCGGACAACTTCGGCCGCCTGGGCGTGGCCTTCAAGGCCAAAATCTCCAAGACCGAACTGAAGGTCGGCGAATGGATGCCGGTGCTGCCGATCCTCCGTTCCGACGACGGCCGCTCGCTGCCGCAGACCTTCCGCGGCGGCCAGATCACCTCGAAGGAAATCGACGGCCTGACGCTCTATGGCGGCCAGTTCCAGAAGAACAGCCCGCGCAACGATTCGAGCATGACCGATATGTTCATGAACGGCCGCGCCGGCATCACCTCCGACCGCTTCAACTTCCAGGGCGGCGAATACAGCTTCAACGACAAGCGCACGATGATTGGCCTGTGGAACGCCCAGCTCAAGGACATCTACAGCCAGCAATACGTCAACCTGGTGCACAGCCAGCCGCTGGGCGACTGGACCCTGGGGGCCAACCTCGGCTACTTCTACGGCAAGGAAGACGGCAGCGCCCGCGCCGGCGACCTGGACAACCGCACCTGGTCGGGGCTGTTCTCGGCCAAATACGGCGGCAACACCTTCTACGTCGGCCTGCAGAAACTCACCGGCGACAGTGCCTGGATGCGGGTCAACGGCACCAGCGGCGGCACCCTGGCCAACGACAGCTACAACAGCAGCTATGACAATGCGCAGGAGAAGTCCTGGCAACTGCGCCACGACTACAACTTCGCCGCGCTGGGGATTCCGGGGTTGACCCTGATGAACCGCTACATCAGCGGTGACAATGTGCATGTCGGCGCGATCACCGACGGCAAGGAGTGGGGCCGCGAATCGGAACTGGCCTATACGGTGCAAAGCGGGACCTTCAAGAACCTGAACGTGCGGTGGCGCAATTCGAGCATCCGCAAGAACTTCAGCACCAACGAGTTCGACGAGAACCGTCTGTTCATCAGTTATCCGATTTCGCTGCTGTAACGCTTGCCGGGGCTAACAGCCAACCCCTGTGGGAGCAGGATTCATCCGCGAGTAGGTCTTTGAGATCGCCAAACAGCTTCGCGGATAAATCCGGCTCCTATCCTGGATGGGGTGAATCACTAAGAACGGGAAACCCCATCGAACAATACCGAAACATCTTGCAAAATCTGCAGTCCGCAATCGTCAGGAATCATCCGTCCCCTCACATTGACAAAGCCGTTTCACGCTGACGATAATCCAGACAAATGTCGTACGACAACGGACGACAAAAACAACAAAAACCTCCGATCAGGGCCTCGCCATGACCTCAGCCACACCGACCCCGCCGCCTTTCAACCGTCTTCTGCTCACCGGCGCGGCCGGTGGCCTGGGCAAGGTATTGCGCGAAAGCCTGCGCCCCTATGCCCGCATCCTGCGTCTTTCCGATATCGCCGAAATGGCTCCGGCCATCGACGACCGCGAGGAAATCCAGCCCTGCGACCTCTCCGACAAACAGGCGGTCCATCACCTGGTCGAAGGCGTGGACGCGATCCTGCACTTCGGCGGCGTCTCGGTGGAGCGCTCCTTCGAAGAGATTCTCGGCGCCAACATCTGCGGTGTCTTCCACATCTACGAAGCCGCCCGCCGCCACGGCGTCAAGCGCGTGATCTTCGCCAGCTCCAACCATGTGATCGGCTTCTACAAGCAGAGCGAAACCCTCGACGCCCGCGCCCCGCATCGCCCGGACAGCTACTACGGACTGTCCAAGTCCTATGGCGAGGACATGGCCAGCTTCTACTTCGACCGCTACGGCATCGAGACCGTCAGCATCCGCATCGGCTCGTCGTTCGCCCAGCCGCAGAACCGCCGGATGCTCAGCAGTTGGCTGAGCTTCGGCGACCTGACCCGTCTGCTCGAACGCGCCCTTTATACCCCGAACGTCGGCCACACCGTGGTCTATGGCGTCTCCGACAACCGCACCATCTGGTGGGACAACCGCCTCGCCGCCCATCTCGGCTACCAGCCCAGGGACAGCTCCGAACCGTTCCGCGCCGCGATCGAGGCCCAGCCGGCACCACCGGCGGACGACCCGACGCTGGTCTATCAGGGCGGCGCCTTCGTCACCGCGGGCCCCTTCGGCGACTGAACGGGCGCCCCCACCTTCGGCAATGGAACCGCCATGAACGCTGAACTGATTCTCGATGCCCGCAACGCCACCGGGGAAAGCCCGGTGTGGAGCGTGCAAGAACAGGCCCTCTACTGGGTCGATATCCCGGCCCGCCGCCTGCACCGCTGGAGTGCCGAAGGTCGGCAGACCCGCAGTTGGGAAGCCCCGGAAATGCTCGCCTGCATCGCCCGAAGCCGCGACGGCAGCTGGATCGCCGGGCTGGAAAGCGGCCTGTTTCGCCTGCAGACCGACGCCGACGGACCTCTGCACAGCCAACGGCTCACGAAGGTTGCCCACGCCCTGCCCGGCATGCGCTTCAACGATGGCCGCTGCGATCGCCAGGGTCGATTCTGGGCCGGCACCATGCTGCTGGACATGGGCCTCGGCCGCCCGGTCGGGGCGCTGTATCGCTACGAGGCCGGGCAGAGCACGCCGCCCGCGGCCCGACTGGACGGGCTGATCGTACCCAACGGCCTGGCCTTCAGCCCGGACGGCAGGACGATGTACCTGTCCGATTCGCACCCGAGCGTGCAGTCGATCTGGGCCTTCGACTACGACCCGGACAGCGGCACGCCCCATGACCGCCGGCTGTTCGTCGACATGCGGCAACATCCGGGACGCCCCGACGGCGCCGCCATGGATGTCGACGGTTGCTACTGGATCTGCGGCAACGACGACGGTCTGATCCATCGTTTCACCCCCGACGGTCGCCTCGACCGCTCTCTCGCGGTGCCCGTGAAAAAGCCGGCCATGTGCGCCTTCGGCGGCAGTGACCTGGGCACCCTGTTCGTCACTTCGATCCGCCCCGGCGGCGACCTGCGCGACCAGCCCCTGGCCGGTGGCGTGTTCGCCCTGCGACCCGGCGCCCAAGGCCTGGAGGAGCCTTTTTTCAACGCCTGATTCCCGGCGCCCACCGGCGCCTGCAGCGAGTTTTGAACGAAGCAGCCAGACAATAACAACAAGACGGAGAATCACCCCATGGACTTCAAACGCAAGCTTCTTGTCGCCGCACTCCCCCTCGCCCTCGGCTTCAGCCACCTGGCCCAGGCCCTGGAAATCAAGTTCGCCGACGTTCACCCGGCTGGCTACCCCACCGTGGTCGCCGAAGAGAACATGGGCAAGGCCCTGACCCAGCAGAGCAACGGCCAACTGACCTTCAAGATGTTCTCCGGCGGCGTGCTCGGCTCGGAAAAGGAAGTGGTCGAACAAACCCAGATCGGCGCGATCCAGATGGCCCGGGTCAGTCTCGGCATCGTCGGTCCGGTGGTGCCGGACGTGAACGTGTTCAACATGCCCTTCGTGTTCCGCGACCAGGCGCACATGCGCAAGATCATCGACGGCGAGATCGGCCAGGAGATCCTCGACAAGATCACCCAGTCCGAATTCAACCTCGTCGCCCTGGCCTGGATGGACGGCGGCACCCGCAACCTCTACACCAAGAAGCCGGTGCGTAGCCTGGCCGACCTCAAGGGCATGAAGATCCGTGTACAGGGCAACCCGCTGTTCATCGAGACCATCAATGCCATGGGCGGCAACGGCATCGCCATGGACACCGGCGAGATCTTCAGCGCCCTGCAGACCGGCGTGATCGACGGTGCGGAAAACAACCCGCCGACCCTGCTCGAACACAACCACTACCAGAACGCCAAGTACTATGCCCTCACCGGCCACCTGATCCTGCCGGAACCGCTGGTGATGTCGAAGACCACCTGGAACAAACTCACACCCGAGCAGCAGACCCTGGTCCGCCAGGCAGCCCGCCAGGCCCAGCTGGAACAGCGCACCCTGTGGGATGCCAAGTCCGCCAGCAGCGAAGAGAAACTCAAGGCCGCCGGCGTCGAGTTCGTCGAGGTCGACAGGAAACCCTTCTACGAAGCCACCGCCCCGATCCGCCAGAAATACGGTGCCCCCTACGCCGAGTTGATGACCCGCATCGAAGCGGTCGAGTAAAGCCCTCTACCCACATGGAAGGTCCGACCGGCGTGCCCTGGGCGCACGTCGGCGGGTCACGGTGAAATCCGATGAAGCATCTCGTGCTGCTGATCAACGATCGGCTCTACATGACCTGTGTCTGGGTCGCGGGCCTGGCGATCCTCGCCATCAGCCTGATCATCCCCTGGGGCATCTTCGCCCGTTACGTCCTCGGCACCGGCTCCAGCTGGCCGGAGCCCACCGCCATCCTGCTGATGATGGTATTCACCTTCATCGGCGCAGCCTCCAGCTACCGGGCCGGCGCGCACATGGCCGTCGCCATGCTCACCGACCGCCTGAACCCGGCCCTGCGCTCGGCCGCCGCGCTGATCGCGCAGGTGCTGATGGCGACCATCTGCCTGTTCATGACCGTCTGGGGCGCCAAGCTCTGCGCCTCGACCTGGAACCAGTTCATGAGCGCGCTGCCAACCTTGCGCGTCGGCATCACCTACATGCCGATTCCGGTGGGCGGTTTCCTCACCCTGGTGTTCGTTCTGGAAAGACTCCTGCTGGGCGACCAGAGCCAGCGCCGCGTAGTGCGTTTCGACCTGGTCGAAGAAAACGAAGGAGCCGCATGAATGGACGCCTTTATCCTGTTGGGCAGCTTCATCGCACTGATCCTGATCGGCATGCCGGTGGCTTATGCGCTGGGACTTTCCGCGCTGATCGGCGCCTGGTGGATCGACATTCCGTTCCAGGCCCTGATGATCCAGGTCGCCGGTGGCGTGAACAAGTTCTCGCTGATGGCGATTCCGTTCTTCGTCCTGGCCGGCGCGATCATGGCCGAGGGCGGCATGTCGCGCCGGTTGGTGGCATTTGCCGGCGTTCTGGTGGGGTTCGTCCGTGGCGGCCTGTCGCTGGTGAACATCATGGCGTCGACCTTCTTCGGGGCGATTTCCGGTTCGTCGGTGGCCGACACCGCCTCGGTCGGCTCGGTGCTGATTCCGGAAATGGAACGACGCGGCTACCCCCGCGAATTCTCCACCGCGGTCACGGTCAGCGGCTCGGTGCAGGCGCTGCTGACCCCGCCCAGCCACAACTCGGTGCTCTACTCGCTGGCGGCCGGCGGCACGGTCTCCATCGCCTCGCTGTTCATGGCCGGGGTGGTGCCGGGCCTGCTGATGAGCGCCTGCCTGATGGTGCTGTGCCTGATCTTCGCGAAGAAGCGCGACTACCCCAAGGGCGAAGTCATTCCCCTGCGCCAGGCCCTGAAGATCTGCGCCGATGCGCTGTGGGGCCTGATGGCCATGGTGATCATCCTCGGCGGGATTCTCTCGGGGATCTTCACCGCCACCGAGTCGGCGGCGATCGCGGTGCTCTGGTCGTTCTTCGTGACCATGTTCATCTACCGCGACTACAAGTGGCGCGAACTGCCCAAGCTGATGCACCGCACCGTGCGGACCATCTCCATCGTGATGATCCTCATCGGCTTCGCCGCCAGCTTCGGCTACATCATGACCCTGATGCAGATCCCGGCGAAGATCACCACGCTGTTCCTGACCCTGTCGGACAACCGCTACGTGATTCTGATGTGCATCAACGCCATGCTGCTGTTGCTCGGCACGGTGATGGACATGGCGCCACTGATCCTGATCCTCACGCCGATCCTGATGCCGGTGATTCTCGGCATCGGCGTCGACCCGGTGCACTTCGGCATGATCATGCTGGTGAACCTGGGGATCGGCCTGATCACCCCACCGGTGGGCGCGGTGCTGTTCGTCGGTTCGGCGGTGGGCAAGGTCAGCATCGAGAAGACCGTGATCGCGCTGCTGCCCTTCTACTGCGTGCTGTTTGCCGTGCTGATGGCGGTAACCTACATCCCGGCGCTGTCGCTCTGGCTGCCACGCCTGGTGCTGTAGACCCGACGCTCCCGAGAGCCGCCGGGACCGGCGGCTCTGCATTTTCGGTGAAGGAAAACCACCTGCCATGTCCGCTTCCCCCACCCTGCCGCGCCCGCTCGCGGTGCTGATTCTCGCCACCCTCGCCTGCGCCTTCGCCGGCAACCATATCGCCGCGCGGATCGCCTTCGATCACGACACCGGCCTGCTGCTGGCGATCCTCTGTCGCTCCGGCATCACCCTGCTGGCGCTGGCCGCCGTGGTCTTCTGGCAACGCGAAAGCCTGCGGCTGAAGGCTGGTACCTGGCGCTGGCAACTGCTGATGGGGGTGCTGATCGCCACCCAGAGTTTCTGTATCTATTCAGCCGTGGCGCGGATTCCCGTGGCCCTGGCCTTGCTGGTGGGCAACACCGCGCCGATTCTGCTGGCGCTGCTCAACTGGGCCCTCGGCGGGCGGGCGCCGAGCCGGCAGGCCCTGCTGCTGATGGGCATGATCCTGCTCGGCCTGCTGTTCGCCCTTGATGTACCGCAACGCCTGGGTGGCGGCGGCGACGAAAGCCACTGGCTGGAAGGCGTTCTGTTCGCCTTGGCCGGCGCCGCAGTCTTCGCCTGCGCCCTGTGGATCACCGAGCACCGGCTGGCCCAGGTCCGCGGCAGCGTGCGCAGCCTGCTGACCCTGCTGGTGGTGTTCTGCGTCACCGCCCTGCTCGGCCTGAGCGACCTGCTGCCCGGTGGCGTCAGCCCGCCCAGCGCACCGACCGGCTGGCTGGCGCTGGGTTGCCTGGTGCTGCTCTACGGCCTGGCATTTTCGTTGCTGTTCATCTGCGTGAGCCGCCTGGACATCGTGCGCAACGCGCCAGTGATGAATGTCGAACCGATTGCCAGCCTGCTGCTCGGCTGGCTGATCCTCGACCAGTTGCTGAGCGGCATGCAGGTCCTCGGCGGCCTGATCGTGGTCGGCGGGATCGTGCTGCTGGCCTATCGCAAGCCGGCCTGAACACCGGGCCGGCGGGGGGCAATCTTGGCCTGTCGCAGACCCGGTGCTACCATGCCCAACCGCCCGGACAGGCAAGGAATAACCTGGTTTATGAGCACCATCCGCGAACGCAACAAAGAACTGATTCTGCGCGCAGCCAGTGAAGAGTTCGCCGACAAGGGGTTCGCCGCCACCAAGACCAGCGACATCGCCGCCCGGGCCGGCCTGCCCAAGCCCAACGTCTACTACTACTTCAAGTCCAAGGACAACCTCTACCGCGAGGTGCTGGAAAGCATCATCGAACCGATCCTGCAGGCCTCGACGCCGTTCAATCCCGACGGCGTGCCCGGCGAGGTGCTGGCCGGCTACATCCGCTCGAAAATCCGCATCTCCCGCGACCTGCCGGCGGCGTCCAAGGTGTTCGCCAGCGAGATCATGCACGGCGCCCCGCACCTGAGCCCCGACCTGGTCGAACAGCTCAACGCCCAGGCCCGGCACAACATCGAGTGCATCCAGAGCTGGATCGACCGCGGCCAGATCGCCCCGGTCGATCCCAACCACCTGATGTTCACCCTCTGGGCCGCGACCCAGACCTATGCCGACTTCGACTGGCAGATCTCCTCGATCACCGGCAAGGCCAGGCTCGATGACGCCGACTATGAAGCAGCGACGCAGACCATCGTGCGGCTGGTGCTCAAAGGGTGCGAGCCCGATCGGTAAACGCAGAGCATTCGTGG
>NZ_AQOH01000321.1 GCF_000364705.1 Pseudomonas fuscovaginae SE-1 | reverse complement strand
GCGCACCAGCCGTAAACCGATCCCCCATTCTGGCTGATGCACCGCGTTGGCTGGTTTCAGGGCCGCTTTGCGCCCCGGCGCGGGCAAGCCCGCTCGCCACACAAGCTCGCTACCACTGCAACAACATGGCACTCCCAGACAGCTCGCCTCTCCAACGGTTGCCGTCAGGCTGATACCCCGGCATCCGCCGTCAGTCCCAGTGCCTCGATCGCACTGATCGCGCACTGCTCGTCGATATCCGACGTATCGCCACTGATCCCCATCGCCCCCAGCACCTGCCCGGCCTGATCGCGGATCAGCACCCCGCCCGGTGCCGGCACCACACTACCCTGGCCCAAGCCGTTCAACGCGGCGATGAACGCCGGCCGCTGCTGCGCGTCCAGCGCCAGCAGGCGCGAGCCCTTGCCCAGGGCGATCGCGCCCCAGGCCTTGCCGATGGCGATCTGCGGCCTTAGCAGGCTGGCGCCGTCCTCACGCTGCAAGGTCACCAGATGTCCACCGCCATCGAGTACCGCGATGGTCAGCGGTGCCGCCGAAATCGTCCGTCCCGCAGCGATCGCCTGGCCGGCCAGGCTGATTGCGACTTTCAAGGTTAAAGCGCTCATGGGTGCCGTCCTCATTATTTTTGGAAAGTTTTCGGCGCTCCAGGCGGGAGCGATTACGCACAGCAAATAGAACACAATAATATATATTTTTGTATACAAAAAAATCACACAATGGACGAAACATCGCATAATCCTCGTATTTAAAGGATCCGGACGAATGCCATACCGATTCAAGAAAATGAATTGACCTGTGCCATTCGTCATGAATACACTCGATACAGAGCCACTTGTATACAATTACAAAACCTAAGAGGCACAAAACAATGAGCAAAATGAGAGCAATCGAAGCCGCCGTGCTGGTGATGCGTCGCGAAGGGATCGACACCGCCTTCGGCATTCCCGGCGCTGCTATCAACCCGCTGTACTCGGCGTTGCAGAAAGTCGGCGGTATCGATCACGTCCTCGCGCGCCACGTTGAAGGTGCCTCGCACATGGCCGAGGGCTACACCCGGACCCGTTCCGGCAACATCGGCGTGTGCATCGGCACCTCGGGGCCGGCCGGCACCGACATGGTCACCGGCCTGTACAGCGCCAGCGCCGACTCGATTCCGATCCTCTGCATCACCGGCCAGTCGCCCCGTGCCCGCCTGCACAAGGAAGACTTCCAGGCCGTGGACATCACCAGCATCGTCAAACCGGTGACCAAGTGGGCCACCACCGTGCTGGAGCCGGGCCAGGTGCCCTACGCCTTCCAGAAAGCCTTCTACGAAATGCGCTCGGGTCGCCCTGGGCCGGTACTGATCGACCTGCCGTTCGACGTGCAGATGGCCGAGATCGAATTCGATATCGACGCCTACCAGCCACTGCCGCTGCTCAAGCCCGGCGCCACGCGGATCCAGGCCGAGAAAGCCCTGGCCCTGCTCGACCAGGCCGAACGGCCACTGCTGGTCGCCGGTGGCGGGATCATCAATGCCGACGCCAGCGAGCTACTGGTGGGATTCGCCGAACTGACCGGCATCCCGGTGATCCCGACCCTGATGGGCTGGGGCAGCCTGCCCGACGACCACCCGCTGATGGTCGGCATGGTCGGTCTGCAGACTTCGCACCGCTACGGCAATGCCACCCTGCTCAAGTCCGACCTGGTGCTGGGCATCGGCAACCGCTGGGCCAACCGCCACACCGGCTCGGTGGAGGTCTACACCGAAGGCCGCAGGTTCATCCATGTCGATATCGAGCCGACCCAGATCGGCCGGGTGTTCACCCCGGACCTGGGCATCGTCTCCGACGCGGCCTCGGCCCTGACCGTCTTCATCGAAGTGGCCCGCGAATGGCAGGCCGCCGGCAAGCTGAAGAATCGCAGCGCGTGGCTCAAGGATTGCCAACAGCGCAAGGCCACCCTGCAACGCAAGACCCACTTCGACAACGTGCCGGTCAAGCCGCAGCGCGTCTACGAGGAAATGAACCAGGCGTTCGGCAAGGACACCTGCTACGTCAGCACCATCGGCCTGTCGCAGATTGCCGGCGCGCAGTTTCTCCACGTCTACAAGCCACGCCACTGGATCAACTGCGGCCAGGCCGGCCCGCTGGGCTGGACCATTCCGGCGGCGCTCGGGGTGGTCAAGGCCGACCCGCAACGCAAGGTGGTGGCATTGTCGGGCGACTACGACTTCCAGTTCATGATCGAGGAACTGGCGGTGGGCGCGCAGTTCAAGCTGCCGTACATCCACGTGGTGGTGAACAACTCCTACCTGGGACTGATCCGCCAGGCCCAGCGCGGCTTCGACATGGACTACTGCGTACAACTGTCCTTCGACAACCTCAACGCACCGCAGCTCAACGGCTACGGCGTCGACCACGTGGCCGTGGCCGAGGGCCTGGGCTGCAAGGCCCTGCGCGTCTTCGAACCAGGCCAGATCCAGCCGGCGCTGCGCCAGGCCCAGGAGCTGGTCGAGGCGTTCAAGGTGCCGGTGGTGGTCGAGATCATCCTCGAGCGCGTCACCAACATTTCCATGGGCACCGAGATCAACGCCATCAACGAATTCGAGGACCTGGCCCTGGTCGGCAACGATGCCCCCACCGCCATTTCGCTGCTCGACTGACACCTCTGTGAATGCAGGAGCGGCCGGCCGACGCTCGGTTGCCCGCGAAGCTTTCGAATGCTCGCGGCCCTGTTCGCCGGTCCCCCGCTCCCACATAGCCCGAGTAGCCAGCAACCCGCCGCACTTCCACCGGAGACCGCCATGCCACGTTTTGCCGCCAACCTGTCCATGCTGTTCACCGAACAGGACTTCCTTGCCCGCTTCAAGGCCGCCGCCGATGCCGGTTTCACGGGTGTGGAATACCTGTTCCCCTACGACTTCAGCTCCGCCGAGATCAAGGCGCAACTGGACGCCCACGGGCTGACCCAGGTGCTGTTCAACCTGCCCGCCGGCGACTGGGCCAAGGGCGAACGGGGGATCGCCTGCCACCCGGATCGCGTCGAGGAATTCCGCGGCGGGGTCGACCTGGCCATCGCCTACGCCCAGGTCCTGGGCAATACCCTGATCAACTGCCTCGCCGGGATTCGTCCGCAGGGCTTCGACGACGCCTTCCTGGAGAAGACCCTGGTCGAGAACCTCAAGTACGCCGCCGCCAAGCTCCAGGCCGTCGGTATCCGGCTGGTGATGGAAGCGATCAACACCCGCGACATTCCCGGCTTCTACCTCAATACCACGGCCCAGGCCCTGTCGATTCGCGAACAGGTCGGCAGCGCCAACCTGTTCCTGCAATACGACATCTACCACATGCAGGTCATGGAGGGAGACCTGGCCCGGACCCTGAGCAATCACCTGGGCGCAATCAATCACGTGCAACTGGCCGACAACCCGGGCCGCAACGAGCCCGGCACCGGCGAGATCAACTATCGCTTCCTGTTCGAACACCTGGATCGCATCGGCTACCAGGGCTGGGTCGGCTGCGAGTACAAGCCGCTGACCACCACCGAGGCCGGCCTCGGCTGGCTGAAAAGCCACAACGCGATCTGAACGCTTCCCTTCTTTGGCACAGGTAACAAGAGGATTTTTCTCATGGCTAAAATCGGTTTCATCGGCACCGGCATCATGGGTCACCCCATGGCTTCGAACCTGCAGAAGGCAGGCCACAGCCTATTCCTTTCCGAACACCACGCCAGCGCCCCGGCCGACCTGGTCGCCGCCGGTGCGGTGGCCCTGGCCACCCCCCGGGAAGTGGCCCAGGAGGCCGAGTTCATCATCGTCATGGTGCCCGACACCCCGCAGGTGGAAGACGTGCTGTTTCGTGCCGACGGGATTGCCGCCGGCGTCGGCCCGGGCAAGATCGTCATCGACATGAGCTCGATCTCGCCCAGCGCCACCAAGGCCTTCGCCGCGAAGATCAACGAAAAAGGCGCTCAGTACCTCGACGCTCCGGTGTCCGGCGGTGAGGTCGGGGCCAAGGCCGCGACCCTGAGCATCATGGTCGGCGGCGACAGCCAGGCCTTTGCCCGCGCCCTGCCGCTGTTCCAGAACATGGGCAAGAACATCACCCTGGTCGGCGCCAACGGCGACGGCCAGACCGCCAAGGTGGCGAACCAGATCATCGTCGCCCTGAACATCCAGGCGGTGGCCGAGGCGCTGCTGTTCGCGGCGAAGAACGGTGCCGACCCGGCCAAGGTGCGTGAGGCACTGATGGGCGGCTTCGCCTCGTCGAAGATTCTCGAGGTGCATGGCGAACGCATGATCAAGGGCACCTTCAATCCGGGCTTCCGCATCAACCTGCACCAGAAGGACCTCAACCTCGCGCTGGCCGGCGCCCGTGAGCTGGGTATCAACCTGCCCAACACCGCCAACGCCCAACAGGTCTTCAGCACCTGCGCGGCCATCGGTGGCCGCGAATGGGACCACTCGGCGCTGATCAAGGGACTGGAACACATGGCCAACTTCTCGATCCGCGACGAGTAACACCACCGCCCTGTAGGAGCCGGCTTGCTGGCGATTGCGATCCGATAGCCGACATCTTCCTGGCTGACACACCGCTATCGCCAGCAAGCCGGCTCCCACAGGGACTTTTGAACACCTCAATCCCGGTGATCAAGCCGGTTTTGCCCGCAACGCCATAACAATAAATCCGGGAGCCCGCCATGTCGGTCGATCCGCAAGAATTCCTGCGTCAGCTGTTTGCCACGGCCATCGACGCCGCTCACCCCCAGCACGTGCTCGAACCGTTCCTACCGAAAGACCGTAGCGGCCGGGTCATCGTCATCGGCGCCGGCAAGGCTGCCGCGGCCATGGCCGAAGTCGTCGAGCGCTGCTGGCAAGGCGAAGTCCGCGGCCTGGTCGTCACCCGCTACGGTCACGGCGCCCGCTGTGAAAGGATCGAGGTGGTCGAAGCCGCCCACCCGGTGCCCGATGCCGCCGGCCTCGCCGTGGCCAGGCGCGTGCTGGCGCTGGTCAGCGACCTGGAGGAGCACGACCGGGTGATCTTCCTGCTCTCCGGCGGCGGCTCGGCGCTGCTCGCCCTGCCGGCACCGGGCATCAGCCTGGCGGACAAGCAGGCGATCAACAAGGCCCTGCTCAAGTCCGGCGCGACCATCGGCGAGATGAACTGCGTGCGCAAGCACCTCTCGGCGATCAAGGGCGGCCGCCTGGCCAGGGCCTGCTGGCCCGCCAGCGTATACACCTACGCGATTTCCGATGTGCCGGGCGACGAGGCCACGGTGATCGCCTCCGGCCCGACCGTCGGCGACCCCACCACCTCGGCCGATGCCCTGGCGATTCTCGCCCGCCACGCCATCGAAGTGCCGACAGCGGTACGCGACTGGCTGCACAGCGCCGAGTCGGAAACCGTCAAACCCGGTGACGAGTGCCTGTCACGCAGCCATTTCCAGTTGATCGCCCGCCCCCAGCAGTCCCTCGAGGCGGCGGCGGTGAAAGCCCGCCAGGCCGGCTTCAGCCCGCTGATCCTCGGAGACCTGGAGGGCGAATCCCGCGAGGTGGCCAAGGTGCACGCCGGCATCGCCCGGCAGATCGTCCAGCATGGCCAGCCGCTGCCGGCGCCCTGCGTGATTCTCTCCGGCGGTGAAACCACCGTGACCGTGCGCGGCAACGGCCGTGGCGGACGCAATGCCGAATTCCTGCTGAGCCTGACCGACAGCCTCAAGGGCCTGCCTGGCGTCTACGCCCTGGCCGGCGACACCGACGGCATCGACGGCTCGGAGGACAACGCCGGCGCACTGATGACGCCCGACAGCTACCGCCGCGCCCAGTCCCTGGGCCTGAACGCCAGCGACGAACTGGATGACAACAACGGCTATGGCTACTTCGCCGCACTGGACGCGCTGGTCGTCACCGAGCCGACGCGCACCAATGTCAACGACCTGCGCGCCATCCTGATTCTCGACAGCGCCCCCCAGGAGCGCACAGCACATGACGCCTGACAAGAAAGTCAAAATCCTCGCCACCCTCGGCCCCGCCACCCGCGGCCTCGACGACGTCCGCGCCCTGGTGGAGGCCGGCGTGAACATCTTCCGCCTCAATTTCAGCCATGGCGAACACGCCGAGCACGCCCGCCGCTTCGAGTGGATCCGCGAGGTCGAACGCCAGCTCAACTACCCGCTGGGCATCCTGATGGACCTGCAGGGGCCGAAACTGCGCATCGGCCGCTTCGCCGAGGGCAAGGTGCAACTGGCCCGCGGCCTGGAACTGGCGGTGGACTGGGTCGCGCTGTCGCTCGTGCAACGCCCGGAGGACATCCGCGAAGCCCGCGAACTGATCGGCGGCAAGGCGTTACTGATGGCCAAGATCGAGAAACCCTCGGCGGTGACCCACCTGCGGGAAATCGCCGAACTGAGCGACGCGATCATGGTCGCCCGCGGCGACTTGGGCGTCGAAGTACCGGCAGAAAGCGTGCCGCAGATCCAGAAGGACATCATCGGTACCTGCCGCCAGCTGGGCCGGCCGGTGGTGGTGGCGACCCAGATGCTCGAGTCCATGCGCTTCGCCCCGACACCGACCCGCGCCGAAGTCACCGACGCCACCAACGCGGTGGCCGAAGGCGCTGACGCGGTGATGCTCTCGGCCGAAACGGCCTCCGGCGACTACCCGCTGGAAGCCGTGCAGATGATGAGCAAAATCATCCGCCAGGTGGAAAGCGGGCCTGACTACCAGACCCAACTGGACGTCGACCGGCCACAGGCGCAAGCCACGGTTTCGGACGCCATCAGTTGTGCGATCCGGCGGATCAGCCGGATCCTGCCGGTGGCGGCACTGGTCAACTACAGCGAGTCCGGTGCCTCCAGCCTGCGGGCGGCGCGGGAACGGCCGGCAGCGCCGATCCTCAACCTCACGCCGAACGTGCCGCACGGCCCGCCGCCTGAGCGTGGCCTGGGGCGTGCACTCGGTGGTCAACGACCGGCTGCGACAGGTCGACGAAGTCTGCTCGACGGCCCTGGAGATCGCCCAGGCCCAGGGCATGGCGCAGCGGGGCGACACTCTGCTGATCACCGCCGGTGTGCCTTTTGGCCAGCCCGGATCGACCAACTCGCTGCGAATCGAAACCCTGATCTGAAATTCGCGCCAGCCTCCTCGCGAGGCAAGCCACGCGCCCGCAAGGCCACGCAAAGCCTGTAGGTGCGAGGCTTGCCCGCGAAGAGGCCAACGACAATAAATCCACACACCACAGACTCTCCCGACCTGCCATGCACTCGAAACACTTCAACCAACACTGCCCCGACTGGGCCACTGCCCTGCTCAACGGTTTCAGCCAGATCTTCCTCCAGCGTCATCCGCTGTGCGGCCTGCTCTGCCTGCTGGCGATCCTCTACGGCGCCCCGGGCCAGCTCGGCGGCGCCCTGCTCGGCGGTCTCGCCGGCCTGCTGACGGCACAGCGTCGTGGCTACCCCAAGGCCGAGCGCCAGGCCGGCCTGTACAGCTACAACGGCGTGCTGCTAGGCCTGCTGATCAGCCTGAACATGACCTGGTCGCCGATCCTGCCGCTGCTGATCATCGCCGCCGGAGGCCTGAGCGCGATACTGGTCCGCCACTGGCCGAGGGGACTGCCGGCCTACACCGCGCCTTTCGTCCTGCTCGGCTGGGCGCTGCTGGCCGGCAGCCCCCCCACGCCAATGCCGGCAAGGCCGATGGAACCGAATGTCTTCAGCCTGCTGCAAGCTGTCACCAGGGGTTTCGGCCAGGTCATGTTCCTCGACACGCCATCGGCTGGCGGCCTGGTTCTCGTCGGGTTACTGATGGCTAACCACCGCGCGGCCTTGTGGGCATTGCTCGGCAGTTGCGTGGGAGTGATATTCGGGCTGTGCAGCGAATCGCCTCTGGCACTGGCGGGACTGAACAGCTACAACTCTGTGCTGGTCGCCCTGGCACTGAGTCCGCTGCTGAGAAGATCCTGGCTGGTGTTGAGCGGCATGAGCCTGGCCATCCTGCTGACACCCGCCCTTGGCACCCTGGGGCTGACGCCCCTGACGGCGCCCTTCATCCTCGCCTGCTGGCTGGGCCGGGCCATTGCATACAAAGTCAGGCAGCCCGACAACGCGGACCGCCCTCACTCGGCAGGTCAGAACACGTAGCGCGCCTCGACCGTGAAGGTGTCTGCATCGAACCCGGTCTTGGCCTGATAGTTGTAGCCGGCCCCCAGGGTCAACGCATCGATCTGGTACTTGACCCCGAGGCGAGCCTCATAGCTGTCACGTACCGGGCTGCTGCCACTGACGACGAAGGGCGAACCACCCAGTGTGAAGCTGGAGGTTTGGTTCACCCGATCGCCGATCAGATCATGGTAGGCCATGAGCGTGGCCTCGGGAATCAG
>NZ_AQOH01000320.1 GCF_000364705.1 Pseudomonas fuscovaginae SE-1 | reverse complement strand
TCGCCAGCGGCAGGTTCGCCGCCAGCCTCAGGCCCGCGCCCAGCTCACCGACCTCGAAACGCTGGGCGTTGTTGTGCAGGGCCGCCGAGGAACCGTGCTCGTCGTAGCTGTCGATCCGGATGTTGGAGTAACGGGCTGCGACACGAGGCTCCAGCAGCACCTGCTCACTCAGCCGGAAGCTGTAGCCGCCCAATGCACTGAGCGCCCAGACATCGCTGTGATAGCTGCCCTTGGCCGTGCTGTCGGCGATATAGCGCTTGCTGTCGTTATCGTTGCGTCCATAGCTGAGGTTGCCGTCGACGAACCAGTTATCCAGGCCCCAACTGCCGTAGAGGCTCAAGGTATTGCCCAGGACCTGGGTCTTGTTGCCGGTATCGGAGGCCACGCGGGTGTTCAGGTTGGAGTACGCCAGTCCCAGGGTGGTCGAGCTGTCCAACTGGGTGTCGGCCCCCACCGCCACGCCATCGCTGTCGGCCGAATAGCCAGCGATTCCGTCCCGGGTATCCTGGTTCAGCTCACTGGTCAGTCCCTGGATCCACACGCCGGTGCTGAGCGGCGTATCGCCGGAGGAAAGCCCCGAGCGCAAGCCACCGACCCGGCTGGAGATGACATTGTTGGTGATCGCCTGGCCCGAGCTGGCGGCATCGATCGCGCCACGGTTCACTTCAGGTGCCAGGCGCTCGCCCAACCGGGCCAGTTGCTCCTGCGAAGCCGCACCGGCAAAGGCCTTGTATACCGCATCGTTGCTGTCGAGCCGCGACAGGGGACCGTTCTTGAACTGGTTGACCGCGGCCAGCGTACTCCGGCTCGCCCCGGCGTTACCCAGTTCGCTGGCGACCTGGGCATCGCTCTTGACGTTCACCACCGCGCTGACGGTCTGGACATCGCTGCTGAAGCTGCTGACATTGAGCAGTGCCGATGAACTGCCGACGCTCAGGCCGTTGTCCTGCAACGTGCCTGCCTTGACCAGGGTGTAGTGGGTGCCGGTCGACGAAGAGGCAAAGTCACCAGGATTGGCATTGAGGATCACTCGCGAGCCGGAAGCGAAGGCGGCATTGCCGGCCACCGTCAGATAAGGCGTGCCAGGCACCACCCGGTCCGATAGTGCCATGCCGACACCAGCCCCGGACGCCACGTTCAAGTCGCCGGTGATGCGTGTGCCCGGTGCCTGCAGGTCCAGTGAGCCGCTGGACACCGAAACCGTGCTACCGATTTTCGAGCCCGTGAAGCTGGCCGGGCCGGATACGTCCACCGCTTCCATGTTCAGCAGGTCGCCAACGATGGAACCGCCGGTCCAGTTCAACCGTGCCAGCCCGCCGCCGTCGATGGCCGAGCCCTGGTTGCTGCGGATCAGCCCGGAGCGCTGGTTGATCTCGAAATGCGCGACCTGGTCGGAGCCGACCCTGATGGCTACGCCATCAGAAACGATGGTACCGGTATTGATGATGTCACGGTTGCCGGCAGCCGAAGTGTGGGTGAAATCGGCTCCAGACAGCAGAATCGCCGTGGCTCCGTCACCCGAAGCCTGGACCAGCTTGCTGTTGAGGAACGAGTCGATCGAGCCGTCCAGCCAGGAAACAGCCTGCGAGTTCTTGCCAACGCTGATGATCGAACCAGTGTTTTCGATCCGCAGTGCACTGGTGCCGGTCTCGACATGAAAGGCCTGGGCCTCTTCGCCTGTTGCCTTGACCGTTCCCGAGTTGAGAACCCTGCCACCAATGTTCACCTGACCGGAGTCCAGGATCAGACCCACGGTATCCCTGCCCTGGACATCGATAACCCCACTATTGACCAGGTCGCCATCCAGCGTGGTCCGATGCAGGTAGATCCCTTCTGGCGATCCGGGAAACTCCAGGTCTGGCGCCATGCTGATAGACACCGTGCCGGAGTTGATGAAGCTGCCGGTGATGTGAGTGTTGCCGATCTCTATACCCTCGGCATTCCTCACATTGGCAAGCACGATGCGGCCTTCGTTGATGAAGTCGCCCTGCACAGTACCGCCAGAGGGAAAGCCGGGGTGAAACCCGGCATCCATGCCGATGGCGGTGACCACCGCCTCCGGCGTATCGAACAGAAAGTCACCGCGATTGATGAAGCCTCCCTGGATTGCGGTCTGGAATAACGTGACACCGGTCCTGTCATTACTGTCGGCGGGCTTGCGTTGCCCTGTCAGCGTCAGGCCGTCGGTGACGGTAGCCCCGCTCCAATCCTTGAAGCCCTGTCCCAGGTCATACTGGGTCGCACCGACTGGCGCTGCGGCTGCACTGACAACTACCGCCAGAAGGGTCTTGCTGAAAAACGTCCTATTCATTTCCTGTCCATGAGATTCCAGACGGACCACTGGCAACTGCCACAGTCCCGAGTAATATTTTGAAACATCCATATCGACAAAAAGCAGAAACACTTTAAGGCAAAGTGCCACCATTTTCCCGACTTGCACATTGCCCGGCAATCCCACACGCTCGCTGCCGATTCTCCCAAGGCCCTTTCAAGAACCACATTCTATGAACAGCAACAACGACTGGCGCCAGCGGCTCTACGTCATGGTTTTTCAAACCGATACCGTCGCTGGCAGGCGTTTCGACAAGATCCTCCTGCTGATCATCCTCGCCAGCCTAGTGACGGTGGTCCTGGACAGTATCGAGGACATCCACCAGAACTACGCCGGCCTGCTGGCCGGGATCGAATGGGGCTTCACGCTGATCTTCGCGGTCGAGTATCTGGTACGCCTCTACTGCTCGCCACGACCGCTGCGCTATGCCTTCAGCTTCTACGGGCTGGTCGACCTGCTGGCGATCGTCCCGGGGATTCTCGCGCTGTACTACAGCGACGCCCAGTACCTGTTGATCATCCGCATCATCCGTATGCTGCGGATCTTCCGCGTGCTCAAGCTGGCGCCCTATCTCAGGCAGGCCCACTACCTGCTCGACGCCCTGCGCGGCAGCAAGCAGAAGATCCTGGTGTTCCTGTTCGGCGTCTGCACCCTGGTCACCGTGTTCGGCACCCTGATGTACGTGATCGAGGGCCCCGAGCACGGCTTCAGCAGCATCCCCAAGGGCATCTACTGGGCGATCGTCACGCTGACCACGGTCGGCTATGGCGATATCGTGCCCAGGACCGTACTGGGGCAGGTCATCTCGTCGCTGGTGATGATCACCGGCTATTCGATCATCGCCGTGCCCACCGGGATCTTCACCGCCGAACTCGCTACCGCACTGCGCGGCGAACAGCTCAAGCATGCGTGCCCGGTGTGCGGCAAGAACAGCCATGAGCCGGAGGCGTCCTTCTGCTCGCGTTGTGGCAATGCGCTGTTCAAGAAAAGGGAATAAGCAAAGTACTTTTTAATCTTTAAGCGCCTATGCGCTCCCCGTTATAGTCGCTGGCAAATTGCCCTCTCTCTACTCGAACAAGGAATGCGCAGTGAAAAAACTCTTTGGCGCCTCACTCCTGGCCGCTGGCCTGGCCTTCGGCGGCATCGCCCAGGCTGCCCCGACCCTGCTGAACGTGTCCTACGATGTCATGCGCGACTTCTACAAGGACTACAACAGCGCCTTCCAGAAACACTGGCAGGCCGAGCACAACGAAAACGTCACCGTGCAGATGTCCTTCGGCGGCTCCAGCAAGCAGGCGCGCGCCGTGATCGATGGCCTGCCGGCGGATGTGATCACCATGAACATGGCGACCGACATCAATGCCCTGGCGGACAATGGCAAGCTGGTACCGGAGAACTGGGTCACCCGTCTGCCGAACAACAGCGCCCCCTTCACCTCGGCCACCGTGTTCATCGTGCGCAAGGGCAACCCGAAAGCCTTGAAGGACTGGCCGGACCTGCTCAAGGAAGGCGTGCAGGTAGTCGTGCCGAACCCGAAGACCTCGGGTAACGGCCGCTACACCTACCTGTCGGCATGGGGTTATGTACTGAAGAACGGCGGCGACGAGAACAAGGCCAAGGACTTCGTCGGCAAGCTGTTCAAGCAGGTGCCGGTGCTGGACACCGGTGGCCGCGCCGCGACCACCACCTTCATGACCAACCAGATCGGCGACGTGCTGGTGACCTTCGAGAACGAAGCGGAAATGATTGCCCGCGAGTTCGGTCGCGACCAGTTCGAAGTGATCTACCCGAGCGTGTCCGCCGAGGCCGAGCCGCCGGTGAGCGTGGTCGACAAGGTCGTGGACAAGAAAGGCAGCCGTGCGGCGGCCGAGGAGTACCTGAAATACCTGTGGTCGCCGGAAGGCCAGGAAATCGCGGCGGCGAACTACCTGCGTCCGCGTGATCCGAAGGTGCTGGCGAAGTTCACCGATCGTTTCCCGAAAGTCGACTTCCTCTCGGTCGAGAAGACCTTCGGTGACTGGCGGACGGTGCAGAAGACCCACTTCAACGATGGTGGCGTGTTCGACCAGATCTACGGCAAGTAGTACCCCGCCCCAGCCGATCGTTCCCACGCTCCGCGTGGGAATGCCGACTCGGACGCTCAGCGTCCGCTCTTGTGACGCAGAGCGTCACGGGCTGCGTTACCACACAGAGCGTGGGAACGATCGAATCAGACACTCCGCACTGACAGGGCTTGTCCGCGAAAGCGTACTGGCTGCTGCCACCGGGCGGTGAATGGCCGCCTTTGGCGGTTCGCCGGCAAGCCGCGCTCCTACTCGAACTGCTTGCCCAGTCCCGGCGGCACGCCGTGGATGTCGGTTTCTTCCCAAGGCCCATTCGGGCTGATCGAACGGCTCCAGCCATTGTCCCAGCGGTAGTAGGTGCGCTGGCGATAGAAGGTGTTGGGCTGGTTGTCGAGCACATACACGCCCATCTGCCCATCCCAGTGACTGCGCCCGCCAGGCGGTGGAGCGAAAGTCGCCGAAGTACTCGGACGCGGCTTGGCCGCCGGGATCGGCTTGCCCGGCGTGGCGGGCGGAGAGGGCTGGGTTGTCGGGCCTGACGGTGGAATCGTCGGGCCCGTCGGAGCCGAGGGGCGATGGACCGTACAGGCGCTCAACCCCAGGACCAGCGTTAACAGGGTGAGGCGAGCGATGGAGGTCATGGCGGGTTCTCTATTTGTCCGGGCTGTCGATGGTCAGGTTCTGTTGCGCGGCGGTACTGCTGGCCAGCGGCTGGCTGCGCCCGATCCACTCACCGGCCATCGGCTGGCCGGCGCGGGAAATCCGTGCAACCAGTTGGACTTCGGGAAAGTTCGACAGTTTCAATTGCGGCATCATCGCGTCGGCATCACCCAGCTCGACCGTGGCCGGCAGGTCGGCCACCGTCAGGCGCTTGGCGGCCAGCGGTGCCGGCGGGCCCTGGGTGGCACGGGCAAAAACGAAGACGCTGTCACTCGGCTGGACCTTGGCCTTGATGTCCGCAGCCAGGTCGACCCGCACCTTGAGTTGGGCGCCCTGCCCAACCGCTGCCTTGTCGACCGGCGCCATCGCCACCTTGCCACCGCCCTGTACCAGCTTCTCGCCGGCACGGTCGATCCCACCCTGCAACGCGGCACGGGACGGATCCTCCGCCGGCAGTTGCGCCAGCAGGCGCTTCCAGTAGTCGATCGCCTCCTGGTAGCGCTCGCCTTCAAACGCGGCGATCCCCAGCAGGCCGAGGCTGGTGACTTCGTTGGGGTCGGCCTTGAGCGCTTCGTCGGTCAACGCCTGGACCTGCGGTGACCAGCGCTTGCCATCGGCGAAGTAACGCGCCTGCGCCCATTGCCCCAGCAATTCGGGCTGACGCCCGGCCAGCTGGACGGTGCGCTCGAAGACCTTCGCCGCATCCGCCGGCCGCTCCTGGGCCATGTAGGCACGACCCAGGAAATACAGGCCTTCGGCCGAGTCCGGCTGGGCGGCGACCGCACGCTCCAGGCGGCGCGTCATGTCTTCCATCGACTGCGGCGCCTGGGCGAACTCACGCGTCAGCTCGACCTTGTCGCTGGCGCCGAAATGCAGGTACAGGACCATCCCGAGCACCGGCACCAGTA
>NZ_AQOH01000319.1 GCF_000364705.1 Pseudomonas fuscovaginae SE-1 | reverse complement strand
GTTTCCCCAGCCGCGAAACCGGCGCCGGAGCCACGCCCTCGGTGTCGGCCAGCAGCTCGCGGGCCGCCTCGGCACGAGCGCTGTCCATCTGCTCGGCCGTCAGCACGCCATCGTCGCGCTGGGCCTGCAGCTCGGCCACGCGCTCCTGGTACAACGCCACGTTGAGCGCGGTGCGATCCTCTTCCTGGCGGACACGGCGATCACGCAGGATCGGGATCAGCAGGAAACTCAGGGCAATCAGTAACAACAGACCGGTAGCAAGCCAGAAATCAATCATTCGCGGTTTTTATCCAGCAGGTGGTCGAGGCGCTCGCGCTCCTCGGCGGAAAGCACGTCCGGGGTTTCGCTGCGCTGGGCGCGGCGACGGCGGACGATCACGGCGATCACGACCAGGCCGCCCAGCAGCAACCCGGCCGGACCGAACCAGAGCAGCGCGGTCTTGCCGGTCAGGGCCGGCTTGTAGCGGACGAAATCGCCATAACGATCGACCATGAAGTCGATGATCTGCTGATTGTCCTTGCCCTCGCCGAGCATGCGGAAGATCTCCCGACGCAGGTCGGCGGCGATCGGCGCGTTGGAGTCGGCGATGTCCTGGTTCTGGCACTTGGGACACCGCAGTTCCTTGGTCAGGTCGCGGAAACGCTCGCGCTCGGCCTCGTTGGCGAACTCGTAGGTGTCGATGGCGGCGTGGGCCACGCCGGTCAGGGTCAGGCCCAGGGCCACGGCGGCCAGCCAGCGCTTCATGGTCGCGCCTCGTCGACCAGCGCCTGGTAGACCGGCGCCAGTTGCTCGCGCCAGACCACTTCGTCGATCACGCCGACATACTTGTGACGGATCACGCCCTTGGCGTCGATGAAAAAGGTCTCTGGTGCGCCGTACACGCCCAGGTCGAGGCCCAGGGTGCCCTGCTCGTCACGGATATCCAACTGATACGGATTGTGGAACTCCTTCAGCCACTTCAAGGCCTCGGCATTGTCATCCTTGTAGTTCACGCCGTAGATGCGCACGCCCTGCTGCGCCAGCTTGTTCAGCACCGGGTGCTCGACCCGGCAGGAAATGCACCAGGTGCCCCAGACGTTGACCAGCGCCGGCTGGCCATGCAGGTCGAGCTGGGTCAGGGTCTTCTCGCCCTGCACATCCGGCAGGGAGAAGGCCGGGAACGGCTTGCCGATCATCGCCGACGGCAACTCGGCCGGGTCCAGGTACAACCCGCGATACAGGAACACCGCCACCAGCAGGAATATCGCCAGTGGCACTACCATTATCCAACGCTTCATGCAGTTGCTCCGCTCATGCCCAAGGCTTCCTTGACGCGACTCTTGACCTTGAGCCGGTAACGCCGATCCAGCGCCGCCAGCGCACCGCCGAGGGCGGTCAGCAGGCCGCCGAACCAGATCCAGCGCACGAACGGCTTGACGTGCACGCGCACCGCCCAGGCGCCATCTCCCAGCGGCTCGCCGAGGGCGACATAGAGGTCACGGGTGAAGCCGGCATCGATCCCGGCTTCGGTCATCATCGATTGCTGCACGGTGTAGAGACGTTTTTCCGGATGCAGCACGGCCACTTCGCGGCCGTTGTCGATGACGCGGATGGTGCCCTTGTCCGAGGTGAAGTTCGGTCCTTCGAAGTGCTTGGCGCCTTCGAAGACGAAGTGGTAACCGGCCAGTTCCATGGACTCGCCCGGCGCCAGGCGCAGGTCGCGCTCGGCGCTCTCCTGGCTCGACAGCACCACGCCCAGGGCGCAGACCGCGATACCCAGGTGCGCCAGATGCATGCCCCAGTAGCTGCGGGTCAGGCTCGGCAGGCCCTTGAGCAGGCCCTTGTGGCGGGTCTTGTCGAGGATGTCGCGCACGCCGCCCAGCACCACCCAGGCCGCCAGCAGGAACGTCGCCAGCACCGCCCAGTTGAAATCGCCGTAGACCAGCCCGGCCACCACCGCCAGCGCCACGCTGCCCAGCAATACCGGAGTGAGCATGCCGAACAGCCATTTCACCGGCGTGTCCTTCCAGCGCACCAGCACGCCAACCGCCAACACCACCATCAGCACCGCCATCAACGGAATGAACAGCGCATTGAAGTACGGCGGGCCGACCGACAGCTTGGCGCCGCTCAGGGCATCGAGCACCAGCGGATACAGGGTACCCAGCAGGATCATCGAGGCGGCCACCACCAGCACCAGGTTGTTGGCCAGCAGCAGGGTTTCACGCGACCACAGATTGAAACCGACCTGGCTCTTGACCACCGGCGCGCGCAGGGCGAACAGCGTCAGCGAACCGCCGACCACAAACAGCAGGAAAATCAGGATGAACACACCGCGGGCCGGGTCGGAAGCGAACGCATGGACCGAAGTCAGCACGCCCGAACGGACCAGGAAAGTACCCAGCAGGCTGAGCGAGAACGCGGCGATGGCGAGCAGCACCGTCCAGCTCTTGAACACACCGCGTTTTTCCGTGACCGCCAGCGAGTGGATTAGCGCCGTGCCCACCAGCCAGGGCATGAACGAGGCGTTTTCCACCGGATCCCAGAACCACCAGCCACCCCAGCCAAGCTCGTAGTAGGCCCACCAGGAACCAAGGGTGATCCCCAGACCGAGGAAGGCCCAGGCAACGATGGTCCACGGCCGCGACCAGCGGGCCCAGGCCGCATCCAGGCGACCGCCGAGCAAGGCGGCGATGGCGAAGGCGAAAGCCACGGAGAAACCGACATAGCCCATGTACAGCATCGGCGGATGAACGATCAGGCCGATGTCCTGCAGCAACGGGTTGAGGTCGCGACCGTCCGCCGGAACCTGCGGCAGGATGCGCGAGAACGGGTTGGAGGTGAGGATCAGGAACGACAGGAAGCCGGAGCTGATCATGCCCATCACCGCCAGCACCCGCGCCAGCATGACCTGCGGCAGTTGCCGCGAGAGCACCGACACGGCAAAGGTCCAGCCACCGAGGATCAGCGCCCAGAGCAGCAGCGAACCTTCATGGGCACCCCACACGGCACTGAACTTGTAGTACCAGGGCAAGGCGCTGTTGGAGTTGTTGGCCACATAGGTGACGGAGAAATCGTCGGTCATGAACGCGTAGGTCAGCACGCCGAAGGCGAAGGCGAGAAAGGCGAACTGCCCCCAGGCCGCCGGCTGCGCCAGGCTCATCCACAGGCGGTCGCCACGCCAGGCGCCGAGCAGCGGAACGCAGGCCTGCACGAGGGCAAAGCACAGCGCCAGGATCATGGCCAGGTGGCCAAGCTCGGGAATCATGGTCAACCCTCCTTCGCAGGTGTCGGGGCGGCCTGGCCGCTGTCCTTGAGTGCCTTGGTCACTTCCGGCGGCATGTACTTCTCGTCATGCTTGGCCAGCACCTCGTCGGCCACCACCACGCCCTGGGCGTTCAGCTTGCCGAGGGCGACGATGCCCTGCCCTTCGCGGAACAGGTCGGGAAGAATGCCGCGGTAGCGGATGGTCACCGACTTGTTGAAATCGGTGACCACGAACTTCACGTCCAGCGAGTCGCTGGAGCGCACCAGCGAGCCTTTCTCGACCATGCCGCCAGCACGGATACGGGTATCCAGCGGTGCCTCGCCGTTGGCGATCTGGGTCGGGGTGTAGAACAGGTTGATGTTTTCCTGCAGGGCACTCAGGGCCAGGCCGACGGCGGCGCCGACTCCGACCAGGATCGCCAGGATGATGATCAGACGTTTCTTGCGCAGCGGGTTCACTGGCCATTCTCCCGGCGCAGACGACGCGCCTCCTGTTGCAGGTAACGCCGGCGGGCGAGCAGCGGCGAAGCGACGTTGACGACCAGTACCGCCAGGCAGATGCCATAGGCCGACCAGACGTACAGGCCGTGATGGCCCATGGCGAGAAAATCGCCGAATGAAGCAAAACTCATCGAGCCGCCTCCAGTTCGTTCAGGACCTCGGCCTTGACCCAACTGGCCCGGGCTTCGCGCTTGAGTACCTCGAGGCGCATGCGCAGCAGCACCACGACACCGAAGAAGCAGTAGAAACCGAGCACGGTCAGCAGCAGCGGCAGCCACATTTCCACCGGCATCGCCGGTTTCTCGGTCAGGGTGAAGGTCGCCCCCTGGTGCAGGGTGTTCCACCACTCCACCGAATACTTGATGATCGGGATGTTGATCACGCCGACGATCGCCAGCACCGCGCAGGCCTTGGCCGCGCTGTCACGGTTGGTGATGGCGTTGCCCAGGGCGATCAGGCCGAAATAGAGGAACAGCAGGATCAGCATCGAGGTCAGACGCGCGTCCCAGACCCACCAGGCGCCCCAGGTCGGCTTGCCCCAGATGGCGCCGGTGACCAGCGCCACGGCGGTCATCCAGGCACCGATGGGCGCCGCACATTGCAGGGCGACGTCGGCCAGCTTCATCTTCCACACCAGCCCCACCACGCCGCAGACCGCCAGCATCACATAGCAGGACTGGGCGAGCATGGCCGTCGGCACATGGATGTAAATGATGCGAAAGCTGTTGCCCTGCTGGTAGTCCGGCGGTGCGAAGGCCAGTCCCCAGACCACGCCGCTGCCGATCAGCAGCACGGCGGCAATACTCAGCCAGGGCAACAGGCGTGCGCTGATGCCATAAAACCATTTGGGCGAGCCCAGCTTATGAAACCAAGTCCAGTTCATCACGGTACATCCAGGGTCTTTGCTGGCCGGAAACCGGCCAGACCTCATTATTCGCCGACGCTGATCTTCAGGCCAGCCGCTATTGCAAAAGGTGCCAGGGTCACCGCCAGGGCGGCCAGGCTGCCGAGCCAGAGCAGGTAGCCCGTTGCCGGCATGCCCTGCAGTGCTGCCTGCAGGGCCCCGCTGCCGAGAATCAGCACCGGGATATACAGCGGCAGGATCAGCAGCGCCAGCAACAGGCCGCCGCGCTTGAGTCCCACGGTCAGCGCCGCGCCCACCGCACCGAGCAGGCTCAGCACCGGCGTGCCCAGCAGCAACGATGACAGCAGCACCGGCAGGCAGGCCGTCGGCAACCCGAGCATCAGGCCCAGCAAGGGCGACAGCAGCACCAGCGCCAGGCCGGAAAACACCCAGTGTGCCAGCACCTTGGCCAGCACCAGAAGGGCCAGGGGGTGCGACGAAAGGACCCACTGCTCCAGGGAACCGTCCTCGAAATCGCCACGGAAAAGCCCGTCCAGCGAGAGCAGGACGGACAAAAGCGCGGCGACCCAGACCAGTCCTGGGGACAAGGTTTGCAACATATTCGTCTCGGGACCGACCGCCAGCGGAAACAGCGCGATCACGATGGCGAAGAACACCAGCGGGTTGGCCAGCTCGGCCGGACGGCGGAACAGCAGCCGCGCCTCGCGGGCAAACAATAGACCGAAAACACTCATGCCGCCCACCGCCCCAGGTCCAGGTCGCGGTAGCCGGCGGGCACCCGTGTCAGGCTGTGGTGGGTGGTCAGCACAATCATGCCACCCCGTTCGCAGTGGCCGGCCAGGTGCTCTTCCAGTTGCGCCACGCCCTGCCTGTCGAGGGCGGTGAACGGTTCGTCGAGAATCCACAGCGGCGGGCTGTCCAGGTACAACCGGGCCAGGGCCACGCGACGTTGCTGGCCGGCGGACAGGGTATGACAGGGCACATCCTCGAAACCGCGCAGGCCGACAGCGGCCAGGGCCTGCCAGATCGCCTCGCGCTCGGCCGGCCGGTGTAACGCACAGAGCCAGCGCAGGTTCTCCTCGGCACTGAGCAGGTCCTTGATCCCGGCGGCATGGCCGACCCACAGGAGCGTACGTGCCAGTTCGCCGCGCTGGCTGTTCAGCGGCTGACCATTGAGGCGAATCTCGCCGCTGGTGGGCTGCATCAGGCCGGCCAGCAGGCGTAGCAGGCTGGTCTTGCCGCTGCCGTTGGGGCCGCTGATCTGCAACATGTCGCCGGGACTCAGACGCAGTTCGAGGTTCTCGAACAGCATCCGCCAATCACGCTCACAGGCAAGCGCTACGGCTTCTAGAAGAGGGCTGGTCAAATGATCGAAGCCTTTTGCGGTTCTCAAGTCGGCCATGACACGGCCGTTAACGTAAGGCAGCATAAATGCTTTTGCAGCTCGTTCCAGAGAGCTGCGTCAATTTATGCGATAGTTTGAACATTCTTTCGGGAGACGGCGCGGCATTATACATGCATCGCCCTGCTCCCAAGAGGGCTATCTCGACAGGTCGCGACCCGATGACAGGCGAATTCAACATCTCTCAGTTGGCCCAGTTGCTTCCGGCCGGCAGCCGCCCGGCGGCGCTCGCCGGCGAGTTGCTGAAGCTGACGCTGCCGCAGGAAGGACTGATCGCTCCCGGACAAAGCGCCAAGGCCGATGTGCTGTCGCTGAAGCAGACCGACCAGACCTTCCAGTTGCTGCTCAAGCTGACCACCGACAGTGGCCGCCAGACCACCGTACAGGCCACCAGCAACCAACCCCTGCCCCAGGGCGCCCAGTTGACCGTGACCCAGCCTTCGGCGGGCAACCTGGCGATCACCGTGCAACAGGCGCTCAGCGCCAGCGTCGCCGCCCTGACCCGCCTCGACATCACACAGCTGCCGGTCGGCACCCTGCTGCAAGGCAAGGTCCTGACCAGCCAGGCGCTGCCCCCGGTACCGGGCCAGCCGCAGGTCTATCGCTCGCTGGTCAGCCTGCTCAATACCGCCCTCGGCGGGACCACCCTGACCCTCGACAGCCCGCAACCGCTGCGCATCGGCAGCCTGCTCAGCGCCCTGGTCGAAGGCTCGCAGAGCCTGACCTTCGTGCCCCAGGGCGCACGCCTGGACCAGTTGGCGGTGACCCAACAACTGCTGGCCCAGCAAGGCCGCCAGGGCTCGCTGGAGGGCCTGCTCAACAGCCTGCAGAACCTGCCGAAGACCACCGACCTGCCGGAGCAACTGCGCAGCGCCATCGCGACCCTGCTCGGCGATCTGCCCGATATCAACCAACTGAGCAATCCCAAGGCCCTGGCCCAGTTGCTGCAGAACAGCGGGCTGTTCCTCGAGGCCCGGCTGCTGCTGGGCGAGAATCCGGCCATGCTGCCCGACCTCAAGGGCAACCTGCTGCGCCTGATCGCGCAGATCATGCCGCAGTTGCCGGACAGTGCCGCAAGCAACCCGGGCGCCTCCGCCGCCGTACTCGCCCAGGCAATGCCGGGCTTTGTCCGCAGCGCCCTGGGTGCGCTCGGCCAGGTCGGCGGCAAGCCGCAACCGATCAGCTTCCCGCTACCCTCGCGGCTGATGCAGAGCCTGGCCGGCGAAGGTGATCTGGAGAGCCTGCTGCGCCTCGCCGCGGCAGCCGTCTCGCGCCTGCAGAGCCACCAGTTGTCGAGCCTGGAACAGACCGGCCGTACCCCTGATGGCAACCTGCAAACCACCTGGCAGTTGGAAATCCCCATGCGCAACCAGCAGGACATCGTGCCCCTGCAGGTCAAGATCCAGCGCGAGGACAGAGAGGAACGGGAATCGACCGAAAAACCCGCACAACGTGAGCAGAAGACTCCGTTGTGGCGGGTGGAACTGGCCTTCGACCTCGACCCGCTGGGCCCGCTGCACGTCCAGGCGCAACTGCTCGGCGGCAGCCTGTCCGGACACCTCTGGGCCGAACACGCCCCTACCGCCAGGCTGATCGAAAGCCAACTGGACGCCCTGCGCGAGCGCCTGCTCGCCTCCGGGCTCAACGTCGGCGAACTCGACTGCCACCAGGGCACGCCACCACAAGGCAAACAAACCCGACTGGAACAACGCTGGGTCGACGAAACCGCATGAGAAATCCGCATTCGCCACGTCAGGCCATCGCCCTCAAGTACGACGGCCAGCAGGCCCCGACCCTGACCGCCAAGGGCGACGACGAGCTGGCCGAAGCCATCCTCAGGCTGGCCCGCGACTACGAAGTCCCGATTTACGAAAACGCCGAACTGGTGAAACTGCTGGCGCGCCTGGAACTGGGCGACAGCATTCCCGAGGAGCTGTACCGGACCATCGCGGTGATCATCGCTTTCGCCTGGAATCTGAAGGGCAAGGTACCCCAGGGATTCGAACCGCTGCCGGAGCCGCTGGAGAAGGACGTGACCGGGCGGGGCGACGATTACTGAACACGAGGGCAGGCCGGGCGGCCTGCCTGGACCTTGCCTGATCCGCTAGCCGACCACGGATAGGCCTGCGTCCGACTCAACTGCGGTGCAGCTTGCTCATCAGCTCGGCCTCGGCCTGGGTCAGGCCACAGGCCTGGGTCAATTCATCGACACTGGCCCCCATGCCCACCAGCCGGGCGGCCTGGGCGAAGGACAAGGTCGAGGGGTCACGCTGCTCCAGTTGCGCCAGCTTGTCCGGCAAGGGCGCAACCACCGCGCGCAGCTCGTGCAGATCCTCGCCCATGCGCACCGTGCCATTCTGGAAGTTGTCGACCCGGCGGGCCAGCTCCCTGATGCGCTGGTCCCGCAGCGCATCCCCCTCGGCCTGCTGCGCGGCAATCTTCTGCTGGTTGCGCATATGGAACAGGAACATTCCCAACGTCCCGATCCACAACAGGACCAGGAGGACGACTACGACCTCAAGAATCAATCAGATGCTCTCCAGCTCGGACCATTCTTCTTCAGTCATCATCTTGTCCAGTTCGACCAGGATCAGCAGTTCGCCGTTCTTGTTGCACACGCCCTGGATGAACTTGGCCGATTCCTCGTTGCCGACGTTCGGTGCGGTCTCGACTTCCGATTGTCGCAGGTAGACCACTTCCGCCACGCTGTCGACCATGATTCCGACCACCTGCTTGTCGGCCTCGATGATGACGATACGGGTATTGTCGTTGACTTCGGTCGGCATCAGGCCGAAACGCTGGCGGGTGTCGATCACGGTGACGACGTTGCCGCGCAGGTTGATGATCCCCAGCACGTAGCTCGGCGCACCCGGTACCGGGGCGATCTCGGTGTAGCGCAGGACTTCCTGGACCCGCATCACGTTGATGCCGTAGGACTCATTGTCCAGCTTGAACGTCACCCACTGCAGGATTGGATCATCGGAACCCTGTGAAGACGCTGACTTATTCATACCCCTGCCCCTCGATTACCGTTGATACGGTGTGTGTGCTGTCTGACGCCCTGGCGCACTGGTCGCCCTGGGCTGTTGTTTATGTCGGCTTGTTCAACTGCATCTGCTTGACGGCACCGCTGGCGATCAACTCGGCCAACTCGGAAACGTCGAGCAACGCACACATGTGTTCGATGACCGTGCCAGCCAGCCACGGTCGCTGCCCACGCTGGGTGCGCCATTTGATCTCGTTGGGGTCCAGGCGCAGCGAACGACTGACCTGATGCACCGCCAGCCCCCACTCGTAACCCTGAACCGAAATCACGTATTGCAGCCCCTGGCGGAAGTCGTCGCGATAGCGATCAGGCATCACCCAGCGGGCGGTATCCAGCACTTTCAGGTTGCCAGCCTGGCTCGGCAGAATGCCGAGGAACCATTCCGGTTGCCCGAACAGCGGTGTCAATTCCTGACCGGCCAGGGCATAGATCGACCCGAGGCAGACCAGCGGCACCGCCAGGGTCAGCCCGGCAACGTCGAACAACAGGCATTCGAACGGCTCCGCCGCCCAATGCGGACGCGAATCGCCTTCCACCGGCGGCGGTGGCGTGGTGTCGGCGGGAGGCAGATGCACCTCGACCACCGGTTCCACCAGCACCGGCGCGACCGGCTCGGCCACTGGCGCCTCGACCCGGGCCACCGGCACTTCGGCCTTGACCATCGGTGCCGACGCAACCGCCAGCGCCTGGGCGGCCAGGGCATCGCGGGCCTGTTCCTCCAGCACCGCTGCCTGGAATTCATCCAGCTCGCTGACAGGCTCGGGTTCGGCCGGCAGCGCAATCTCGATCGCCGGCTCTGCCGGCAGTTCCTCGGTCGCCTCCTGGAGCAAGGCATCCAGATAGGACTGCAGCGCCAGTTGCGGACGGGTAGTGATATCGACGGGACGGATCATCTGAATGCCCATGAAAATGTCCCGCTACAGTGTTCTGTAGGAGTTATCGGCTGAAACGGCAGATGACTTGAGTGCAACACGTCAGGCCACCTGCGGTACGAGTTGCTGGGCCAGCAGGTGCTTGAGCAGAGCGCGGTAGGCCAGTATGCCCCGGCTCTTGCCGTCGAACTGCGAAGGCGTGACCCCTGCGCGGCTGGCATCGCGCAGGCGCGTATCGACCGGAATGTAGCCTTGCCAGATCGCCTCGGGAAACTTGTCGCGCAGCACCCGCAAGGTGCCCATGGAGGCCTGGGTGCGCCGGTCGAACAGGGTCGGCACGATGGTGAACGGCAAGGCCTGGCGGCGCGAGCGGTTGATCATCGCCAGGGTGTTGACCATGCGTTCCAGGCCCTTCACGGCCAAATGTTCGGTCTGCACCGGCACTACCAGTTGCTGGCTGGCCGCCAATGCATTGACCATCAGCACACCGAGCAGCGGCGGGCTGTCGATCACCGCGTAGTCGAAATCCTGCCACAGTTGCGCCAGGCTCTTGGCGATCACCAGGCCAAGGCCGCTCTGGCCCGGCGACAGGCGTTCGAGGGTCGCCAGCGCGGTACTGGACGGCAGCAGGGAAATACGTTCGTCACTGGTCGACAGCAGCAATTGACCCGGCAGGCCTTCGGGCACCTGGCCCTTGTGCTGGAACAGATCGAAGTTACTGTGCTCCAGGGTGTCCGGATCGTAGCCGAAGTAGCTGGTCATCGACCCGTGCGGGTCGAGGTCGACGACGACCACGCGCTTGCCCGCCTCGGCCAGCAGCCCGGCCAGAGCGATGGAGGAAGTGGTCTTACCGACGCCACCTTTTTGATTGGCTACTGCCCAGACTCTCATTCAGTGTGTTCCTCCCGGCAAAACCCCAGGGTCTGCCGAGAAATAGCGCTAAGTTATAGAGCAGGTGCCGGAGAATTGACGGAGCTCTCGCGTCCCGCTTGCTTTACCGCTGGCGGTGCAGTTTGTGTGCCAGCCCGCTTCAATGCCGCATCGGGTGTTGCATTGGCGGTGCCGGTACCGGTCAGGCTGCGTCGCACATCGAGGTTGCGCGACACCACCAGCACCACCCGACGATTACGCGCGCGCCCCTCGGCGGTGGCGTTGTTGGCCACCGGCTGGAACTCGCCGTAACCGACCGAGGCCATCCGCTGCGGGTTGACCCCCTCCATCGCCATCATCCGTACGATACTCGAGGAACGGGCCGAGGACAGTTCCCAGTTGGTCGGATACTGTGCCGTACGGATCGGCTGATCGTCGGTGAAGCCCTCGACATGGATCGGGTTGTCGAACGGTTTCAGGATCTTCGCCACCTTGGCGATGATGTCGAATGCCTTGTCGCTGGGCAAGGCATCGCCGCTGCCGAACAACAGGCCGGAATTGAGTTCGATCTCCACCCACAGTTCGTTGCCGCGCACGGTCATCTGGTTGGAACTGATGAGGTCGCCGAACGCCGCACTGATGTCGTCGGCGATGCTCTTGAGCGGATCCGCCGCGCCCTGCCCCAGGGCCGCATCGGTCTGCTCGGCATCCTTGATCAGCGGATCGGCCGGCTTCACGGTGACCGGGCGCTCATCGCCGATAGGGATCGGCTTGATACTGCGGTCGGCATCGGTGAACACGCCGACCAGCGCCTGGGAAATGATCTTGTACTTGCCCTCGTTGATCGACGAGATCGAATACATGACCACGAAGAACGCGAACAGCAGGGTGATGAAGTCGGCATAGGAGACCAGCCAACGCTCGTGGTTCACATGTTCTTCGTGGTGGCGACGCCTGGCCATGACTACTCCATCAGTCCATGAAGCCCTGGAGCTTCAATTCGATGGAGCGCGGGTTCTCGCCCTCGGCAATCGACAGGATGCCCTCGAGCAGCATCTCCCGATACCGCGACTGGCGCACGGCGATCGACTTCAGCTTGCTGGCAATCGGCAGCAGCACCAGGTTGGCACTGGCTACGCCGTAGATGGTCGCGACGAACGCCACGGCGATGCCGCTACCCAACTGCGACGGATCGGCAAGATTGCCCATGACATGGATCAACCCCATGACCGCCCCGATGATACCGATGGTCGGTGCGTAGCCGCCCATGCTCTCGAAGACCTTTGCCGCCTCGATGTCCCGACTTTCCTGGGTAAAGAAGTCGACCTCGAGGATGCTGCGGATGGCTTCCGGCTCGGCACCGTCGACCAGCAATTGCAGGCCCTTGCGCGAGTAGGTGTCGGGCTCGGTGTCGGCCACGCCTTCCAGGCCCAGCAGGCCTTCCTTGCGTGCGGTCAGGCTCCAGTTGACCACCCGGTCGATGCCCCCCGCCAGGTCGACCCTCGGCGGGAAGAAGATCCAGCCGAGGATCTGGATGGCGCGCTTGAACGCGCTCATCGGCGATTGCAGCAGCGCCGCGCCGATGGTTCCGCCAAGCACGATCAGCGCCGCCGGACCATTGGCCAGGGCACCGATATGACCGCCTTCGAGGAAATTGCCACCGATAATGGCGACGAACGCCATGATGATCCCGATGAGGCTCAACACATCCATCAGAGACAGGCCTCGACCAGATGCTTGCCGATATCATCGAGGCTGTACACGGCGTCGGCCAGGTCAGCCTTGACGATCGCCATGGGCATGCCATAGATCACGCAGCTCGCCTCATCCTGGGCCCAGACCGCACTGCCGCCCTGCTTGAGCAGACGCGCGCCTTCGCGACCGTCGGCGCCCATGCCGGTCAGCACCACCGCCAGAACCTTGTCGCCGTAGGATTTGGCCGCGGAACCGAAGGTGATGTCCACGCAAGGCTTGTAGTTGAGACGTTCGTCACCCGGCAGGATTTTCACGGTGCCGCGGGCATCGACCATCATCTGCTTGCCACCTGGCGCCAGCAGCGCCAGGCCCGGACGCAGGATGTCGCCATCCTCGGCTTCCTTGACGCTGATCCGACAGAGCTTGTCCAGACGCTCGGCGAAGGCCTTGGTGAAGGCTGCCGGCATATGCTGGATCAGCACGATCGGTGCCGGGAAATTTGCCGGCAACTGTGTCAGCACGCGTTGCAGGGCCACCGGCCCGCCCGTCGAGGTGCCGATCGCCACCAACTTGTAGGCCTTGCGCTTGGGCGCACCCGAAGTGTTCGCGGTGACAGCCACTGCCGCACCGCGGCTGGGCGGCGGCGCACTGCGCACCGACGCGGGAGCCGGGGCATGGCTGCTGGAGAAACTGCTGCTGGCGGACGGTGCCGGCGCCGGGGCGGGCTGCGGCGCCGGGGCGCTGTAGCTGCTGAAACGACGGTTGCTGCGCGAAATACTGTGGACCTTCTCGCACAGCAGTTGCTTGACCTTCTCGGGGTTGCGCGAGATGTCTTCGAAATTCTTCGGCAGGAAGTCCACGGCCCCGGCATCCAGCGCGTCGAGGGTGACACGGGCGCCTTCGTGGGTGAGGGAGGAAAACATCAACACCGGAGTCGGGCAGCGCTGCATGATGTGCCGCACCGCCGTGATGCCATCCATCATCGGCATCTCGTAGTCCATGGTGATCACATCCGGCTTGAGCGCCAGCGCCTGATCAATGGCTTCTTTACCGTTGGTCGCCGTACCGACGACCTGGATGCTCGTATCCGCCGAAAGGATTTCCGAGACACGGCGGCGGAAAAAACCCGAGTCATCCACCACCAGGACCTTGACTACCATAAACACTCCGTTAGACACGGCGCAGGACTCATGCCCTGTCGCCGTACCAGAATCAAATACGCCGCGCGGCGTAACGCTTGAGCATGCTCGGCACATCGAGAATCAGCGCGATGCGGCCGTCACCGGTGATGGTGGCGCCCGACATGCCCGGGGTTCCCTGCAGCATTTTGCCCAGTGGCTTGATTACCACTTCCTCCTGGCCGACCAATTGATCGACGACAAAGCCGATGCGTTGGGTGCCGACGGAAAGGATCACCACATGGCCCTCGCGCTGCTCTTCATGAGCCGCGGAGCTGACCAGCCAGCGCTTGAGATAGAACAGCGGCAAGGCCTTGTCGCGCACGATCACCACTTCCTGGCCGTCGACCACGTTGGTCCGCGACAGGTCGAGGTGGAAGATCTCGTTGACGTTGACCAGCGGGAACGCGAAGGCCTGGTTGCCGAGCATGACCATCAGGGTCGGCATGATCGCCAGGGTCAGCGGGACCTTGATGACGATCTTCGAGCCCTTGCCCTTGGTCGAGTAGATATTGATGGTACCGTTGAGCTGGGCGATCTTGGTCTTTACCACGTCCATGCCGACGCCGCGGCCGGACACGTCGGAAATCTCGGTCTTGGTCGAGAAGCCCGGGGCGAAGATCAGGTTGAAGCAGTCGGTCTCGCTCAGGCGATCCGCCGCATCCTTGTCCATCAGGCCCTTCTTCACGGCGATGCTGCGCAGCACGTCGGCGTCCATGCCCTTGCCGTCATCGGAGATCGACAACAGGATGTGGTCGCCTTCCTGTTCGGCCGACAGTACCACCCGGCCACTGCGCGGCTTGCCCATCGCTTCGCGGTCGGCTGGTTCCTCGATACCGTGGTCGACCGAGTTGCGCACCAAGTGGACCAGCGGGTCGGCCAGTGCCTCGACGAGGTTCTTGTCGAGGTCGGTTTCTTCACCCACCAGTTCCAGGTTGATCTCTTTCTTCAACTGCCGGGCCAGGTCGCGAACCAGGCGCGGGAAGCGGCCGAAGACTTTCTTGATCGGCTGCATGCGGGTCTTCATCACCGCGGTCTGCAGGTCGGCGGTCACCACGTCGAGGTTGGACACCGCCTTGGACATGGCTTCGTCGCCGCTGTTGAGCCCCAGGCGCACCAGACGGTTACGCACCAGCACCAGCTCGCCGACCATGTTCATGATCTCGTCCAGGCGCGCGGTGTCGACCCGTACGGTGGTTTCCGCTTCGCTGGCAGCCGGCTTGTCGCCGGCGCCACCTGCGGCCGGCGACGGGGCACGAGCCGGGGCCGGGGCGGCGGCGGCA
>NZ_AQOH01000318.1 GCF_000364705.1 Pseudomonas fuscovaginae SE-1 | reverse complement strand
TCGGCGACCACCACGTCGAGCACTTCCAGCAGGTCGGCCATGGTCCGCGCATAGGGCACCACCACGTCCATGGTCGGCGTCAACGGCCAGTTGCCGCGCACCGAAATCACCCCGCGCGACGGCGTGTAGGCGCACAGGCCATTGTTCGAGGCCGGCCCGCGACCGCTCGACCAGGTTTCCTCGGCCAGGCCGAAGGCGCAAAAGCTCGCGGCGGTCGCCGTGCCGGCACCGTTCGACGAGCCCGAGGCAAACGGTGCGGTCAGGTAATCGGCGTTGTACGGGCTTTCCGCCCGGCCGTAGACGCCGCGCTGCATGCCGCCGTTGGCCATCGGCGGCATGTTGGTCTTGCCCAGGCAGATCGCCCCGGCCGCGCGCAGGCGCTCGATGGTGAAGGCATCGCGCTGGGCGACCAGGTCCTTGAAGGCGGGGCTGCCGGAGGCGGCGGTCAGGCCCTTGACCAGGTAGCTGTCCTTGGCCGTGTAGGGAATGCCATCGAGCGGGCCCAGGGTCTCGCCGCGCGCCC
>NZ_AQOH01000317.1 GCF_000364705.1 Pseudomonas fuscovaginae SE-1 | reverse complement strand
GAAAAACGGGACGGATTTATTTTCCTTATTTTCCTGAGTCTCGCCCCGGCCGCCCCCGACCTCGTCTCTCTATCCGTAAGCCAGTAATCCTTTCCACCTCGTCCACAAAACGATCTGTCCCGGTCAACTGACTTCTTTGCAGAGCATCGCGGATCAGACTGATTTCGTCAGTTGAAATAGCTTGTCGAATAAATGCCTCGTAACGCTGCCCCCGTTCTTTCGCAGTATCACCCAAAGCAGCGAAGCAAGGATCAACATCCAGCAAACAGTCGCTTTCTACCCCACTCATCCGAGCTTGATAGCTCGACCATGGGTAATCTACCGGCGCAGCGACCATCCGAGCACGGACAGGATTCAATTCGATGTAGCGACAACACGCCAGTAGGTAGGCATCCGATTGCACGACACTGGACTTGTATCGGCTTTCCCATAAGGTACCCGAACGCCCCTCAAGCCGATTGCGATAACGTGTCGTCCGTGCTGCCAGAGCCTTCATCAACTGGCCCAACCCTGCAACCGCGTCACCGGGGGCCAGCAAAAGATGAACATGATTAGTCATCAGGCAATAGGCGTAGACCTTCACGCCGAATACTTCCTTGAGCTCCCGCAGATTTGCGAGGTAACGCTGATAATCTTCCGCATCCGCAAACACTATCTGACGGTTATGACCGCGTTGTACTACATGGTGCGGGTAGTTTGGTAAAACAATACGTCCCATCCTGGGCATACCTGAAGCCTCCTTCCGTTGAAGCTTTCA
>NZ_AQOH01000316.1 GCF_000364705.1 Pseudomonas fuscovaginae SE-1 | reverse complement strand
TGCTTTGCAGCCGAACGCAGGCAAGCCTGCTCGCCACAAAGGCCGATTGGCACAAGCGCTATGAAGACTCGCCCCCCACCCTCCTGTGGCGAGCGGGCTTGCCCGCGCTGGGGCGCGGAGCGCCCCTGAAACCGGCAGACGCGGCGTGTCAGGCGCCGATGATCCCGCCGTCCTCACGCCGGATGGCCATCACCGACGACCGCGGCTTGCCATTCGGCAGGTGCTCGGGGAAGGTTGAACCGCCAGTTTCACCCGGGTGCTGGATGCCGACGAACAGGGTCTTCTGGTCCGGCGAGAAGCTGATGCCAGTCACCTCGCAGCCCACCGGGCCAACCATGAACCGGCGGATCTCGCCACTCGCCGGGTCGGCGCAAAGCATCTGGTTGTTGCCCATGCCGGCGAAGTCACCGGCGTTGCTGTAGTCGCCATCGGTGAGGATCCACAGCCGTCCGGCCTTGTCGAAGCCCAGGCCATCGGGGCTGTTGAACATGTTCCGCGGGGTGATGTTCGACGAGCCGGCCTTGGGCGTCCCGGCATGCACGCCGGGGTTGCCGGCGACCACGAACAGGTCCCACTCGAAGGCGTGGGCGCCGTGATCGTTGCCGGCGGCGTGCCAGCGCAGGATCTGGCCGTAGACATTCTTCTCCCGCGGGTTCGGCCCGCCCACCGGCTGGCCTTCCTCGCCACGCTTGGCGTTGTTGGTCAGGGTGCAATAGACCTGACCGTCGATCGGGCTGACGACGATCCATTCCGGACGGTCCATGCGCGTGGCCTTGACCACGCTGGCCGCCAGGCGTGCGTGGATCAGCACCTCGGCCTGGCTGGCGAAGCCGCTGTCGGCATCGATGCCGTTCTTGCCGAAGCTCAGCTCGACCCACTCGCCCATGCCCTTGGGCCGGTCCGGGTTGCCATCGCCGTTGTCGAAACGCGCCACGTACAGGGTGCCGTGGTCGAGCAGATCGCGGTTGGCCTTGGGGTTCTTGTGGTCGATGCGATCGCGGCTGATGAACTTGTAGATGAACTCGCCGCGCTCATCGTCGCCCATGTAGACCACCGCGCGGCCGTCGCGGGTTTCGGCCAGGGCGGCGTTCTCGTGCTTGAAGCGGCCGAGGGCGGTGCGCTTGACCGGCGTGGACTGCGGATCGAACGGATCGATCTCCACCACCCAGCCATGGCGGTTCAGCTCGTTGGGGTTCAGTGCCAGGTCGAAGCGCGGGTCGTGGACGTGCCAGCCGATCTCCTTGCTCGCGGCCACCACACCGTAGCGTTTCTGCGCCGCATCGAACTTCTGCTCGGCGTTGCTGCTGCCGAAGCAGTCGGTGAAGTTTTCCTCGCAGGTCAGGTAGGTGCCCCAGGGCGTCTTGCCGTTGGCGCAGTTCTGGAAGGTGCCTAGCACCTTGCGCCCCTGCTTGTCGGCGCGGGTCTGCAGCCACGGATGACCGGCCGCCGGGCCGCCGATGCGGATTGGCGTGTTGCCGTGGATGCGCCGGTTGTAGGACGAGCCCTGGACGAAGTGCCACTGGTCGTCCTTGCGCTGGATCTCGATCACCGACACGCCTTCGCTGGCCTGGGCCTTGTGCACGTCTTCGAGCGACTGCGGCTGGCCGCCGTGGGCGTAGAGGTAGCGGTAGTTGGTGTATTCGTTGTTGATCGCCATCAGCGCGCGGTTGTCGTCGCCGGGGAAGGGAAACAGGCTCATGCCATCGTTGTTGTCGCCGAACTGCACTTCCTGGGCCTTGGCGGTGCCGTTGCCGCTCGGGTCGAAGGCCGGGCCGTTCTTCTCCAGAGGCTGGCCCCAACTGATCAGTACCGAACTGGTGTAGCCGGTTGGCAGGCTCAGGCTGTCACTGGTGGCGGCGGCGATGCTGTCGAAACCGAGCAGCTTGCCCGGGGCGGTGCCGGCACTGGCGGCCATCACGCTGCGGGTCAACAGGTTGCCGCCGAGAAACAGCGCCGCGCCGCACAGGGCGCCGGCACTGATGAAGCCACGGCGGCTGAGGCCGACCATCTGCTCGAGGTCGGTGGATTGGTTTTCTTCTAATAGGTTCATCATCAGGCTCCCTGCGGTTAGGCAGTCACCTTAATCAGACCGGATGACGGATTTGTTGCAGGAAAAAGTCGAGATGTTTCACCCGCCAGTCGCTACCGGCAGAGCGACACCCGCCTCCTGTGGGAGCCGCCTGGGTGGCGATTGCTTCACAGCGGTGTTCCCAGCAAGACAAAGGACGGCGCAAACTGCACCCGCACCGCGCTCCCGCCGGCCAGACCAAGGGCCGCGAGCTTTTCCACAGCGGCCAGGGCGCAAAGGGTTTGTCCGTTCGGCAAGGCAATTCTGACCTCGGCAGGGCCGTTTTCATCCTCCAGAATGTCCTCGACGATACCGTCCAGACAATTGTGTCCAGGTGTTGCAGAAGCCTGTGGGGCGAGCAGTTCCAGCCAGCCGGCCTTGATCAGGGCGACGACCTGTGTGCCGATTTCCAGTTCCAGTCGCTGGGTGCTGTCGTGGGTGATCTGCGCCTGCAGGACCAGGCCGGCGGCCAGTTCCAGGCGGACCAGGTCGTTGCGCCCGTGGCTGTCGATGCCGGCCACGGTGCCATGCAACTGGTTGCGGGCGCTGGTGCGCAGCATCAGGCGCCCGAGCAGGTCGAGGTCGCTGGCGTCCTCGGCAGCCTCCAGTACCTGTGCCTGGATGGTCTGCAGGCGCTGATACAGGCGCAGCACCCGCTCGCCCTCGACCGACAGTTTGGTCCCGCCGCCGCCCTTGCCGCCGACATTGCGTTCCACCAGCGGCTTGTGCGCCAGGTTGTTCAACTCGTCGATGGCATCCCAGGCCGCCTTGTAGCTCAGGCCCGCGCTTTTCGCCGCGCGGGTGATCGAGCCCTGCTCGGCGATGTGTTGCAACAGGGCGATACGTTGCGGGCGACGGGCGATGTATTGGCTCAGCAGGACGGGCAGGGACATGGGCGGTTTCGGACGATGGCAATCTTTTCCAGGGCGTGTTTGCGAAGGTGCCCGCTGGCGCGGCGGGCGTCAAGCCGGGCTTCCGGGCTTGGGCGTGCGCGCCAGGCAATAGACATCGACCCGTCGGGCGCCGGCCCTGAGCAACAGGCGCGCCAGGCTTTCGGCGGTGGCGCCGGTGGTCAGCACGTCATCGACCAGCGCCAGGTGCAGGCCTGCGACCGCCGCGCCGGGGGCCAGGGCGAAGGCGTTCAGCAGGTTGCGCCGGCGCGCCCTGGCGTTCAGTTCCTGCTGGGCGACGGTGTCCTGAACACGCAACAGGCGCTGCTCATCCGTCGGGATCGCCAGGCTTTTGCCCAGCCAGCTCATCAGCATCGCGGCCTGGTTGTAGCCACGCTGGCGTTGCCGCTTCGCGGCCATGGGCACCGGCAGCAGCAGATCCGGCCGGGGCAGGCCGTGGTCGAAACGCTCACGCAGGGCCAGGGCCAGCAGTTCGGCCAGCAGGCGTCCCAACGGCCACTGGCCCTGGTGCTTGAAGCGGGTGATCAGGCTGTCCACCGGGAAGTGGTAAATCCAGGGCGCGATGACCTGTTCGAAGCTGGGCGGCTGTTTCAGGCAATGGCCGCAGGTCAGGCCGTTCATCGGCAGGGGCAGGGCGCAAGCCTGGCAGTAATCCAGCAGCCAGGGCAGTTCACTTTCGCAGGGGCTGCAGAGTGGGTGGGCGTTGTCGCTGGGTTCGTCGCAGAGTAAACAGATTTGGTTGCTTTCTAACCAGTTGTAAACCTGCATTTTGCAGTGTGGTTGACAGTTCATGGCGCTTCCTTAACTATGCCGACATCCGTGTCGTGGTCGTGGCTGTCGCCCCGGCCGCTTGCCCAGCATAAAACAAGGAACTCCAGCGATGAGTGCCAGCACTACCGCCACTTTGCGTCATGATTGGTCCCTGGCCGAGGTCAAGGCACTGTTCGAGCAGCCTTTCAACGACCTGCTGTTCCAGGCCCAGACCGTGCATCGCGCGCACTTCGACGCCAACCGCGTGCAAGTGTCGACCCTGCTGTCGATCAAGACCGGCGCCTGCCCGGAAGACTGCAAGTACTGCCCGCAGTCCGGGCACTACAACACTGGGCTGGAAAAGGAGAAACTGCTGGAAGTGCAGAAGGTCCTGGAAGAAGCCGCCCGGGCCAAGGCCATCGGTTCGACCCGTTTCTGCATGGGCGCGGCGTGGAAGCACCCGTCGGCCAAGGACATACCGTACGTGCTGCAGATGGTCAAGGGCGTGAAGGCCATGGGCCTGGAAACCTGCATGACGCTGGGCCGCCTGGACCAGGAGCAGACCGCCGCGCTGGCCGAGGCCGGCCTGGACTATTACAACCACAACCTCGACACCTCGCCGGAGTTCTACGGCAACATCATCACCACCCGCACCTACAGCGAGCGCCTGCAGACCCTGGCCTACGTGCGTGATGCCGGGATGAAGATCTGCTCCGGCGGCATCCTCGGCATGGGCGAGTCCCTCGATGACCGGGCCGGCCTGCTGATCCAGTTGGCCAACCTGCCCGAGCACCCGGAGTCGGTGCCGATCAACATGCTGGTGAAGGTCGCCGGTACGCCGCTGGAAAATGCCGAGGATGTCGATCCGTTCGATTTCATCCGCATGCTGGCGGTGGCGCGGATTCTCATGCCCAAGTCCCACGTGCGCCTGTCGGCGGGCCGCGAGGCGATGAACGAGCAGATGCAGGCCCTGGCGTTCTTCGCCGGCGCCAACTCGATCTTCTACGGCGAGAAACTGCTGACCACCGCCAACCCGCAGGCCGACAAGGACATGCAACTGTTCGCCCGCCTGGGGATCCAGCCCGAAGCCCGTGAGGAGCACGCCGACGAAGTGCACCAGGCAGCCATCGAGCAGGCGCTGGTGGAGCACAAGAGCAGCGAGCAGTTCTATAACGCCGCGGTCTGATGCCGCGGGCTCAGGCCCTCGTGCAGGCGCCAAGCTACCTGTGGGGTAAATCGGTTCGTGGGAGCCGGATTTATTCGCGAATCGGTCCTTGAGAACGCTAAAAGCTTCGCGGATAAACCGGGGCGCCGGACCGCCGGCTCCCACAGGTTGAGTCCGGTTCCCCGGCCGGGTCTGGCCCTACAGTCCCGCTCACAATGAATCCCGCCCCCACAAAGGGCGGTGGTGTTTCTGAGATTGCATCCGCGAGGCGCCCATGCCCTTCGATCTGTCCGCACGCCTGGCTGCCCGTCGTGCGCAAAACCTCTACCGCCACAGGCCGCTGCTCGAAAGCCCCCAGGGCCCGGAAGTGGTGGTCGATGGCCAGCCGTTGCTGGCCTTCTGCAACAACGATTACCTGGGCCTGGCCAATCACCCGCAGGTGATCGAAGCCTGGCAGGCCGGTGCCGAGCGCTGGGGCGTGGGTGGCGGGGCATCCCATCTGGTGGTCGGTCACAGTGGTCCGCACCACGCGTTGGAGGAGGCCCTGGCCGAGTTCACCGGGCGGCCCCGGGTGCTGTTGTTCAGCACTGGCTACATGGCCAACCTCGGCGCGGTCACGGCGCTGGTCGAACAAGGTGACACGGTGCTGGAGGACCGTCTCAACCATGCCTCGCTGCTGGACGCCGGCTTGCTCTCGGGCGCGCGCTTCAATCGCTACCTGCACAACGACCCGGTCAGTCTCGCCAGGCGCCTGGAAAAATCCACCGGCAATACACTGGTGATCACCGACGGGGTGTTCAGCATGGATGGCGATATCGCCGATCTGCCGGCCCTGGCCCGTGAAACCCGCGCCCGCGGGGCCTGGCTGATGGTCGACGACGCCCACGGTTTCGGCCCACTGGGCGCCCGGGGCGGCGGTATCGTCGAGCACTTCGGCCTGGGCCAGGAAGACGTGCCGGTACTGGTCGGCACACTGGGCAAGGCGTTCGGTACGGCGGGTGCGTTCGTCGCCGGCAGTGAAGAACTGATCGAAAGCCTGGTGCAATTCGCCCGACCCTACATCTACACCACCAGCCAGCCGCCGGCGCTGGCCTGCGCCACGCTGAAAAGCCTGGAGCTGCTGCGCACCGAGCACTGGCGTCGGGAGCACCTCAATGCGCTGATCCGCCAGTTCCGTGCGGGCGCCGGGCAGATCGGCCTGGAACTGATGGACAGCTTCACGCCGATCCAGCCGATCCTGATCGGCGATGCCGGCCGGGCGTTGCGCTTCTCGCAGTTGTTGCGTGAACGCGGCCTGATGGTCACGGCGATTCGCCCACCGACCGTACCGGCTGGCGGTGCGCGCCTGCGAGTCACGCTGACCGCCGCCCACAGCGAGGCGCAGGTACGGCTATTGTTGGAAGCGTTGGCCGAGTGTTCCCGCTTGCTGGGGGGCCATGAACCGTTGGAGCGGCATCATGCGTGATCGTCTGATCCTGTTGTCCGGCTGGGGGCTTGGCATTTCGCCGCTGGAACCCCTGGCGGCGGCCCTGCGCGGGCTGGACGAGCACCTGCGGGTGGACATCGAGCCGCTGCCGGAACTTGCCATCGGCGAGTCGATGGAGTGGGTCGAGGAGTTGGGTGCCACTCTGCCGGAAAACACCTGGCTGGGGGGCTGGTCACTGGGCGGCCTGTTGGCGTCGGAACTGGCGGCCCGGCGTGGCGATCGTTGTTGCGGTCTGCTGACGCTGGCGAGCAACCCGCGATTCGTGGCCGGGCATGGCTGGTCCAGCGCCATGGCCAATGACACGTTCGAACAGTTCCTGAGCGGTTGTCGTGAACAGCCTCAGGCCACGCTCAAGCGCTTCAGCCTGTTGTGTGCCCAGGGCGCCACGGACCCGCGCGGGCAGTCGCGAGTGCTCCTGGGCGGGGCTCCGCACAGCCGCCCCGAGGTCCTGCTCAGTGGTCTCGAAGTGCTGGCGCAGTTGGACACCCGCGAAGCCCTGCAAACCTACGGCGGTCCGCAGTTGCACCTGTTCGCCGGGCTCGATGGCCTGGTGCCGGCCGAAGCGGCGGGGGAGTTGCTGGCACTGCTGCCGGATGTCGAAGTCGGCCTGATCGAACAGGCCGGCCATGCGTTTCTTCTGGAAGACCCCCATGGAGTGGCCGGGGCTATCCAGGCCTTTTTGCACGAGTGCGCCGATGACTGATCTTTCCCGTCCGCCATTGCCGGGCGGCTTGCCCGACAAGCGCCAGGTCGCGGCTTCGTTTTCCCGTGCCGCCGCCAGCTACGACAGCGTCGCCCAGTTGCAGCGCGATGTTGGCGATGAACTGCTGCGACGCCTGCCGCCGCCGGCCCGACCTTCGCGTTGGCTCGATGTCGGTTGCGGTACCGGTTATTTCACCCGGGCCCTGGGCGAGCGTTTCGGTGAAGACCGGGGCCTGGCCCTGGATATCGCCGAGGGCATGCTGGCGCACGCCCGGCCCCTGGGCGGCGCGCGTCACTTCATCGCTGGCGATGCCGAGCGTCTGCCGCTGCAGGCGCAATGTTGCGATCTGGTGTTTTCCAGCCTGGCCGTGCAGTGGTGTGCCGACTTTGCCGCCGTGCTCGGCGAGGCGCGGCGGGTGTTGCGACCGGGGGGGGTGATGGCCTTCGCCAGCCTGTGCGTCGGCACCCTGCATGAACTGCGCGAAAGCTGGCGGGCCGTGGACGGCCTGGTGCATGTCAATCGTTTCCGCGAGTTTGCCGATTACCAGCGCCTGTGTGCACTCAGCGGCTTGCGCGTGCTGAGCCTGGAAAGTCGGCCGCGGGTACTGTTCTACCCGGACGTGCGCAGCCTGACCCACGAACTCAAGGCGCTGGGTGCACACAATCTCAACCCCGGCCGTCCGGGTGGGCTGACCGGGCGGGCCCGGGTGCTCGGCCTGATGGATGCCTATGAACGATTCCGCCAGGCGCAGGGGCTACCGGCGACCTACCAGGTGGTCTACGCCGTGTTGGAGAAGCCGCTATGAGCGCCGCCTATTTCATTTCCGGGACCGACACTGATGTCGGCAAGACCACCATCGCCGCCGGCCTGCTGCATGCGGCCCGGGCCACGGGCCTGAGCACCGCGGCGGGCAAACCGGTGGCCTCCGGCTGCGAGGTGACGCCCAAGGGGCTGCGTAACGCCGATGCGCTGGCGCTGTTGGCCGAGTGCTCGCTGCCGCTGTCCTATGCCCAGGTCAACCCGGTGGCGCTGGAGCCGGCGATCGCCCCGCACCTGGCGGCGCGCGAGGCGGGGGTTGTGCTGACGGTGCAGTCGCTGCTTGAGCCGATGCGCGAGATCCTCGCGCAGCAGGCCGATTTCACCCTGATCGAGGGCGCGGGCGGCTGGCGGGTGCCTCTGGCGGACCAGGCCAATCTGTCGGACCTGGCCCGAGGCCTGGGACTGCCGGTGATCCTGGTGGTAGGGGTGCGCCTGGGGTGCATCAGTCATGCCCTGCTGACCGCCGAGGCGATCGCTCGTGACGGTCTGCAGTTGGCCGGTTGGGTCGCCAACATCATCGATCCGAAGACCTCTCGTCTGGAGGAGAACCTTGCGACACTGGCCGAACGTCTGCCTGCGCCATGCCTGGGACGGGTACCACGGCTCAGTACCGCTTCCGCGCAGGCCGTGGCAGAGCACTTGCAACTGGATCTGCTGGGCTGATGCACCCGCGGGCGCTAGGTTTTGCCTATTGCTAGGCATTGTGCCATTAGTGTTTTTGACGGGCGTTTTGCCTTGGGTTCTGCTTCAATGCAGTCTCCAAGACTTCCCAACAGTCGAGTCCGCCCATGGAAATCTCAGGTAGCACCGCTTTTTATGCCGGTCTGAGCACTATTCAGTCCGGGCAGAATCGTGTCGATCAGGCCGCCGGCCAGATTGCCAATACCACCGTCGAGCGTTCGCTGAAGAGCCAGTCCTCGGACTCCCAGGTCGAACGCCTGCTGTCGCTGGATCGCAGCCAGCAGGACCTGTCGAGCAGTCTGGTCGACCTGTCCCAGGGCAAACTCCAGGTCGAACTGGGGGCCAAGGTCGAGAAGGCTTCGGACCAGGCTCTTGGCACGCTGATCGACACTTACGCCTGAGCGTTTCCCCGTTACCCCATCCCCGCGGGCGCGGTAGCGCCCGTGTTGCCATGCGCCGATCTTCGCGCCTGGTGCATTGCCGCGGTCTTTGCTCGATAGTCGGCGTCATTGGCGTCTGCCGATCGTCTGCGTCCGCCGGTTAGATCATATTCCCCTCTCGACTATTCTTTCCTTGTTGTCAGCCGCTGCCAGCGGGGCTGCAGGCGATTTCCTGCCCCTGTTGTCCGTTTTGCATGACCAATGGCTCATGTACGACGCTTGACAAGGCTTGGGCGCAAACGTATGTTTCAAACAACCGTTTGACCGGCGTGGCAAATCGACGCGGTCGCTTATTCCAGGTTTCATCAGCAGAGGTTTATCGCTATGCCTGACTACAAGGCCCCCTTGCGTGATATTCGCTTCGTTCGTGACGAACTGCTTGGCTACGAAGCGCACTATCAGAGCCTGCCGGCTTGCCAGGACGCTACTCCGGACATGGTCAACGCCATCCTCGAGGAAGGCGCCAAGTTCTGCGAACAGGTCCTGGCTCCGCTGAACCGTGTGGGTGATACCGAAGGCTGCACCTGGAGCGAGTCCGGCGTGAAGACCCCGAGCGGCTTCAAGGAGGCCTACAAGCAGTTCGTCGAGGGTGGCTGGCCGAGCCTGGCCCATGACGTCGCGCACGGCGGCCAGGGCCTGCCGGAATCGCTGGGCCTGGCGGTAAGCGAGATGGTCGGCGAGGCCAACTGGTCGTGGGGCATGTACCCGGGCCTGTCCCATGGCGCGATGAACACCATTTCCGAGCACGGTACTCCCGAGCAGCAGGAGGCCTACCTGACCAAGCTGGTGTCCGGCGAATGGACCGGCACCATGTGCCTGACCGAACCGCACTGCGGTACCGACCTGGGCATGCTGCGCACCAAGGCCGAGCCACAGGCCGACGGCTCCTACAAGGTCAGCGGGACCAAGATCTTCATCTCGGCCGGCGAACACGACATGGCCGACAACATCGTTCATATCGTCCTGGCGCGCCTGCCGGATGCACCGGCCGGCACCAAGGGCATTTCGCTGTTCATCGTGCCCAAGTTCCTGCCCAACGCCGACGGTACGATCGGCCAGCGCAATGCCGTGTCCTGTGGCTCCATCGAACACAAGATGGGCATCCACGGCAACGCCACCTGCGTGATGAACTTCGACGGCGCCACCGGTTTCCTGATCGGCCCGCCGAACAAGGGCCTGAACTGCATGTTCACCTTCATGAACACCGCTCGCCTGGGGACCGCGCTGCAAGGCCTGGCCCACGCCGAAATCGGTTTCCAGGGTGGCCTGAAGTACGCTCGCGAGCGTCTGCAGATGCGCTCCCTGACCGGCCCGAAAGCACCGGACAAGGCCGCCGACCCGATCATCGTGCACCCTGACGTGCGTCGCATGCTGCTGACCATGAAGGCCTTCGCCGAGGGTAACCGGGCGATGGTGTACTTCACCGCCAAGCAGGTGGATATCGTCAAGTACGGCCAGGACGAGGAAGAGAAGAAGAAGGCCGACGCGCTGCTGGCCTTCATGACCCCGATCGCCAAGGCGTTCATGACCGAAGTCGGCTTCGAGGCCGCCAACCAGGGCCTGCAGATCTATGGTGGCCACGGCTTCATCGCCGAGTGGGGCATGGAGCAGAACGTTCGCGACAGCCGTATCTCGATGCTGTACGAAGGCACCACCGGTATCCAGGCGCTGGACCTGCTGGGGCGCAAGGTGCTGATGACCCAGGGCGAGGCGCTGAAGGGCTTCACCAGGATCGTCCACAAGTTCTGCCAGGCCAACGAAGGCAACGAAGCCGTCAGCGAGTTCGTGGCGCCACTGGCCGCGTTGAACAAGGAGTGGGGCGAGCTGACCATGAAAGTGGGCATGGCCGCGATGAAGGACCGCGAGGAAGTCGGTGCCGCTTCGGTGGACTACCTGATGTACTCCGGCTACGCCTGCCTGGCCTACTTCTGGGCCGACATGGCGCGCGTGGCGGCCGAGAAGCTGGCTGCGGGCACCACTGACGAGGCGTTCTACACCGCCAAGCTGCAGACCGCACGCTTCTACTTCCAGCGCATTCTGCCGCGTACCCGTACCCACGTGGCCACCATGCTGTCGGGTGCCAACAACCTGATGGACATGAAGGAAGAGAACTTCAGCCTGGGCTACTGAGTCCTGCTGGCGTGACCTTTAAAAGCCGCTTCTCCCGCGGGAGAGCGGCTTTTTTGTGGGCGTTTTCCGGTATTGCCGATTTATTGGCGTCAACAGTTGAAATTCCTGACTAAAACGCTAAGAAGAAGCCGAGCCCTGCCGTTAAAGAGAGTGCATTCGTGATCTCTGTCACATTCTTTGTGCTTTACTCGCGCAAATAAAGGCACAATGCCATCTATTGAATCTGCCGGTCGGAGCTTTACCCTTGCCGCGTTCTCCTGCTGTACATGCCAGTCACTTTCTCCCCTCCGTCATGTTGTTGCTTGCGGGGCTCGCGGCGGCCTACGTCAAGGATCTCAACGTCTTCTTCACCTCACTGTTCAACGTCCTGCCGACCCTGGTGCTGTTGCTGGGCGGTTCCTATTGCGCGGTCTACCGGCGCCAGCGCGAACTGTTTTTGATGATCACGGTGTACATCGCCTATTTCCTGCTTTCCACCCAGGCCGACTACTACCGCGACTACGGCAAGGTCCGCCAGGACGCCGCCGTGGTTTTCCATCTGGTCTGCCTGCTGTTGCCGCTGTTGTTCGGCGTGTTCGCCGCCTGGCAGGAGCGCACGCACCTGTTCCAGGACATGATCGCGCGATTCGCCGTGCTGCTGGCGGTGGGCAGCGTGGCTCTGGGCCTGGAGCAGAGTTATCCGGAGGCCTTGCTCGGCTGGTTGGCGGAAATCCGCTGGCCAGCCTTGCACGGGGCGTGGATGAGCCTGATCCAGTTGTCCTACCCGGTATTCCTCGCCGCGTTCCTGCTGCTGACGGTGCAGTACTGGCGCAACCCGCGGCCCTTGCATGCGGCCCAGTTGATCGGCCTGCTGGGGCTGTTCTGGATGCTGCCGATGACCTTCATTCTGCCGTTCACCCTGAACATCATGTGCAGCCAGGTGATGCTGATGATCGCCGCGGCGGTGGCCCACGAGGCCTATCAGATGGCGTTCCGTGACGAGCTGACCGGGCTGCCCGGTCGTCGCGCGCTCAACGAGCGCATGCAGCGCCTGGGACGTAACTATGTGCTGGCGATGACCGACGTCGACCACTTCAAGAAATTCAACGACACCCATGGCCACGATGTCGGTGACCAGGTGTTGCGGCTGGTGGCGAGCAAGCTGGCCAAGGTCAGCGGCGGTGGTCGGGCCTATCGCTACGGTGGCGAGGAGTTCGCGGTGGTGTTCGCCGGCAAGAGCCTGGAAGAATGCCTGCCGCACCTGGAGGTGATCCGCGAGGTCATCGCCAACTACAACATCCATTTGCGCAACCCGGAAAGCCGCCCGCAGGATGACCAGCAGGGGCGCCAGCGCCGTTCGGGCAGCGGCGCTAGCAGTGTCTCGGTGACGATCAGTATCGGCGTCGCCGAGCGCCAGCAGGACCAGCGCACCCCGGACGAGGTGCTAAAGTCCGCCGACCAGGCGCTCTACGCTGCCAAGGGGGCCGGGCGCAACTGTGTCATGGCCGCCGGGCAGACCGCCAAGCGCGGCGCGGTGCGCACCAAGGAGGCCGTGGGCTGAGTGATGGTGGAGCATTCAGCGGCTGGACTGTGATTGCCCGGGGGCGGGCGCCGACAGTAGGTTGAATCATCTGCTGCCGGAGACACGACCATGCCTGAATACAAAGCCCCGCTACGCGACATGCGCTTTCTGCTCGACCATGTTTTCGATTTCCACGCCCACTACGAACGCCTGGGTGCCAGCGATGCCAGCCCCGATATGGTCGGGGCGATCCTGGAGGAAGGCGCGAAATTCTGTGAACAGGTGCTGGCACCGCTCAATCGCTCCGGCGATGAAGAGGGCTGTCATTTCGACAATGGCGTGGTGACCACGCCCAAGGGCTTCAAGCAGGCCTTTGCCCAGTATGTCGAGGCGGGCTGGCATGGGCTGGCGGCCGACCCGCAGTATGGCGGGCAGGGCCTGCCGCAGTCGCTGGGCCTGGTGATCAGCGAAATGATCGGTTCCAGCAACACGTCCTGGGGCATGTACCCCGGCCTGACCCACGGCGCCATGTCGGCGATCCATGCCCACGGTACCGAACAGCAGAAACAGACCTATCTGAGCAAGCTGACCGCCGGCGAATGGACCGGCACCATGTGCCTGACCGAAGCCCATTGCGGCACCGACCTGGGATTGATCAAGACCCGCGCCGTGCCCCAGGCCGATGGCAGCTACGCGGTGACCGGGAGCAAAATCTTCATCTCCGCCGGCGAGCACGACATGAGTCGCAACATTGTCCACCTGGTGCTGGCCAAGTTGCCGGACGCACCGGCGGGCACCAAGGGCATCTCGCTGTTCATCGTGCCCAAGTTCCTGCCCGATGCGGCCGGCGAGGCGGGCGAGCGCAATGCCGTGTCCTGTGGCTCCATCGAGCACAAGATGGGCATCAAGGCCTCGGCCACCTGCGTGCTGAACTTCGATGCCGCCAAGGGCTTCCTGATCGGCGAGGCGAACAAGGGCCTCAATTGCATGTTCACCATGATGAACCATGCCCGCCTCGGGACCGGGATGCAGGGCCTGTGCCTGGGTGAGACCAGCTTCCAGGGCGCGGTCCGCTACGCCAGCGATCGCTTGCAGATGCGCTCGCTGACCGGTCCCAAGGCCCCGCACAAGGCCGCCGACCCGATCATCGTGCACCCCGACGTGCGGCGGATGTTGCTGACGATGAAGGCGTTCAACGAGGGCAACCGTGCGCTGACCTATTTCACCGCGCAGTGGCTGGACATCGCTCACCGCGCCGAGCAGGCCGAGCAGCGCCAGGAGGCCGAGGACCTGCTGGCGTTCCTGACGCCGATCTGCAAGGCCTTCATGACCGAGACCGGGCTGGAGGTGACCAACCATGGGATGCAGGTGTTTGGCGGCCACGGTTTCATTCGCGAGTGGGGCATGGAGCAACTGGTACGCGATTGCCGCATCGCGCCGATCTACGAGGGTACCAATGGCATCCAGGCGCTGGACCTGCTGGGGCGCAAGGTGCTCGGTAGCCAGGGCAAGCTGCTGCGCGGCTTTACCCGGATCGTGCACAGATTCTGCGAGGCCAACGCCGGACATCCGCAACTGGGCGGTCATGTGACGCAGCTCGATCGGTTGAACCGGGAGTGGGGCGAACTGACGCTGCTGGTCGGCAAGGCGGCCATGCAGAACGCCGATGAAGTGGGCGCGGCGGCGGTCGATTATCTGATGTACAGCGGTTACATCGTTCTGGCGTACCTGTGGCTGCGCATGGCGCTGGTGGCCCAGGCACAGTTGGACGATGGCAGCGGCGACGCGGACTATTGCCGTGGCAAGCTGGCGACGTGCGAGTTCTACTTCAAGCGACTGCTGCCGCGCACCGCCGCTCATCGGGCGGCGGTGGAGGCGGGGAGCGAGAGTCTGATGCGGTTGCCGGCCGAGGTGTTTGCCCTTTAGGTTATGAGGGGACTTTGGGGCCTCTTCGCGTCGGACCGTCGCGAATGGGCCCGCCAGTCTCGCACCAGACCATCGAATCTCCCAAAGGTACTGCGCATACCGGTAGGAGCGGGCCGGGCGGCGCTCCGCTTGCCCGCGAAGAGGCCGTAACATTCTGCACAACAATCCGCGCATGCATGTGACTAAAAATAACAAATCCGTCACGTGATGACCCTATGTGTCTGAAAAGTTGTTGTTGTACACTCAAGCCTTCGGAAATCGGCCCAGTGCGGGCCCTATCGTTCTAGATCTTGCGAGGTTTGCCATGGCTGACTACAAAGCGCCCCTGCGCGATATGCGCTTCGTCCTCAATGAAGTCTTCGAGGTCGGCAATCTCTGGGCCCAACTGCCTGCGCTGGCCGAGACCGTGGATGCGCAAACCGTCGAGGCGATTCTCGAGGAAGCCGGCAAGGTCACCGCCAAGAGCATCGCGCCCCTGAGCCGTGGTGGCGACGAGGAAGGCTGCCGCTGGGACAACGGCGTGGTCCATACCCCGGCCGGTTTTCCACAGGCCTACCAGACCTACGCCGAGGGCGGCTGGGTCGGTGTCGGCGGTGATCCGCTGTTTGGCGGCATGGGTATGCCCAAGGCCGTCTCGGCGCAGGTCGAGGAGATGATCAACTCCGCCAGCCTCGCCTTCGGCCTGTACCCGATGCTGACCTCCGGCGCCTGCGTGTCGATCAACACCCACGCCAGCGAGGAGCTCAAGGCCACCTACCTGCCGAACATGTATGCCGGGCTCTGGGCCGGTTCCATGTGCCTGACCGAACCCCACGCCGGTACCGATCTGGGGATCATCCGCACCAAGGCCGAACCGCAGGCGGACGGTTCCTACAAGATCAGCGGCACCAAGATCTTCATCACCGGCGGTGAGCACGACCTCACCGAGAACATCATCCATCTGGTACTGGCCAAGCTGCCCGATGCCCCGGCCGGTCCGAAAGGCATCTCGCTGTTCTTGGTGCCCAAGTTCCTGGTCAATGCCGATGGCAGCCTGGGGGCGCGCAACCCGGCGACCTGCGGCTCCATCGAGCACAAGATGGGGATCCAGGCTTCGGCGACCTGCGTGATGAACTTCGACGAGGCCACCGGTTACCTGGTGGGCGAGCCGAACAAGGGCCTGGCGGCAATGTTCACCATGATGAACTACGAGCGCCTGGGCGTCGGCATCCAGGGCCTGGCCTCCGGCGAGCGCTCCTACCAGAACGCCATCGAATACGCCCGCGACCGTCTGCAGAGCCGTTCGCCGACCGGGCCGAAGGCCAAGGACAAGGCGGCCGACCCGATCATCGTCCACCCGGACGTGCGGCGCATGTTGCTGACCATGAAGGCGGCGAACGAAGGCGGCCGGGCATTCTCCACCTACGTGGCGATGCAGCTCGATACCGCCAAGTTCAGCGAGGACGCCGCGACCCGCAAGCGTGCCGATGAGCTGGTGGCCCTGCTGACGCCGGTGGCCAAGGCGTTCCTGACCGACCTTGGTCTGGAAGCCACGGTGCACGGTCAGCAGGTCTTCGGTGGCCACGGCTACGTGCGTGAGTGGGGCCAGGAGCAACTGGTGCGTGACGTGCGCATCACCCAGATCTACGAGGGTACCAACGGCATCCAGGCGCTGGACCTGGTGGGGCGCAAGATCGTCGGCAGCGGCGGCGCCTACTACCGCCTGTTCGCCGAGGAGGTTCGGCACTTCATCGACAGCGCCAGCGCCGATCTGGCCGAGTTCACCAAGCCCCTGGCGGCGGCGCTGGATAACCTCGATGAGCTGACCGACTGGGTACTGGACCGCTCCAAAACCAACCCGAACGAGATCGGTGCGGCATCGGTCGAATACCTGCACACCTTCGGTTATACCGCCTATGCCTACATGTGGGCACTGATGGCCAGGGCGGCCCTGGGCAAGGACGAGGCGTTCTACGCGAGCAAGCTGGGCACCGCGCGGTTCTATTTCGCCCGTTTGCTGCCGCGTATCCACTCGCTGACGGCGTCGGTGAAGGCGGGGAGCGAGTCGCTGTTCCTGCTCGATGCCGAGCAGTTCTGAGGTGGATCTGGCATGTAAGCTTTTGCTTACATAACGCGCTGCTGTTTGCCCATATCGCCATATTGGATCCAGCGGTAATCTACTTATGAAGGACGTCGAGCAGGAAGCTCAAAGCAAAACACGGACACGTAGGATTCCGCCAGGATGGTGGAGCGAAATGGATGTCAGGGAAACAGTCTGCAAAGCCCCGCTTCGGCGGGGTTTTCTTTTGTCCGCGAAAAGTTTTCCTCAGCCCAGGCCTTCGAGCCCCGCAGCGGCGTGCGGATGCCCGACCGGACTGTTCATCACGTCCTCCAGTAGCACCCGCAGCAGTTCCAGCGAAGCCTGCTGGCGTTGCACGTCGCGACATACCAGGCCGACCCGCAGCGACACCCGCGGTTCGGTCAGCGGTTTCCACAGCAGCTCATGGTCATCGTGCGCGTCCCGTGAGCGGCCCGGCAGCACGGTGGCCAGCCGGGTGTGGGGCAGGCTGTCGAGAATCCCCGCCATGTTGTTCAGCTCGGCCTGAACCTGGGGGCGCCGGCCGAGGTTGGCCAGTTGTGCCTGCCAGATCTGGCGGATCTGGAACTCTTCGCCGAGCAGCAGCATCGGCAGTTCCGCGGCCTGGCTGACCGAGACTTTCTTGAATTCGCGCAATGGGTGTTCGGCAGGGATCACCAGTTGCAGCTCGTCTTCGTACAGCGGCAGGCCATGCAAGCCCGGCTGGCGGGGTGGCAGATAACTGATGCCGATATCCAGCGAGCCGTTGAGCAGACGTCGTTCGATTTCCAGGCCGGTCAATTCGTAGATCTGTACCACCAGGTGCGGATGGGCCTTGCGTACCCGTTCGAGCATCTGTGGCACCAGGCTGGTGTGCACGGTTTGCAGCACACCGATGGCGAGGGTGCGCAACGCCTGGCCCTGGAAGTTGCGCAAGGCTTCGCGGGCCCGCTGCATGCCGTCGAGCAGCGGCAGGGCGTGGTTGTACAGGGTGTGGGCGGCCAGGGTCGGCAACAGGCGCTTGCTGCTGCGTTCGAACAGGCTGACGTCGAGGTGGTGTTCCAGGTGGCGTATCTGTTGTGACAGGGCCGGCTGGGAGATCGACAGGCGTTCGGCGGCGCGGCCGACATGGCCTTCTTCGTACACCGCGACGAAATAACGCAGTTGCTTGAAATCCATAAGTAATACTTATCGAAAATGCTCGAAAAACGAAATGGCCGTGAGCGCCTCGGAGCCCTAGTCTAACCCCAAATCAAAGGGCTTACAGGGCCAGAGCGTGCGATGAATACCGTTTGCGTGGAGGGTGTTTACATAGGCCAGGCAAAAAATCTCGGCCAGAGTCCGATCCGCGATACGGATAAGCACCGGGTTGCCAGCCGGCTCTGGTTGTGTCCTCAGGGGGGGCGCGCATGAACCTGTTCAAGCTGCGTCGACCGCAACCGAGCCTCGATGATCTGGCTGCCGGCTTCCTGCCCCGTGCCCGCCATGAGCACACGGCGAGCGAGTGCCTGATGCCGGCTGCCGAGCGCCCCAGCCCGGTGTTCGTCCGCGGTCAGGGCTCCTGGTTGTGGGACAGCGAGGAGCGGGCCTACCTGGACTTCAGTCAGGGCGGCGGGACCAACAGCCTTGGCCACAGTCCGGGCGTGCTGGCCCATGCGCTGGCGGACCAGGCCCACAGCCTGATCAATGCCGGTGCGGGTTTTCATAACCCGATGCAATCGAAACTGGCAGACCGTCTGTGCCGTGCCACCGACAGCGACCAGGTGCATTTCCTCAACAGCGGTTCGGAAGCCTGTGAAGCGGCGATCAAGCTGGCACGCAAGTGGGGCCAACTGCATCGCGGCGGTGCCTATCGGATCATCAGCGCGGGCAATGCTTGCCATGGCCGCAGCTTCGGCGCGATGTCGGCGTCTGGCCAGGACTGTTTCGGCAATCGTTTCGAACCGCAGTTGCCGGGGTTCAGCCAGGTGCCGTTCAATGACCTGGACGCCCTGCATGCCGCCGTGGATGCCAAGACCGTGGCGATCATGCTCGAACCGATCCAGCGCGCGGCGGGTGTCACCCCGGCCACCCGCGATTATCTCCAGGGCGTCGAACGGCTATGCCGGGACCTGGGCATCCTGCTGATCTTCGACGAGGTGCAGACCGGTATCGGGCGCTGTGGCAGCCTGCTGGCCGAGCAGTTGTATGCAGTGCGTGCCGACATCATCGCTCTCGGCAAGGGCCTGGGCGGCGGTACGCCGTTGTCGGCACTCCTGGCGCGGGGCACGGCCTGCTGTTTCGAGGCCGGCGAGATCGGTGGCAGCCACCATGGCAACGCCTTGATGGGTGCCGCTGGTCTGGCGGTGCTCGATACACTGCTCAAGCACGGTTTCCTCGACGAGGTGGCTGAGCACGGAAGCTACCTGCAGCAGGGCCTGGAGCGGCTGGCACGGCGTTATGAGCATGGCCGGTTGCGTGGCGCCGGGCTGCTCTGGGGCCTGACCTTGAGCGAGGCCTCGGCGGATGCGGTGGTCAAGGCCGCATTGCAGGAAGGCCTGTTGCTCGATGCACCGACCGCCGACAGCCTGCGCTTTTCCCCGGCCCTGACGGTCAGCCAGGGCACTATCGACGAGATGCTGCTGCGATTGGCCCGGGCTTTCTCCCGGGTGCGTACCGCCCAGCTGCAATGCCGCAAGGGTATTTCCGTCTGACTGGGTCTATCGCTTTTTCCCGAACCTGATTCCGAACCGTCTCGCGGTATAACGCGTCGCCCTGTGCCTGACTCTTTTGGCACGGGGTGTTTTTTTTCGGGCGTCGTTCCCGCTGGCGGGAGCGCATCGTTCAGAAACACGGCTTGCAGATACTCGCCTGAGCCCCGTGGCGCCGAGGGGCTCAGCCCTTGGCGATCAGGCGCGAGTTGCGCTCGTTGCGAAACACCAGTTGTTCGATGGCAGGTCCCGCCTGGCCGGCTTCTTCGCGGGCCTGCAGGATCACGTCGTGGTGATGGGACTTGGCGCAGACCGGGTCGGCGTTGCTGGCATCGCCGGTGAGCATGAAGGCCTGGCAGCGGCAGCCGCCGAAGTCCTTTTCCTTCTCGTCACAGGAGCGGCACGGTTCGGGCATCCACTCGTAACCGCGAAAACGGTTGAAGCCGAACGAGTCGTACCAGATGTGTGGCAGGCTGTGGTCGCGCACATTGGGGAACTGCACCGGCAACTGCCGGGCGCCATGGCAGGGTAAAGCGGTGCCATCCGGGGTGACGGTGAGGAACAGGCTGCCCCAGCCGTTCATGCAGGCTTTCGGGCGTTCCTCGTAGTAGTCCGGGGTGACGAAGATCAGCTTGCACGGGTTGCCCTCGGCCTGCAGCCGGGCGCGGTACTCGTTGGTGATGCGCTCGGCGCGCTGCAACTGTTCGCGGGTCGGCAGCAGGCCCTGGCGGTTGAGCTGTGCCCAGCCATAGAACTGGCAGGTGGCGAGTTCGACGAAGTCCGCTTCCAGGGCCAGGCACAGCTCGATGATGCGCTCGATCCGGTCGATGTTGTGCCGGTGGGTGACGAAGTTCAGCACCATGGGATAACCGTGGGCCTTCACCGCCCGGGCCATTTCCAGTTTCTGCGCGAAGGCCTTCCTCGAACCGGCCAGCAGGTTGTTCACCTGTTCGTCGCTGGCCTGGAAGCTGATCTGGATATGATCCAGGCCCGCTTCCTTGAAGTCGCCGATTTTCTGCTCGGTCAGGCCGATGCCGGAGGTGATCAGGTTGGTGTAGTAGCCCAGCCGGCGAGCTTCGGCGATCAACTCGACAAGATCCTGGCGCACCAGCGGCTCGCCGCCGGAAAAGCCCAGTTGGGCGGCGCCCATTTCCCGTGCCTCGCGCAGTACCTTGAACCACTGCTCTGTGCTCAACTCCTGGCCCTGTCCGGCGAAGTCCAGCGGGTTGGAGCAGTACGGGCATTGCAGCGGGCAACGGTAGGTCAGCTCGGCGAGCAGCCATAGCGGCAGGCCGACTTCCGGCTTGGGCGGCAGGCCGGACTCAGGCAAGCTCGATCCAGTGCTCTGCACGGGCGACCTCCATGAACTGCTCGATGTCCTCGCCAAGCTCGGCCACGTCGGGAAACTGTTGCTGCAACTCGGTGATGATCGCCGCCACATCGCGCCGGCCGTCGATCAGTCCGCCGATCAGGGCGGCGCTCTCGTTGAGCTTGATCATGCCTTCCGGGTAAAGCAGCACATGGCCCTTCTGCGCCGGTTCGTACTGGAAGCGGTAGCCGGGTCGCCATTGGGGGGTCAGGCCGCGATCGAAGTTCATAGGGTGATTCCTCGGTGCCAGACCCGCTGGTCGGTCACGCTGTGGTAGGGCGGGCGGTTCAGTTCGTAGGCCATGCTCATGGCATCGAGCATGCTCCAGAGAATGTCCAGCTTGAACTGGAGAATCTCCAGCATACGCTGCTGGCTCTCGTACGTGGTGTAGTGCCGCAGGGTGATTTCCAGCCCGTGCTCGACGTCGCGCCGGGCCTGGCCCAGGCGGGTGCGGAAGTATTCGTAGCCGGCGGGATCGATCCACGGGTAGTGCTGCGGCCAGCTGTCCAGGCGCGACTGGTGGATCTGTGGCGCGAACAGCTCGGTCAGCGAGCTGCTGGCCGCCTCTTGCCAACTGGCCCGGCGGGCGAAGTTGACGTAGGCGTCCACGGCGAAACGCACGCCGGGCAGCACCAGTTCCTGGGAGCGCAGTTGCTCGGGGTCCAGGCCGACCGCCTGGCCCAGGCGCAGCCAGGCTTCGATGCCGCCGTCCTCACCGGGAGCGCCATCGTGGTCGAGCAGGCGCTGGATCCACTCGCGGCGGATCTCGCGGTCCGGGCAGTTGGCCAGGATCGCCGCGTCCTTGAGGGGAATGTTGACCTGGTAGTAGAAGCGGTTGGCGACCCAGCCCTGGATCTGTGCGCGGGTGGCGCGACCTTCATACATCGCCACATGGTAGGGGTGATGGATATGGTAGTAGGCGCCCTTGGCGCGCAGCGCCTGCTCGAATTCGGCGCGGGACAGCGGGGTGTCGCTCATTCGGTTGTGCTCCTACAGCTCGATGCTCATGCCATCGTAGGCGACCTCGACATTGCGCCGCAGCAGTTCGGCGCGTTGCGGCGAGTCCTCGTCGAGAATCGGGTTGGTGTTGTTGATGTGGATAAGGACCTTGCGCTGTGTCGGGAGTTGCTCCAGCACTTCGAGCATGCCGCCGGGGCCGCTCTGCGCCAGGTGGCCCATTTCCCGGCCTGTGCGGGTACCGACGCCACGGCGTTGCATTTCATCGTCGTCCCACAGGGTGCCGTCCACCAGCAGGCAGTCACTCCCGGCCATGATCCGCAGCAAGGGGGCATCGACCTTGCCCAGGCCCGGGGCATAGAACAGCTTGCCGCCGGTGCGCAGGTCTTCGACGATCAGGCCGATGTTGTCGCCCGGATGCGGATCGAAGCGGTGCGGCGAGTAGGGTGGGGCGGCACTGCGCAGCGGCAGCGGGGTGAACCGCAGGTTGGGGCAGGCGGCGATGGTGAAGCTGCCCTCGAGCTCGATGCGCTGCCAGTCGAGGCCGCCATTCCAGTGGGTCAGCATCTTGAACAGCGGGAAACCGGTGCTCAGGTCTTCCTTGACCATGTCGGTGCACCAGACCTGGTGCGGGCAACCTTCGCGCAGGCTGAGCAGGCCGGTGGTGTGGTCGATCTGGCTGTCCATCAGGATGATCGCACTGATGCCGGTATCGCGCAGGGCCCGACCCGGTTGCAGGGGGGCGAAGCCCTGGAGCTGGGCGCGGATATCCGGCGAGGCGTTGCAGAGGATCCAGTTCACGCCGTCGTCGGAGAGGGCGATGGAGGATTGGGTACGCGCGCTGGCCCGCAGGCTGCCGGCGCGAAAGCCTGCGCAGTTGGCGCAGTTGCAGTTCCATTGGGGAAAACCGCCGCCGGCGGCGGAACCGAGAATCTGGACGAACATGACGCTGTTACTCACTCAGGGACTGAAAATGAAAACGCCCCGGCGAGCCGAGGCGTTGCACTGCATACGGCTGATCAACGGTTGGCGAAGTACATGGTGACTTCGAAGCCGATGCGCAGGTCGGTGTAGGCGGGTTTGGTCCAGGCCATGAGTGACTCCTTCGGTTGGGTGGATGGGTGTCTCTACATATAGTCCACCTCCGGCGGGAGATGTTCAAATGCTTAGCAAGCTAATGTTACTGAATCTTACCGGGTAAGTAGACCGTTTTCTTGGAGAAAGCTCATTGCAGGGTCTGCAATGATCCCGCGACCTGCCAGCCCGATGCCGGCCCGGCGCCGTTCGCCAGACACAGCCAGCCACCTACGGCCTGATCGAGCTGCCTGGCGGCCATTTGCAGGTGTTCTCGTTCCAGGCCGCGAATGGTCGAGGTGAGCTGTTCGAGGTAATCCGACGAATGGTTGGCCAGATGCGCCTGCCAGAGCAGTTCGGCGGCTCGGACCAGGGGCAGGCTCGCCAGTTCGAACTGTGCGGCCAGGGCGTCACGCTGGGCGTGCCAGGCGCTGTCGTCGAGGCTGGCGATCCGCTCGGGCAGGTTCGCCAGGAAGCGCTCGAAGTGCGCGAGCAACTCCGCCAGCGATGCACTCGGAGACTGTACGCCGAGCAGCAGGCCAGTGCCGCCATGGAGCTGGCGAACGCCGCTGAACACCGCGTAGCCCAATTGCAGTTCGACCCGCAGACGCTGGTAGAACGGCGCCTGGATGATCTGGCCGAGCGCTCGCCAGCAGGCCTCATCGACGAGGCTGTCACTGGCGGCCGGGCAGAACAGCAGCAGGGCCTGTTCGCCGGTGTCGCAGGGGACGGTTTGCCAGTGCTTTTCGCCTGGCGTGACGGGCCGCCGCGGCTGTTGCCGTGCCGGCTGGCCGGGAGTGCGGCTCAGGGCATTGTTGAGGGCCGTTTGTGCCGCGGCTGGAAACCCCAGGGCCAGCCCCTGCCACTGAGCGTCGGCCCAAAGCTTGCCCAACCGTTCGGCATCCCAGATGGGCGTGGCGGCATCGGTGGGAGGGATCTGCTCGGACAATTGCTTGAGCAGGGCGCGGATGGGAATCAGCGGCTTGGATTGCTCCATGGGAGCGTGCCAGATCGCGTCGAGGGGTTTCGTCAGGCAGCACAGGACCTGTTCGAGAATGGCCGGGATCGGCTCGCGCCAACCGCTGAGCTGGAGTTGCCAGGCATCCGTCTGAACCGTGAAGGACAACTCCACGCCAGCCTGTCGCGCCTGGGCTCGCAGGTTGTGCAGGCCCTGGTTCAGCCGCGCGTGCAGGAGGGCGGTGCCACGCGAGTCGTGCAGTTGCCAGCGCAGATGGATCGACGCTTCACCACTGTCATCCGCCGGCAGCTCGACATGGGTGATGGCGGACGCGTCGCGGCGCTTGTGCAGACGGTCCTGGGCGAAGGTGCGCAGACCGCGGTGGGCACTGGTCTGCCCGCGGATCAATCCCGGATGTTCGGCCGGCGCGGTGGAGCGCAGGAACGGGTTGGCCGGGGGCAGTCGCCAGGGCACCGTCAAGTTATCCACAGTGCGGGCCTCGTTCTGGCTCAGCAGGGCCTTGAGCGCGGACAGGGCGGCTGCCGAGAGTTCCGGCGAGATGCCGCCGGCGTCCCGTCGCGCCAGCTCCAGAGCCGTGCTGCTGCGGACCTTGCGGTTTTGCAGCAGGCGGTATTCCCGGCGCAGTGCTGGCCAGTCGGCGTGGCCGGCGAAGAAGGCCAGCCAATCACCCAGCAGTGCCTGGATCGCGGCACCCTGGCTGGCACCCTCGGGCGTCAGTTCGAGTTCGAGTCTTGCAAGGGCTTGTCCGGAGAATTGATAGAGGGCCGTGGCGTTCAGCGAATTTATCCACAGGCGCTCGCGCAGCGCGGCCGAGAAACCGCCGGGCTGGCTGTCGTTGAGCCAGGTGCAGAGGAAATCCACAGCCTGACCGGCGTCTTCTGGCAGGTCGTCCCAGCCCAGGAGCAGGTCGAGCTGCTGCGCGTCGGCCTGTTGATAACTTCGCCTGCCCCTCTCGAACAGCGCCGGTGGCGCTTGCTGTTCGACTGTCTGGCCCGGACGCAGATCGCTGGTCAGGGCTTGCGCCAGGGATTTCAGTTCTTCCAGCGACTGCGGGCCGACCAGGCTCAGGGTCATTTGCCCGGTCTGGTAGAAATCCTGATAGAAGCCCTTCAGCGCCTGCTGGAAGGCCGGGTCTTCGACCAGCAGGCTGGCGCGATTGCCAGCATGCACGCCGCGCAGCGGGTGGTGCCTGGATAACCCGGCGAGGAGTTGGAACTGCCGCTGCGCCACGGCGTCGCGCGACCAGGCGATGAACTCCGCCTCCAGCACTTCGCGTTCGCGTAACTGTTCGTCCGGTGCCAGGCGTGCACGGGCGAGCATGTCGCAGAGGCGCTCAAGCCCGCCGGCAAAGGCCGGGGGCAGCAGTTCGAAAAAGAATTCGGTGTGACGTTCGCAGGTGCTGGCATTCACCTGGCCACCGTGGCGTTGGACATAGGCCATCAACCCGTCGGCCGCAGCAAAGCGTTCGGTGCCGAGAAACAGCAGGTGTTCGAGGAAGTGCGCCAGTCCCGGCCAGGCTGCAGGCGCATCGTGACTGCCCGCTGCCACCCGCAAGGCAGCCGCGCAACGTTTCAGTTGTGGGGCATGGCGCAGCGCGACCCGCAGGCCGTTGGCCAGGGTCAGGTATTGGGGGGCATGGGCGTTGGGCGCGGGCATGGGCACTTCCGTTTCAGATAAGCGCCCATGCTAGCGGATAACGCCGGGTCAGTCCCGGCTGAGGTCACCGTAGAGCGCGGGACGCCGGTCCAGCAGATAGCGGTTGCTGGCCCTGGACTGCTGCATCGCTGCTCGGTCGAGGGTGCCGACGATCAGTGCCTCGTCCAGGCCGGCATGGGCGATACGGCTGCCGTCCGGCGCGGCGATGCTGCTCTGGCCGCAGTAGTGGATGTCACCCTCGTGGCCGCAGTAGTTGGCATAGGCCACGTAGCACTGGTTCTCGAAGGCGCGGGCGCGGATGGTCACGTCGGCGACGAAGTCGAACGGCACCATGTTGGCGGTGGGCACCAGGATCAGCTCGGCCCCGGCCAGGGCCAGGCGCCGGGTGTTTTCCGGGAACTCGACGTCGTAGCAGATCAGCAGGCCGAGTTTCCAGCCGTTGAGTTCGACCACCGGGAATTCGTCCGGCCCGACGCTGAACATCGAGTGATCGAGATCGCCGAACAGATGGGTCTTGCGGTAATTGCACAGGCTGTTGCCCCGGGCATCGATCAACTGCACGGCGTTGTAGATATTACCGTCCTCGGCGCGCTCGGGATAACCGTAGGCGATGGCGATATCCGCCGCCCTGGCCAATGCGGCGATGTGCTGCGCCGCCGCGCCGTCGCGAGGCTGCGCCAGCGCCGCGACCGCCTCGGGGCCGATGTTGTAGCCGGTCAGGAACATCTCCGGCAGCACCAGCACATCGGCGCCATGGGCCTCGGCGAGCAGTGCCTGCAACCGCTGCAGATTGCCCGCCACGTCCAGGGGCAGGGGCGGGCATTGGTAAAGCGCTACGCGCATGGGTTCGACCCCCTTCAGTCGGCCAGGGCGATCGGGCCGATCTCGGCGAACACATCGCCTGGACCTGGGTTCTCGGCATGGGTACGGCCGCCGAAGTGGTTCATGATGCCCCACACCGCGTTGAGCGAGGTCTGTACCGCGCCCTCGACCCAGGCCGGCGTCCAGGACACGTCGTCACCGGCGATGAAGATCCCGCGCTGCTCGGCCGGCATGTCGGCCTGCATGAAGTGCGCGTACATCCGCTGGTTGTAGCGGTAATGGCCGGGCAGCGCGCCCTTGAAGGCGCCGAGGAAATGCGGGTCGGCCTCCCAGGACACGGTGATCGGGTCGCCGATGATGCGTGCGGCGATGTCCACCTTCGGGTAGATCTTCTTCAGGGCGTCCAGGGCCAGCTTGACCCGCTTGTCGATGGGCTGCGGCAACATCTTCAGCGCGTCGCTCATCCACGAGTAGGACAGGCAGATCACCCCCGGCTTGTCGTCGCCATTGTCGAACAGGTAGGTGCCACGGGTGAGGCGATCGGTCAGGGTCATGCTCATCAGGTCGCGACCGGTTTGCGGGTCCTTGTCCTTCCAGAACGGCCGGTCGACCATGACGAAGGTCTTCGACGACTGCATGTAGCGCGTGCGGTCCAGGGCCATCCACATCTTCTGCGAGAACAGCGATTCCTCGCATTCGATCTGGGTGGTCAGCAGCCAGCTCTGGCAGGTGGTGAGCACGGCGGCGTAGTGGCGGGTGTCGCCCCAGTTGTCGGTGACGGCGAAACGGCCGTCGGCGGCGCGGGCAATGCGCTTCACCCCGGTCCGCGGCGCGCCGTGGTGCAGCGAGCTGAGGCTGGTGCCGGCCGGCCAGTGGGCGCAGCGCTCCGGCACGTGGCGCCAGATGCCCAGCGGCACCTGCTCGACACCGCCGACCACCAGGTGTTGGTGGTCGTCGCAGTTGGTCATGACCACGCGGAAGATTTCCAGCATCGAGTTGGGGAAGTCCGAGTCCCAGCCGCCGGTGCCGAAGCCGACCTGGCCGAACACCTCTCGGTGGTGGAAGGACAGCTTGGCGAAGGCCTTCGAGGTGGCGACGAAGTCGTAGAAGGTGCGGTCGTCCCACAGCGGTACCAGAGTGTTCCACAGTTCTTTCAGGCGTGGCACATCGCGGTCGCGGATGGCCTGCTGGATATCACCGAAGCGCGCACCGTCCTCCAGGGCATCGGCCCAGGCGTCGGCGACTTCCTGGAACAGCGCCGGCAGGTCGGCGAGTTTTTCCGCGTAGTGGGTCTGCCCTTCGAGATCGATCACCGTGCTGCCGGAGGCCGGGGTCAGCGGGTTGGGGAAGGGTTTGGTTTCCAGGCCGAGCTTGTCGACATAGTGATAGAAGGCGGTGGACGACACCGGAAAGCGCATCCCGCCGAGTTCGGCGATGATGCCCTTGGCGCCTTCGAACTCCTGGGAGCGCAGGCGACCGCCCATCTTCGAGGCTTCGTACACCACGGGCTTGAGGCCCAGTTTCATCAGCTCGTAGGCGGCCACCAGGCCAGCGATACCGGCACCGACGATGGCGACTTCGGCGCCATGATTTTCTGCGGGAATCGTCCCCAGTCCTGCTGGATGCTCGATCCAGTCATCGAAGGCAAAAGGAAAGTCCGGGCCGAAAATGGTGACCGGTTTTTTACCATCGACGGGGTGGCGATTCTTCTTGTTCATGGCGGACCTTGCTGGCGACTCCTGCCGGAAGTGGTATCCGGTGGAAGTGTAGTTAGGAAAAGACTGGCGCCATTGTAGGTAGCGGGGAGAACGTAAATAAGACGCAGAATGTCGTCTATTTGAAGTCACTTAATGCTTTATGACGAACCTTTAAGTCATTTTTTAGTGATGGTGTGGACCCTTCGCGGATGAATCCGGCTCCTACAGTGGTCCGTGGGGGCCGCATTCATCCACGAAAGGTCCCTGGATGTCGGGGCCTGGGCTAAACCGGCTGTCCCCGGTCCACCTTGCTGCTGAGAATGATCGAGGTCGTGGTTTTCTCCACTCCTTCGACACTGCCGATCTGGTCGAGCAACTGATCCAACTGCTCCGGCGAATCACTGCGCAGCCAGGCCACGTAGTCGAACTCGCCACTCACTGCACAGAGCTGCTGGATCTGTGCCATGGCACTGAGCCTGCGCACCACATCCTTGCCCGAGCGCGGCTGTACCGTGATCCCGACATAGGCCTGCAATCCGCCATCGACCACTCGCTGACCAAGGCGCACGCCATAGCCCGTGATCACCTTGGCCTTTTCCAGGCGCGCCAGCCTCGACGTCACGGTCGTGCGGGCAATGCCCAACTGCCGGGCGAGCATGGCTACGCTTTCCCGGGCGTTGATCTGCAAGGCGGCGATCAATTGGCGATCGATTTCGTCGAGGGGGATGCGGCTGTCAGGCAAGGTAGTGCTCCGATTGGGCGTGAGCCGAATAAATCGCCTATTCGGCTCACGGAATGAGCCGATTGTGCGAGCTCTGTCTTGAGGGGATGGCACCTGTGTGTCCCCGTCGATGCATTGTCGAGCAGTGGACATTCTGTGGACAGTCAGCTGTCTTTTCCAGCTTTGCTGTGCGGGGAAACGCTTGCGCCAGAAACGCAAAAGCCGCGCAACGCGCGGCTTTCAAGGATGGTGGGCCCACACGGACTCGAACCATGGACCAAAGGATTATGAGTTGCTGGGCAAGGCTGTATGCCTAGCGAAATCACTCAAAGCTAGGTGCAGGTTAGCACAGCTGGAAGCCACGTAATACGTGGTGTTGAGCGTAATTTAGAGAAGCTTGTTCAAACGGATGACTGTACCCCTGATGTACCTGTTGGTCAGGGACTGCGAGCATGAGCCTTCGGAGGCTAACTTCTTCGTAGCTCCTGAGGTGGCTTGGAGGTTCGGCGTTTTTCAGTAGGGGGGCTTGGAATCCTAGGCTGCGAGCTAGCAGTTTCATTAAGCAGGTAGGCAATAATCTAGCCAATATCACAAATGCGAGTTTATCCACAGGGTGGTATTAATATCCGCCCTTTCCGATCAAGCGGCCGCCTATTAGCAGCCGCCTAAAATAGCTTGAGTTAGTTGGCCAGGGCCATAGTTATTTTTTCGACTCCTCTGTAATCCTCTGATCGGCCAAGTTCTATGGCTTCCTCTGCAATAGCATTAAAGCGTGAGTCATCATAGAGCGCCGATCCTGCTAGTTTTGCCATTGCATAAGCGTAGGCGAAAGAAAAAAAGCCGTATTTATGTGATGTTTTTTTGGAGCGCAGATTTTCAATTGATATATTTGCTACAGCAGTAATCGCTTGATCAAACTCGGCAAGGCGATTCGAAGAAATTGCCA
>NZ_AQOH01000315.1 GCF_000364705.1 Pseudomonas fuscovaginae SE-1 | reverse complement strand
TAACTTGTATACGATGTCGTCAGGGTCCATAAGGCATGCTTCTTCATAGTATTTGCGAGCGCCCCTGTTGTCTCCAAGCGAGGCAGAAATAAGTCCGCCGTAGTTCACGAAATTTGGGCTTCTTAGCCCGAATGATTGAAATCTTTTATAGTCAGCCATTGCGGTCTTGCTCTCTCCCTTGTTGCGAAGAGTATATAGAGTATTTGTCACCACCGAATAACCGAAATGTCGGACCGCTAAGTCGGATGAACGACCAAGCTCGGCCGAAGCATATTGGGCAAACTCTATTGCGTACGTGTGACTGAGTTTGTCTCCCTTGATACTTTTTGCTGGAGTTACATCCTTCTCACAAAAAACTCCTGCTAGAATTCCAAGGTCGGGATGCTCATGTCGCATCAGTTCAACAAACTCAGAGACTTTATCTTCGTTGTAAAATTTTCCTGCGCCAACTATGCAGATAGATGAGCCATCAATCACCTCTACATGTCTAACTGCTGGAAATCTAACCTGTGCGGCTCTATATATCTTAACAAGTGCATCATTCAAGGATCCAATGCCAAACATGCGCACATAGTCTGACTGATTAG
>NZ_AQOH01000314.1 GCF_000364705.1 Pseudomonas fuscovaginae SE-1 | reverse complement strand
AACGCGGTATCGGACTTTTCTAAAAACTCTGAGACTACCCTGATACTATTCTTAGGTAAGACCCCTGAGTGAAAATAAACGCCAACACTTGCTGTAACCCTTCTTTCTGCAAGCGGCGGTGGATATAAGCCTGCGGGGACGCTATCCAATGAAAGCATTTGCCACTCGCTCTCGCTAGGAAGTGGGTCATCTGCGATTGCTTTTCTAAAGATTGTGGCCCAATCTCGAAACCTCTCTTTATTAGCAGCGGCCTCTATGGCAATAATAAACTCCTCTCCCGAGGGGTGCCCCACATGAATCTTAACTGCAGTTTCCTCTGTCTCTATAATTTTCTGTGCTGCTGAATCTAAGCGGTATCCAAATGCTTTAAGAACCTGATCTCCATATATGTGTCCCCATGTATCATTGACCTGTTT
>NZ_AQOH01000313.1 GCF_000364705.1 Pseudomonas fuscovaginae SE-1 | reverse complement strand
TTTCATATAACACCGTAAAAAGGTGACCAAATAACTGGTCTACGGAAGGATGGAGGATGTTAGGGACAGGGTTAGGGCGAGTGCCCCTAGTTCATAAAGTTCGTGTTTTTCGGACACATTGGTTTTCTCGGTGTCGAAGTGTACGAGGGCCGATTTAGTTTTCATTAAAAAAATAGTGGCGGGCAGTTCGTAATTGCTTGTTGAATCCTGCAGGTCAAGGGATATATATGGTGGGGTACTTAGGAAAGTTTTGGGGGGGCAATGCAGCGGCCCTGCTTTCACACCTGATTTCACGTCACGGACTAGCAATGGGTTTCCGCATTTCAGGTACTGCCACCCTGCTGGTGGGTGGTGTGTTTGTATATTGAGTTGCCAACAAGAACGGAAGCGCATGAGCAGTTCGCCGATATCGCCCTTGGTCCACGATGATTTGAGCAGCGCAAGCAGCATGGCCGGGATGATCCAGCTTGGTATGCCCCAGACTTGGGAGATGATAGTGGTGAAGTCCATTTCTCAGCCTTTCGGAGATTCAGCGTTAGCCGAATAGTACCGAAATTTAGCGTAATGGCACGATAGTATTGCGGTATAGTGGCCAACTAATCTCGGAAACGACGTCAAGTGTTGCCTCTGTGTAGTGGTCAACAATTCCCGGACACAGAATTGAATTTTTCT
>NZ_AQOH01000312.1 GCF_000364705.1 Pseudomonas fuscovaginae SE-1 | reverse complement strand
ACCTCAGATTCTTGGTTTGAATGTGGGGACGATGGATCGCTTACGGAGCACCTGCCAGAAGTTCCGGAAAAGTATCGGCCAGCATGTTCGGGCCGGTGGTGGGCAAGAGTCGCCAGCAGCCGCGGACACTTTCATTCAGATCGGCGTCCTGCAGGATCATGTAATAGGGATTCAGTGCATCGTAGCCATCGATCTCCATGCCACCGATGACACTGACATCCCAATCTTTCTTATCACGGAATATCTTCGCTCTCAGGATATGCATTTTTTCCAGGCATATATCGTCGAAGTTGTTTCTTTTATCAATGGCTATATTCACGGAAGTTACCTCGAAAAGACCAGGTATTTATATATCCAGTATGGATAATTAGTAGCCTATCAATCTGATAGGTGGCTGGCCGGAGGGGAGTCGAATATCGTCTGGGTTTCCCTGCGAAGGCGTTGAAATGAGGGTTGAGCGAAGTTTGATCAGGCAGGCCGTTGTCCTGCGATTGCAGTTGGGCAAGAGCCAGGAGGCGTTCTGGCGGATGTTCGGGTTGAGCCAGCCGGCCGCGAGCCGGCTGGAATGCGCAGGCAAGGGCTCGGCCAGCCTGGCCGTGCTGCTCGGCCTGTATGTCGCCGGCCGGATCGATGACGACGATCTGCTCTTCGTGTCGGCCCGTGAAGTTGCGCTAGGGCGTCATGAGATCTAATTGTATGGCCCTGGCCACGGCGAGTCGCCTGGAGCTGACATTGAGTTTGCGACGAATGTTCTTGAAGTGGAACTCGACGGTGGGTTCCGCCAGACTGAGGATCTTGCCGATTTCCCAGGTGGTTTTTTCGGCCCAGGCCCAATGCAGGATTTCCAGTTCCCGGGGTGTGAGGTGAGGTGCAGTCGAGCTGGAATTGTGCAGGAAGAGGCTGCTGCCGCTCGTGACCGCATAGTCGCGCAGCATGCTGGCTGCGGCGATGCTGTGTTGCAGGACCTGCAAGTACTCGTTTTGCGGCATAGGGGCGCAGCTCAGGCTGAGCATGCCGACCTGGCCCTGGGGCCCGTGAATGGGCAGTGTCAGGCCGTGGCTGAGTCCGGCTCGTCGGGCATCCTCGGCAAACTCCTTTTCTCGACGGGTTTTGTAGAGCTTGTCCTCCCAGAGAATGGGAAGCGAGGATGAAAAGCTGTGGGAGACGACAGGGTCGATGCTGGAGTAGTTCTCGTTATCATAAAGATCTCGCCAGGCGTCCGGAAAGTTGCTCATGATTCGTGCCGTGCTGTTCTGTGCCTCTTTGTTGGGTTTCAGGGCATACAGCACCTGGCTGTATCCGAGTTTCTGCACGGACAAAACAAGTGACTGGAACCAGGTTCGTGCGTTCATTGCACTTAGCAGCTCTATACATTCATCCATAAGTAGCATAGAAAAAATCCGGTATCAGTGAATCGTTATTTTTGTCAGCGATAGGGGCCTGCTCCAAACGAGGTCAATAGCCTCTATTCTTGGATATATACAAGGAAGTAGTTATGAACGCTAGCCTTCAGACCGTCCGCGTCAGGAACATCATCCGGGAAACCCCCAGTATCGTCTCGATAGACCTGGCTCCGGTCGGCTCCGATCGCTTACCGGCATTCGAGGCTGGAGCCCATATTGATCTGCATCTGCCCAACGGGCTGGTACGCAGTTACTCGTTGGTCAGCTGTCCGACGGACCTGAGCCACTACCGTCTCGGCGTGCTCCACGATCGCCGAAGTCGTGGAGGATCGGCGTTCATTCACAAGCACCTGCGGGTGGGCGGGTTGCTCAAGGCCTCGGCGCCGCGCAACAACTTTCCGGCAGGCAGTGCCGCCAGGGCCTTATTCGTCGCGGGCGGTATCGGTATCACGCCGCTTCTGAGCATTGCCCGGCACCTGGCAGGCCAGGGGGCTGTCGTCGACCTGCTGTACTGCGTGCGTTCGGCGGCGGACGTGGCGTTTCGTGGCGAACTGGAAAGCCTGCCCGGCTCGGTGAGCTACCACTTCGATGACCAGCAGGGCGGAGCTCCGGACCTTGAGGGTCTGATGCGTGGTTATCCTCGCGACACGCATTTCTACTGCTGCGGCCCCGTGCCGATGCTGGAGGCGTTCGACCGGGCCTGCGCGGTGCTGGGTATCGAGCATGGCCACACGGAGCGCTTCAGTGGCGCGGCGCTGCCGGTTTCTGGCGAAGCCCGTGGATTCGAAGTGGTGCTCTCGCGTTCCGCGAAGCAGCTCTACCATGATGGAAATGGCAGTCTGCTGGATACACTGATCGCTGCGGGACAGAATCCTTCCTACAGCTGCAAGGAGGGCGTCTGTGGTGCGTGTGAGACCGTCGTGCTGGAGGGGACGCCCGATCACCGCGACTTCGTGCTCAGCCCTGCCGAGCGGGCTTCGGGAAAGACCATGATGCTCTGCGTGTCGGGCTGCAAGTCCGGCCGGCTGGTGCTGGACATTTAGCTGGCCGGGTGCGGTGCGAGCGGCCAGGCCCGCCCGCACCGAGGCACGTCAGGCCGTGCGGCCCTGGCGACGTTCGATAAAGGCGCGGATCCGCTGCGCCGCCTCGACACACTCGGCCAGTGGCGCGACCAGGGCCATGCGCACCCGACCGGCACCCGGGTTGACGCCATCGACCTCGCGGGACAGGTAGGAGCCCGGTACCACGGTCACGTGCTCTTCGGCGAACAGGTCGCGGCAGAACCCGGCATCGTCACCCTGTACGTTCGGCCACAGGTAGAAGCTGCCATCCGGCCGCCGCACATCCAGTACGGGCGCGAGGATTTCCAGCACCGCGTCGAACTTCTCCCGGTACAGCGCACGGTTGGCTCGGACGTGGACCTCGTCGTTCCAGGCCGCGACGCTGGCCAGTTGGGTCTGCACCGGCATCGCGCAGCCGTGGTAGGTGCGGTACAGCAGGAAGGCCTTGAGGATCTCGGCGTCGCCGGCCACGAAGCCGGAGCGCAGGCCGGGCAGGTTCGAGCGCTTGGACAGGCTGTGGAACACCACGCAGCGCTTGAAGTCCTTGCGACCCAGGGCCGCGCAGGCACTGAGCAGGCCGGCTGTCGGAGCTTGTTCGTCGAAGTACAGTTCGCTGTAGCACTCGTCGGCGGCAATCACGAAGTCATGTTCGTCGGCCAGGGCGATCAGTTTTTCCAGGGTCGCCTGGGGAATCACCGCGCCGGTCGGGTTGCCTGGCGAGCAGAGGAACAGGATCTGGCAGCGCTGCCAGATTTCCGCGGGCACGGCATCGAAGTCCGGGTTGAAGCCGTTTTCGCTCAGGCAGGGCAGGTAGTGTGGCTTGGCCCCGGCCAGGAACGCGGCACCTTCGTAGATCTGGTAGAAGGGGTTGGGGCTGACCACCAGCGCGTCCTCGCCGCGATTGACCACGGTCTGGGTGAAGGCGAACAGCGCCTCGCGGGTGCCGTTGACCGGCAGCACGTTGCGCGCGGGGTCGATCCAGCCGCTCGGCACGTTGAAGCGCCGTTCGCACCAGGCACCGATCGCCTCGCGCAGGGCCGGGATGCCCAGGGTGGTGGGGTACACCGCCATCTGCGCGAGGTTGGCCGTCAGGGCCTCGGCGACGAAGCTTGGCGAGCGGTGCTTGGGTTCACCGATGGACAGCGCGATCGGGCGCTTGTCCGCATTGGGCTGGACGCCACCGAGCAGGGCGCGCAGTTTCTCGAACGGGTAGGGTTGCAGCTGGTTCAACGCGTTGTTCATCAGGTACGGCTCTCAATCGGAATCAGGTTCATGGCCCGCCGTCAGATACTCAGGCGGGTCATCTCGATAGTCGGTTCGCAAGTGACGCTCAGTTGCTCGACGATGGCGTCCTGCAGGCGGCTGCACAATTGCGGATCGGACAGCGGCTGGTTCTGTGCGTCGGTGATGAAGAACACGTCTTCCACCCGTTCGCCCAGGGTGGCGATCTTCGCGTTCTGCAGCGACAGGTCGAACTCCAGGAAGATCTTTCCAATCCGCGCCAGCAGACCGGGACGATCCGGGGCGCTCAGTTCGAGCACGGTCACCGGGCGCTGGGCATCATTGTGGATGGTCACCTGCGGGGCAAAGGCGAAGTGCTTGAGTTGGCGCGGGACCCGGCGCTGGATGATCGTCGGGTAGTCGTCGGGGTTGCGCAGGGCTTCGGTCAGGCCATCGCGGATCAGCTTGACCCGTTTGGGGTTGTCGCCAATGGAGCCGCCGTCGGCGTCCAGCACGATGTAGGTGTCGAGGGTGAACTGGCTGCTGGAGGTGATGATCCGCGCATCGTGGATGTTCAGGTTGAGCTGGTCCATCGCCGCCACGGTCACGGCGAAGAAGTCGTGCTGGTCCGGGGCATAGATGAAGATCTGTGTGCCGCCCTCGAATTCGCGCTGGGTGGTTTCCTTGATCAGCACCAGCGGGCCACCGTCGGCCGGCTGCTGGAGAATCGCATCGCTGTGCCAGGCCACGTCGGCGGCGGTGTGGCGCAGGAAGTAGTCGTCGCCCAGTTGCGCCCAGAGTTGCTCGACATCGTCCGGGTCGGTGCCGGTACGGACCAGGATGTCCAGGGCCGCGCTCTGGGTCTGGCGGATCTGCTCCTCGCGGTCCACCGGGTTCTCCAGGCCGCGGCGCAGGGCGCGCTTGGTCTCGGTGTAGAGCTGGCGCAGCAGGCTGGCGCGCCAGGAGTTCCACAGCGTCGGGTTGGTCGCGTTGATGTCGGCCACCGTCAGAACGTAGAGGTAGTCCAGGTAAAGGCTGTCGCCGACGATCTGCGCGAAATCGTGGATCACCTGCGGGTCGGACAGGTCCTTGCGCTGGGCGGTGGTCGACATCACCAGGTGGTGCTGCACCAGCCAGACGATCAGACGGCTGTCCCAGGCCGGTAGCTGATGGCGCTTGCAGAAGGCTTCGGCGTCGATCGCGCCGAGCTCCGAGTGGTCGCCATGGCGGCCCTTGCCGATGTCGTGGTAGAGCCCGGCCATGTAGATCAGTTCGGGCTTGGGCAGCTTGGCCATGAGCTTGGCGGCCAGCGGGAATTTCTCGGAAACCTGGGTGTACTGCAGCTTGCGCAGGTGTTTGATCAGGTTGAGCGTGTGCGCATCGACGGTATAGATGTGGAACAGGTCGTGCTGCATCTGCCCGACGATATCGCCGAACTCCGGCAGGTAGCGTCCGAGAATACCGTAGCGGTTCATCCGGCGCAGGTTGCGGTGCACGCCGATCTTGCACTTGAACAGTTCGATGAACAGGCTGGTATTGCGGATATCGTTGCGGAAGTCGTCGTCGATCAGGTGGCGATGCTCGCGCAACAGGCGGATGGTGTCGGCGCGCACGCCCTTGATTTCCGGCTGCTGGGCCATCAGCACGAAAATTTCCAGCATGGCGAACGGCGTGCGGCGGAACACGTTCGGGTTGCTCGCCTCGATGTAGCCGTCGTGCAACTGGAAACGCGAGTTCAGCGGTTGCGGCGGTGCCTCGTCTTCCGGGGCGAGGATGACTTCGGCGAAGTGCTGGATGATCAGTTCGCTGAGCTGGGCGATGCTCATGATCACCCGGTAGTACTGCTGCATGAAGTTCTCGACGGCCTGCTTGGCGTCGTCGCCCTGGAATCCCAGCAGCCCGGCGATGCTGCGCTGGTGGTCGAAGAGCAGGCGGTCCTCGGCGCGTCCGGCGAGCATGTGCAACGCATAGCGGACCTTCCAGAGAAACTCCTGGGAGGAGGCCAGCAGGACGTTTTCGCTTTCCACCAGGAAACCTTCGCCGGCCAGCGCGCGCAGGTTCAGGGTGCCGTACTGGCGACGGGCCACCCAGAGAATCGTCTGGATGTCCCGCAGGCCACCGGGGGAGCCCTTGACGTTGGGTTCCAGGTTGTATTCGGTGTCGTTGTACTTGTGGTGGCGCGCCTTCTGTTCGGCGTGCTTGGCCAGGAAAAAATCCTTGCTCGGCCACATGTGCTCGGTGCTGGTGACCTCGAGCATGCGTTCGCGCAGGTGCTCGGGACCGGCAATGGTGCGGCTTTCCATCAGGTTGGTGATGACGGTCAGGTCGGCGCGGGCCTCTTCGGCGCATTCCTGCACCGAGCGGACGCTCTGGCCGACTTCCAGGCCGATATCCCATAACAGGGTCAGAAAGCGCTCGATGGAATCCCGAAAAATCTCGTGGTCGGCGCTGTCCAGCAGAATCAGCAGGTCGATGTCCGAGTAGGGGTGCAGTTCTCCGCGACCGTAGCCGCCGACCGCCACCAGGGCGATATCGGCATCCTCGCTCCAGTCGAACTGGTCCCAGGCCTGTTGCAGGATGTTATCGACGAACCAGGCGCGATCCTCGATCAGTCGACGGATGTCGCGACCGCCGCGAAAGCGTTCGTCGAGGACCTCGTGGGCCCGACGGATGACCTTCTTGAATGCCGCTATGGGGCTGGCCTTGAGTGCCAGTTCCGCCTGGAACTGGCCACGGTCGAAGAGTTCGGGGTCCACCTGCGGCATCGTTCGGGTTTCCTTTATGGATCAGGCGGAGGTGCGCGGGATGGTGTCGTCGCTGCGCAGGGTGAAGATCTCGTAGCCGGTCTCGGTGACCAGCAGGGTGTGTTCCCACTGGGCCGAGAGCTTGCGGTCCTTGGTGATCGCGGTCCAGCCGTCGCCCAGCACCTTGGTGTCGGCCTTGCCCTGGTTGATCATCGGCTCGATGGTGAAGGTCATGCCGGCCTTCAGTTCCATGCCGGTGCCGGCACGGCCGTAGTGCAGGATCTGCGGTTCTTCGTGGAACACCTTGCCGATGCCGTGACCGCAGAACTCGCGAACCACCGAGAAGCCGTTCTTTTCCGCATGCTTCTGGATGATCTCGCCGATATCGCCCAGGCGGCAGCCTGGCCTGACGATCTCGATCGCCTTGTACATGCATTCCTGGGTCACCTGGGACAGGCGTTCGGCCCAGACCGGTACGGTGCCGACATGGAACATCTTGCTGGTGTCGCCGTGGTAGCCGTCCTTGATCACCGTGACGTCGATGTTCAGGGTATCGCCATCCTTGAGCGGCTTGTCGCTGGGGATGCCGTGGCAGACCACATGGTTGATCGAGGTGCAGATCGACTTGGGGAAGCCCTTGTAGTTGAGCGGGGCGGGAATGGCCTGCTGCACGTTGACGATATAGTCGTGACAGATGCGGTCCAGCTCCTCGGTGGTGACGCCGGGCCTGACGTGCTCACCGATCATTTCCAGTACATCGGCGGCCAGTTTCCCGGCGATGCGCATTTTTGCGATGTCCTCGGGGGTCTTGAGGGTGACGGTCATACGGGCTCTCTATGCGCTCGGGCGCAGGTAAACACGGAAAAAGGTCGACGGCGGCAACATCCGTTAACGGAGTATTGCGTTCCGGAACCCTGAAAAATGCGATTCTAACAGACGGACGGAGCAAATCATGACGTCCGGGCATCGCTTCTCTTCACAAGGATGGGGCATTCTGGCGCGAATCCAAGGTGTGCGCAAAAGCTGCTGGCGTGAGACGTGAATCCGGGTTCCGTTTTTTGCGTCCTTGTGATATAAAATGCGCCGCTTTCCGGGGATAGCCCCGAAAAGCCTAAATCCACACACGTGTCGACACGATGACCTGGGTGCCTTCGGCCTTGCTGCCGATCGGTTGGTCATTGGGATACGTGGAGGCCAAACCCGACTTATCAAGGAACTATCATGTCCCAAGTCAACATGCGCGATATGCTGAAGGCCGGTGTGCACTTCGGTCACCAAACCCGTTACTGGAATCCGAAAATGGGCAAGTACATTTTCGGCGCGCGCAACAAGATCCACATCATCAACCTGGAAAAAACCCTGCCTATGTTCAACGACGCTCTGGCGTTCGTAGAGCGTCTGGCTCAGGGCAAGAACAAGATTCTGTTCGTCGGCACCAAGCGTTCCGCCGGCAAGATCGTCGCTGAAGAAGCCGTGCGTTGCGGTTCGCCGTACGTCGATCACCGCTGGTTGGGCGGCATGCTGACCAACTTCAAGACCATCCGTGCTTCCATCAAGCGTCTGCGCGACCTCGAAGTGCAAGCCGAAGACGGTACCTTCGCCAAGCTGACCAAGAAAGAGGCGCTGATGCGTACTCGCGATCTGGAAAAGCTGGATCGTTCCCTGGGTGGTATCAAGGACATGGGCGGTCTGCCTGACGCACTGTTCGTCATCGACGTTGATCACGAGCGCATCGCGATCACCGAAGCCAACAAGCTGGGCATCCCGGTCATCGGCGTAGTCGATACCAACAGCAGCCCGGAAGGCGTTGACTACATCATCCCAGGCAACGATGACGCCATCCGCGCCATCCAGCTGTACATGGGTTCGATGGCTGACGCCGTTATCCGTGGTCGCAACAACGTTGCTGGCGGCACTGAAGTCTTCGTTGAAGAAACTCAGGCTGCAGCTGAGTAATTGACGCCCTGGCGTTGACTCAGTAAGCAAAAAGGGGGCTTGGCCCCCTTTTTGCCACCTCGAAAACCATTTGTCTGCGCGCCGCTACAGTGTCTGTAACGTGCAGCTGCTAACAAGGGTGGTTCGGGAAGAATTGAACGCCCGTTCGATCGGGTGGAATGGTTGATAACCTATCCAAGAGGAATTTTGAAATGGCAGCAATTACTGCGGCGCTGGTCAAAGAACTGCGCGAGCGTACCGGCGAAGGCATGATGGATTGCAAGAAGGCGCTGGAAAAGGCCGGCGGCGACATCGAGAAAGCCATTGACGACATGCGTGCCTCGGGCGCCATCAAGGCCGCCAAGAAGGCTGGCAACGTCGCTGCGGAAGGCGCTATCGCCGTCAAGACCGACGGCAAGGCTGCCGTTCTGCTGGAAGTGAACTCGCAGACCGACTTCCTGGCCCTGCAGGACGACTTCAAGACTTTCGTCGCCGAGAGCCTGGAAGAAGCCTTCGCCCAGAAACTGACCGATGCCGCTCCGCTGATCGCTTCGCGTGAAGCCGCTCGTGAAGCCCTGGTCGCCAAGTGCGGCGAAAACGTCAACATCCGTCGTCTGGCGCGCGTTGAAGGTGACGTTGTCGGTGCCTACCTGCACGGTAACAAGATCGGTGCAACCGTCGTTCTGAAAGGCGGTGACGTCGAGCTGGCCAAGAACATCGCCATGCACGTTGCCGCTTCGAACCCTGAGTTCCTGCTGCCGTCGGAAGTATCGGCCGAAGCCATCGAGCGTGAGAAGGGCGTTTTCCTGCAACTGAACGCCGACAAGATCGCTGGCAAGCCGGAAAACATCGTCGAGAACATGATCAAGGGTCGTATCTCGAAGTTCCTGGCCGAAGCCTCGCTGGTCGAGCAGGCTTTCGTCATGAACCCGGAAGTCAAGGTTGGCGAGCTGGCCAAGAAAGCCGGTGCTGAAATCGTTTCCTTCACCTACTTCAAAGTCGGCGAAGGCATCGAGAAGCCGGTTGACAACTTCGCTGAAGAAGTTGCCGCCCAGGTAGCTGCCGCCAAGCAGTAAGACAGGCTCGTCTGTCGCCCCGAAGAGGCTGCCCGCTTACGCGCGCAGCCTCTTTTCAAATGGGAGGAAGGCTTTCTCTTTCTCTCGTCGGAACCGGCTTACAAAGCTGCGTTCTGATGGCGCTGTAGCAGCGCCAAGCTAGAGTTGGCAGGCTGTAAAACAGCTCGCAAGAATTTTTATAACGCCGCAGGAGAGATTCGCAATGGCTCAGCAGGGCAGTGGTTATCAAGCTCGCTATAAACGCATTCTACTCAAGCTTAGCGGCGAGGCCCTGATGGGCTCGGAAGAGTTCGGGATCGATCCGAAGGTCCTGGATCGCATGGCGCTGGAAGTCGGTCAACTGGTCGGTATCGGTGTGCAGGTCGGTCTGGTGATCGGCGGTGGCAACCTGTTCCGCGGTTCGGCGCTGAGCGCTGCCGGCATGGACCGGGTCACCGGCGACCACATGGGCATGCTCGCGACCGTGATGAACGCGTTGGCGATGCGCGATGCGCTGGAACGTGCGAATATCTCGGCCATCGTGATGTCGGCCATTTCCATGGTTGGCGTGACCGATCACTACGATCGCCGCAAGGCCATGCGCCACCTCAATTCCAAGGAAGTGGTGATTTTCGCGGCCGGTACCGGTAATCCGTTCTTCACCACGGATTCGGCGGCCTGCCTGCGTGCGATCGAAATCGATGCCGACGTGGTGCTCAAGGCAACCAAGGTCGATGGCGTCTATACCGCAGATCCGTTCAAGGACCCGCATGCCGAGAAGTTCGATCATCTGACCTATGACGAGGTGCTGGATCGCAAGCTGGGTGTCATGGATCTGACCGCTATCTGCCTGTGCCGCGATCACAAGATGCCGTTGCGCGTATTTAACATGAACAAGCCTGGCGCCCTGCTGAACATCGTACATGGCGGCGCTGAAGGAACCCTGGTCGAGGAAGGCGTACAATGATCAATGAACTCAAGAAAGACGCTCAGGTGCGCATGCAGAAGTCCCTGGAGTCTCTGGCCCACGCATTTGGCCAAATCCGTACGGGCAAGGCCCACCCCAGCATCCTGGGCAGCGTGATGGTCCCCTACTATGGCGCCGACACGCCATTGAGCGGTGTTGCCAGTGTGACGGTGAAAGACAACCAGACCCTGCAGGTCGTGCCGTTCGAGCGCAACATGCTCGGTGCCATCGACAAGGCCATCGGCAGTGCCGGCCTGAACCTCAACCCGACCAACCTGGGCGAGTTGCTGCTGATCAAGATGGCCCCGCTGACCGAGGAAACCCGCAAGGGCTTCACCAAGCAGGCCCGCGCCGCTGCGGAAGATGCGCGGGTTGCCGTGCGCAACATCCGTCGTGATGTGCTGGGCGACCTGAAGAAACTGGCCAAGGACAAGGAAATCAGCGAAGACGAAGAGCGTCGCGCCGGCGCTGAAATCGACAAGCTGATCAAGGAATTTGAAGCCCAGATCGCCAAGGCCACCGAAGAAAAAGAAAAGGACCTGATGGCCGTATAAGGGTCAGGACACCTTCAATGGAAAAGACCAAGCAGGCTGTGCCGTCCTCGGTGCCGCGCCATGTGGCGATCATCATGGATGGCAACAATCGCTGGGCCAAGAAGCGATTCTTGCCTGGCGTCGCCGGCCACAAGGCCGGTGTCGATGCGGTGCGGGCAGTGATCGAGGTATGTGCCGAGGCCAAGGTCGAGGTGCTGACCCTGTTCGCCTTCTCCAGCGAGAACTGGCAGCGCCCCGCCGACGAAGTCAGCGCCTTGATGGACCTGTTCTTCAAGGCGTTGCGGCGCGAGGCCAAGCGCCTCAACGACAACAACATCAGCCTGCGGATCATCGGCGACCGCTCGCGCTTCCACCCTGAGCTCCAGGCGGCGATGCGCGAGGCGGAAGCCGCGACGGCGGGCAGCAATCGCTTCATTCTGCAGATCGCCGCCAATTACGGCGGGCAGTGGGATATCGCCCAGGCTGCCCAGCGTCTTGCCCGTGAAGTGCAGGCCGGGCATCTGCGTCCGGACGAAATCACTCCGGACCTGCTGCAGACCTGCCTGGCCACCGGCGACCTGCCGTTGCCGGACCTGTGTATCCGTACCGGTGGCGAACATCGGATCAGCAATTTCCTGTTGTGGCAGTTGGCGTATGCCGAACTGTATTTCTCCGACCTGTTCTGGCCGGACTTCAAACACGATGCCATGCGCCATGCGCTGGCTGATTTCGCTTCCCGCCAGCGTCGCTTCGGTAAGACGAGCGAACAGGTCGAAGCTGGAGCCCGGGTTTAATGCTCAAGCAACGCATCATCACCGCACTTGTCCTGCTGCCTATCGCCCTGTGCGGTTTCTTCCTGCTCTCGGGTTCCGGTTTCGCGCTGTTCATCGGCGTGGTCGTGACGCTCGGGGCCTGGGAGTGGGCGCGGTTGGCGGGTTTTGACGCGCAGCCGGCCCGGGTGGCGTATGCCGCGCTGGTCGCGGTGCTGCTGTTCTTCATGTATATCCTGCCAAACCTGGCGCCCTGGGTGCTGGGCGCGTCGGTGTTGTGGTGGGGGTTGGCGACCTACCTGGTGCTGACCTATCCGCAGTCCAGTGCGCGCTGGTCGAGTGCGGCGAGCAAGCTGGTGATCGGGTTCCTGATCCTGTTGCCGGCCTGGCAGGGCCTGATCGAGATCAAGCAGCATGCGTCGGGCCAGGGTAACTGGCTGATCATGGCGGTGATGATCCTGGTCTGGGGTGCCGATATCGGTGCCTATTTCTCCGGCAAGGCCTTCGGCAAACGCAAGCTGGCCCCGGCGGTGAGCCCCGGCAAGAGCTGGGAGGGCGTCTATGGTGGCCTGTCGCTGAGCCTGGCGATCACTGCGCTGTTCGGCCTGGTTTCCGGCTGGGGTCCGGGCCAGATCATCGCGAGCCTGATGGGGGCGGCGATCATCGTTTTCGTATCGGTGGTCGGTGACCTGACCGAAAGCATGTTCAAGCGCCAGTCGGGGATCAAGGACAGCAGCAACCTGCTGCCGGGTCACGGTGGCGTGCTCGATCGTATCGACAGCCTGACGGCTGCGATCCCGATGTTCGCCGTGCTGCTGTGGATCGCTGCATCATGAGCCGTCCACAACAGGTTACCGTGCTGGGGGCCACCGGCTCCATCGGCTTGAGCACGCTGGATGTGATTGCCCGGCATCCGCGGCGCTACCAGGCGTTCGCCTTGAGTGGCTTCAGTCGCCTGGCCGAGTTGCTGGCCCTGTGCGTGCGCCATCGTCCGCGTTTCGCGGTGGTGCCCGATGCCACCGCTGCCCGTCGCCTGCAGGAGGATCTGCGCGTTGCCGGCCTGTCCACCGAGGTTCTGGTCGGGGAGCAGGGGTTGTGCGAGGTCGCTTCGCACCCTGAAGTCGACGCCGTGATGGCGGCGATCGTCGGGGCCGCGGGCCTGCGTCCGACCCTGGCGGCGGTCGAGGCCGGCAAGAAGATCCTGCTGGCGAACAAGGAGGCGCTGGTGATGACCGGTGCCCTGTTCATGCAGGCGGTGCGCAAGAGCGGTTCGGTGCTGTTGCCGATCGACAGTGAGCATAATGCGATCTTCCAGTGTCTGCCGGGTGATTTCGCCCGTGGGCTTGAGGCGGTAGGGGTGCGTCGGATTCTGCTGACCGCATCCGGCGGCCCGTTCCGGCAGACGCCGCTGCCCGATCTCGAGCATGTCACGCCCGATCAGGCCTGTGCCCACCCCAACTGGTCCATGGGGCGCAAGATTTCGGTCGATTCGGCCAGCATGATGAACAAGGGCCTGGAGTTGATCGAAGCCTGCTGGCTGTTCGACGCGCGCCCTGATCAGGTCGAGGTGGTGATTCATCCGCAGAGTGTGATTCACTCCCTGGTCGATTACGTCGATGGTTCGGTGCTTGCCCAGTTGGGCAATCCGGATATGCGCACACCGATCGCCAATGCATTGGCCTGGCCTGAGCGTATCGATTCCGGCGTGGCGCCGCTGGACCTGTTTTCCGTGGCCCGTCTGGACTTCCAGGCTCCGGACGAGCAGCGTTTCCCCTGCCTGCGCCTGGCGCGGGCGGCGGCGCAGGCGGGTGGCAGTGCTCCGGCGATGCTCAATGCGGCCAACGAGGTGGCTGTTGCGGCGTTTCTCGAACGGCGCATCCGCTACCTCGAGATCGCGAGTATCATCGAGGAAGTGTTGAATCTGGAACCTGTTGTCGCGGTCGATGGGCTCGACGCGGTATTCGCAGCGGATGCCAAGGCGCGGGCATTGACCGAACGGTGGTTGAGTCGCAACGGGCGCTGAGCCTGGCTGGGCGCCCTAGCGATGCGGCACTTGATAGGATTGCGGAGAAAGTAGATGAGCGCACTCTATATGATCGTCGGCACCCTGGTGGCACTCGGGGTGCTGGTCACTTTCCATGAATTCGGTCACTTCTGGGTGGCGCGTCGCTGCGGCGTCAAGGTGCTGCGTTTTTCCGTGGGCTTCGGTACGCCGCTGCTGCGCTGGCGTGATCGCCAGGGAACCGAGTTCGTCGTGGCGGCAATCCCGCTGGGCGGTTACGTGAAGATGCTCGACGAGCGCGAGGCGCCTGTCGCGCCGCACGAGCTGGACCAGGCGTTCAACCGCAAGTCGGTGCGCCAGCGTATCGCTATCGTTGCCGCCGGTCCGATCGCCAACTTCCTGCTGGCTATCAGCTTCTTCTGGGTGCTGGCGATGCTCGGCAGCCAACAGGTGCGTCCGGTCATCGGTGCTGTCGAGGCCGGCAGCATCGCCGCGAAGGCCGGTCTGGCGGCAGGGCAGGAAATCGTTTCGATCGATGGCGAGCCGACCGCCGGCTGGTCTGCGGTCAACCTGCAGCTCGTGCGTCGCCTGGGTGAGAGCGGTACGTTGCGGTTGCAGGTCCGCGAGGCGGGCTCGAGCGTCGACTCCCCGCGGGAGCTGGCGCTCGACCGCTGGTTGCAAGGTGCCGACGAGCCGGATCCGATCAAGTCCCTGGGTATCCGCCCCTGGCGCCCGGCCCTGCCGCCCTTGCTCGCCGAACTGGATCCGAAAGGCCCGGCCCAGGCTGCTGGCCTGAAGACCGGTGATCGCCTGCTGTCCTTGAATGGTGACGCGGTCAGCGACTGGCAGCAGGTGGTCGACTGGGTACGTGTGCGTCCTGATACCAAGATTGTGCTGCATGTCGAGCGTGATGGTGCTCAAATCGATGTCCCTGTAACCCTGGCATCCCGTGGTGAAGGCAAGGCCGCCACCGGCTACCTGGGCGCGGGTGTCAAGGCGGCGGATTGGCCGCCGCAGATGCTCCGTGAAGTCAGCTACGGGCCCGTCGCGGCGATCGGCGAGGGCGCCAGACGTACCTGGACCATGAGTGTCCTGACCCTGGATTCGCTGAAGAAAATGCTGTTCGGCGAGCTCTCGGTAAAAAACTTGAGCGGACCGATAACCATTGCTAAAGTGGCGGGCGCTTCAGCCCAGTCGGGCGTCGCTGATTTCCTGAATTTCCTGGCTTATCTGAGCATCAGCCTGGGGGTTCTGAATCTGCTGCCCATCCCGGTACTGGATGGGGGGCATTTGCTGTTTTATCTGATCGAGTGGGCACGTGGTCGCCCCTTGTCGGAACGAGTACAAGGTTGGGGGGTACAGATCGGTATCAGTTTGGTGGTCGGGGTCATGCTGCTTGCCCTGGTCAACGATCTGGGTCGACTGTAACGCGTCGCTAAAATTGCGAATCTGCCGCATCTTGCGGCAGTTTGTTTATTGCCAGTTGGAATAAGAAAGGACTTCATGAAACGTCTGCTGCTAACTGCGGTTCTCACCGTATTGATGATCGCCGAAGTTCACGCCGAGTCCTTCACTATCTCCGATATCCGTGTCAACGGCCTCCAGCGGGTGTCCGCCGGTAGCGTGTTCGGTGCGTTGCCGTTGAACGTCGGGGATCAAGCGGATGACCGTCGCCTGGTGGAATCCACCCGTGCGCTGTTCAAGACCGGTTTCTTCCAGGATATCCAGCTGGGACGCGACGGTAACGTCCTGGTCATCACGGTCGTTGAGCGTCCCTCGGTGGCCAGCATCGATATCGAAGGCAACAAGGCGATTTCGACTGACGACCTGATGAAAGGTCTGAAGCAGTCCGGCCTGGCCGAAGGCGAGATCTTCCAACGTGCCACCCTCGAAGGCGTGCGTAACGAGCTGCAGCGTCAGTACGTCGCCCAGGGCCGCTACTCGGCCGAGGTCGAGACCGAAGTGGTGCCTCAGCCACGCAACCGTGTCGGCCTGAAGATCAAGATCAACGAAGGTACCGTTGCCGCGATCCAGCACATCAACGTGGTGGGCAACACGGTATTCCCGGACGACGACCTGATCGACCTGTTCGAACTCAAGACCACCAACTGGCTGTCGTTCTTCAAGAACGACGACAAGTACGCCCGTGAAAAGCTGTCCGGTGACCTGGAGCGCCTGCGTTCCTACTACCTGGACCGTGGCTATATCAACATGGATATCGCCTCGACCCAGGTGTCGATCACTCCGGACAAGAAAAGCGTCTACATCACTGTCAACATCACCGAAGGCCAGAAGTACAAGGTCCGCGACGTCAAGCTCAGCGGTGACCTGAAAGTGCCCGAGGACCAGGTCAAGTCCCTGTTGCTGGTCGAGCCGGGCCAGGTGTTCTCGCGCAAGCTGATGACCACCACTTCCGAACTGATCACCCGCCGCCTGGGTAATGACGGCTACACCTTCGCCAACGTCAACGGTGTACCGACGCCGCACGACGATGACCACACCGTCGACATCACCTTCGTGGTCGACCCGGGCAAGCGTGCCTATGTGAACCGTATCAACTTCCGTGGCAACACCAAGTCCGAGGACGAAGTGCTGCGTCGGGAAATGCGTCAGATGGAGGGCGGCTGGGCCTCGACCTACCTGATCGACCAGTCCAAGACCCGTCTGGAGCGCCTGGGCTTCTTCAAGGAAGTCAACGTCGAGACACCGGCCGTGCCGGGTGTCGATGACCAGGTCGACGTGAACTACGCCGTGGAGGAGCAGGCCTCCGGTTCGATCACCGCCAGCGTCGGTTTCGCCCAGAGCGCGGGTCTGATCCTCGGTGGTTCGATCACCCAGAACAACTTCCTCGGTACCGGTAACAAGGTCAGCATCGGCCTGACCCGCAGCGAATACCAGAGCCGCTACAACTTCGGCTACGTTGATCCCTACTGGACCGCCGATGGCGTCAGCCTGGGCTACAACGTGTTCTACCGCACCACCGACTACAAGGACCTCGACGTCGACGTAGCCAGCTATGCGGTGGACAGCCTGGGTGCCGGTGTGAGCGTGGGCTACCCGATCAGCGAGACTTCCCGTCTGACCTTCGGCCTGACCGCCCAGCAGGACAAGATCAAGACCGGCCTGTACACCGTCGACGAGATCTTCAACTTCGTCAACGAGAACGGCAGCAACTACCTGAACTTCAAGGCGTCGGCCGGCTGGTCCGAGTCGACCCTGAACAAGGGCGTGCTGGCAACCCGTGGTCATTCCCAGAGCCTGACCCTGGAAACCACCACGCCGGGCAGTGACCTGTCGTTCTTCAAGCTCGATTATCGTGGCCAGGTGTTCACGCCTCTGACCGACACCTACACCATGCGCTTCCACAGCGAGCTGGGTTATGGCGACGGTTACGGCTCCACCCATGGCCTGCCGTTCTACGAGAACTACTATGCTGGTGGTTTCAACTCGGTCCGCGGCTTCAAGGACAGCACCCTCGGTCCGCGCGGTACGCCGAGCCGTGGTGTGGGCGTGACCGGTAACGTGGGTACCATCGCCGACTCGGACAACGACCCGCTGCCGTTCGGTGGCAACGTGTTGATCCAGGGTGGTGCCGAGTTGCTGTTCCCGCTGCCGTTCGTCAAGGACCAGCGCTCCCTGCGTACCTCGCTGTTCTGGGACGTGGGTAACGTGTTCGACTCCAAGTGCGAACAGGTCAAGAACACCAACGGCACGCTGTCGCAGACGCAGTGCAACGACATCAGTTTCAGCAACCTGGCCAGTTCCGTGGGTGTTGGGGTGACCTGGGTCACAGCGCTGGGTCCGTTGAGTTTTGCCTTGGCGATGCCGGTCAAGAAGCCGGATAACGCCGAAACTCAGGTGTTCCAGTTCTCCCTCGGCCAGACCTTCTAAGGCTCTGCCACCAGCTAATGACAATGGATTTTGTAGGAGTTTATCGTGCGTAAGTTGACCCAACTGGTGCTGCTGGCAAGCGTTCTGGTAGCGACCCCGGCCTTTGCCGAAATGAAAATCGCCGTGCTGAACTATCAGATGGCCCTGCTGGAATCCGACGCGGCCAAGAAGTACGCCGTGGATGCCGAGAAGAAATTCGGTCCGCAACTGACCAAGCTCAAGGCTCTGGAAAGCAGCGCCAAGGGTATCCAGGACCGTCTGGTCAGTGGTGGCGACAAGATGCAGCAAGGCGAACGCGAGCGCCTGGAGCTCGAGTTCAAGCAAAAAGCCCGTGACTTCCAGTTCCAATCCAAGGAACTGAACGAAGCCAAGGCCGTTGCCGATCGCGACATGCTCAAGCAACTGAAGCCGAAGCTGGACAGCGCTGTGGAAGAAGTCATCAAGAAAGGGGCCTACGACCTGGTGTTCGAGCGTGGCGCGGTGATCGATGTCAAGCCTCAGTACGACATCACTCGCCAGGTCATCGAGCGCATGAACCAGCTGAAGTAACCCATGACTGCGACTATCAAGCTCGGCCAGTTGGCCGAGATCCTCGGCGCCACCTTGCGTGGCTCCGAGGAGAAGGAAATCACTGGGCTGGCCACCTTGCAGGAGGCCGGCCCAGCTCAATTGAGCTTCCTGGCAAACCCCCAATACCGCAAGTACCTCGTGGACAGCCAGGCTGGCGCGGTCCTGCTCAAGGCCGCTGATGCCGAAGGCTATGCCGGCGATGCGCTGGTAGTGGCTGACCCCTATCTGGCTTATGCGCGCATTTCGCATCTGTTCGATCCGAAACCCAAGGCGGCTCCCGGTATCCATCCGAGCGCCGTGGTGGCGGAGGATGCAACGATCGACCCGACGGCCAGCATTGCCGCCTTCGTGGTGATCGAGAGCGGTGCGCGCATCGGTGCGGGCGTGACCATTGGTGCCCACTGTTTCATCGGCGCGCGTTGCGAAATCGGCGACGGTGGCTGGCTGGCTCCACGGGTGACCCTCTATCACGATGTGCGCATCGGTAAACGCGTGGTCATCCAGTCGGGCGCCGTGCTCGGTGGTGAAGGTTTCGGTTTCGCCAATGAAAAGGGTGTCTGGAACAAGATCGCGCAGATTGGTGGTGTGCTGGTCGGCGACGACGTCGAGATCGGTGTGAATACCGCCATCGATCGGGGCGCATTGGCCGATACGATCCTTGGCAATGGCGTCAAGCTCGACAACCAGATCCAGATCGCCCATAACGTCCAGGTGGGCGATCACACCGCCATGGCCGCCTGCTGCGGTATTTCCGGCAGCACCAAGATCGGCAGGCACTGCATGCTCGCCGGCGGTGTCGGGCTGGTGGGGCATATCGAGATTTGCGACAACGTGTTCCTGACTGGAATGACCATGGTGACCCACTCGATTACCGAGCCGGGCGCCTATTCTTCCGGTACGGCCATGCAGCCGGCAGCCGAGTGGCGCAAGAGCGCGGCCCGCATTCGCCAGCTCGATGACATGTCGCGACGGCTGCGGCAGTTGGAAAAACGTGTCGGGAACGTGACCCCGGACGCGCATGCTTCATCTGAAGGCTGATACCATTTCCATATCAAGTAGTCGTTAGACTGCCTCCTTGATTTGCTAGAGGGGCTCACCCTGCCGGGGTGTGCCCCCCATCTTTACTACAGGCTTCCCCACGAAATGATGGACATCAACGAGATTCGCGAATACCTGCCTCACCGTTACCCGTTCCTGCTGGTGGACCGGGTGGAGGAACTGGATTTCGAGGCCAAGAGCATTCGTGCCTACAAGAATGTCAGCATCAACGAGCCGTTCTTCAATGGTCATTTTCCGGCGCATCCGATCATGCCGGGCGTGCTGATCATCGAGGCCATGGCTCAGGCTGCCGGTATCCTGGGATTCAAGATGCTGGGAGCGAAGCCTGCCGACGGTACCCTGTACTACTTCGTCGGTTCCGACAAACTGCGCTTCCGTCAGCCTGTGGTGCCGGGGGACAAACTGGTTCTCGAAGCCAAGTTCTCCAGCCGCAAGAGCACGATCTGGAAGTTCGAGTGCCGCGCGCTGGTCGATGGCAAGCCGGTCTGCTCGGCCGAGATTACCTGTGCGGAACGGGCAGTATGAGTCTGATTGACCCTCGTGCAATCATCGATCCGACGGCCATCCTGGCCGAAGGTGTCGAGGTCGGCCCCTGGTCGATCATCGGCGCAGGTGTGGAAATCGGCGAGGGGACAGTGATCGGGCCGCATGTGATCCTCAAGGGCCCGACCCGGATCGGCAAGCACAACCGCATCTACCAGTTTTCCTCGGTAGGCGAAGATACCCCGGATCTCAAGTACAAGGGCGAGGCGACCCGCCTGGTGATTGGTGACCACAACGTCATTCGCGAAGGTGTGACGATTCACCGTGGCACCGTCCAGGACCGTTCGGAAACCACGCTGGGCGACCATAACCTGATCATGGCCTATGCTCACATCGGCCACGACAGCGTGATCGGCAACCACTGCATCCTGGTCAATAACACCGCGTTGGCCGGGCATGTGCACGTCGACGACTGGGCGATCCTCTCCGGCTACACCCTGGTGCACCAGTTCTGTCATATCGGTGCCCACAGCTTTTCCGGGATGGGCACCGCCATCGGCAAGGACGTTCCCGCCTATGTCACGGTATTCGGCAACCCGGCCGAGGCCCGCAGCATGAACTTCGAGGGCATGCGTCGTCGCGGTTTCAGCGAGGAGGCGATCCATGCCCTGCGTCGCGCCTACAAGGTGGTCTATCGCCAGGGCCTGACCGTGGAACAGGCAATTGCCGAACTGGTCGAGCCTGCCGCCCAGTACCCTGAAGTGGCGGTGTTTCTCGAGTCGATCCAGTCCTCGACTCGCGGCATTACCCGCTGATCATGGCCGGCCTGCGTATTGCGTTGGTCGCCGGCGAAGCGTCCGGCGATATTCTCGGCTCCGGCCTCATGCGTGCACTCAAGGCCCGTCATCCCGAGGTCGAGTTCATCGGCGTGGGTGGGCCATTGATGGAAGCCGAAGGGCTGGTCTCCTATTTTCCGATGGAGCGGTTGTCGGTGATGGGGCTGGTCGAGGTGCTCGGGCGTCTGCCGGAACTGCTCAAGCGCCGCAAGCTGCTGATCCAGACACTGATCGCCGAGAAACCGGACGTGTTCATCGGCATCGACGCTCCCGACTTCAACCTCAATATCGAGCTCAAGTTACGTCGTGCCGGGATCAGGACTGTGCACTACGTGAGTCCGTCCGTCTGGGCCTGGCGCCAGAAGCGGGTGCTGAAGATCCGCGAAGGCTGTGATCTGATGTTGACGCTGCTGCCGTTCGAAGCGCGCTTCTATGAAGAGAAGGGTGTGCCGGTACGATTCGTCGGCCACCCCCTGGCCGATACGATTCCGTTGGAGGCCGATCGCGCGGCTGCCCGCGCCGAGCTCGGTTTGCCGGATGGCCCGCTGGTGGCGTTGATGCCAGGCAGTCGTGGTGGTGAGGTTGGACGACTTGGCGCCTTGTTCCTCGATGCGGCCGAGCGTTTGCGCGCCACTCACCCCGGTATCCGCTTTGTCATGCCCTGTGCCAGCCCGCAGCGGCGTACCCAGGTCGAGGCGTTGCTGGTCGGCCGCGACTTGCCGTTGACCCTGCTCGACGGTCAGTCCCACAAGGCCCTGGCGGCTTGCAACGCGGTGCTGATCGCTTCCGGTACCGCGACTCTGGAGGCGCTGCTGTACAAGCGTCCGATGGTGGTTGCCTATCGCCTGGCGGCGTTGACCTTCTGGATTCTCAAGCGCCTGGTGAAAAGCCCCTACATTTCTTTGCCCAACCTGCTGGCCCAGCGCCTGTTGGTGCCCGAGTTGCTACAGGATGACGCCACGCCCGAGGCGTTGGCGAAAACCCTGTCTCCGCTGATCGAGGGCGGCCAGGAGCAGACCCGCGGTTTCGACGAGATCCACCGGACCTTGCGCCTGGATGCTTCCAACCAGGCTGCCGATGCGGTACTGGCGTTGATCGCAAAACCCGTATGAGTGATGCCAAGATGCAGATGGGACTGGATTTTTCTCTGGTGGCCGACGCCGGAGAGCTGGTGGCCGGTGTCGATGAGGTCGGCCGCGGCCCGCTCTGCGGTGCGGTGGTGACGGCGGCGGTGATCCTCGATCCCGGTCGCCCGATCCTCGGCTTGAATGACTCGAAGAAGCTGACCGAGGCCCGCCGTGAAAAGCTCTTCGACGAGATTCAGGAAAAGGCCCTGAGCTGGTGCATCGCCCGGGCCGAGGTCGAGGAAATCGACGAGCTGAACATTCTCCATGCGACCATGCTCGCCATGCAGCGGGCGGTCGAAGGGCTGCACATCCAGCCCCGCCTGGCGATGATCGACGGCAATCGCTGCCCAAGGCTGGCGATGCCGGCGGAGGCGGTGGTCAAGGGAGATAGCAAGGTGCCGGCAATTGCGGCCGCGTCGATCCTGGCCAAGGTCAGTCGCGACCGTGAAATGAGTGCTTTCGAAAAAATCTATCCCGGCTACGGTATCGGCGCTCACAAGGGCTACCCCACGCCGGTGCACCTGGAAGCCCTGAAACGCCTGGGGCCGACGCCGATCCACCGGCGCTCCTTCGCCCCCGTACGGCTGGCCTGGGAGGCCCGCGGGCGGGTTTAGTCTGCTGTTGTTTTAGCCAAGGCCCGGTACAATTCCGGGCCTTGTTGTTTTCAAAGATTTGGACAGGATCACTATGCCGGCTTCATTCGTTCATCTGCGCCTGCACACCGAGTTCTCCCTGGTCGACGGTCTGGTCCGGATCAAGCCGCTGGTCAAGGCCCTGAACGGCATGGGCATGCCCGCCGTGGCGGTGACCGACCAGAGCAACATGTGTTCCCTGGTCAAGTTCTACAAGGCCGCCATGGGGGGCGGCATCAAGCCGATCTGCGGGGTCGACCTGTGGCTGTCGAACAAGGATCCCGAAGCGCCGCTGAGTCGCATCAGCCTGCTGGCTATGAATGCCGTGGGCTACCGCAACCTCACCGAGCTGATTTCCCGCGGCTACACCGATGGCCAGCGCAACGGCCTGATCATCATTGAGCGCGAATGGGTGGCCGAGGCCGCCGAAGGCGTGATCATGCTGTCGGCGGCCAAGGAAGGCGAGATCGGCATGGCCCTGCTCGCCGGCAACCCGGAGATCGCCGAGGCCCTGGCGCTGGAGTGGATGGCGATCTTTCCGGATCGTTTTTACCTGGAAGTGCAGCGCACCAACCGCGTCAACGACGAGGAACACCTGCATGCCGCCGTGGCCCTGGCCGACAGGATCGGTGCGCCGCTGGTGGCGACCAACGACGTGCGTTTCATCAAGCAGGACGACTTCGACGCCCACGAGACCCGCGTGTGCATCGGTGAAGGCCGCGCCCTGGACGACCCGCGCCGCTCGCGCAACTACAGCGACCAGCAGTACCTGAAAAGTGCCGAGGAGATGGCCGAGCTGTTCAGCGACCTGCCCGAGGCGCTGGAAAATACCGTGGAGATTGCCAAGCGCTGCAATATCACGGTGCAGTTGGGCAAGTACTTCCTTCCCGACTTCCCGACGCCCAATGGCATGGGCATCGACGACTACCTGCGTCACGTCTCCCACGAAGGCCTGGAAGAGCGCCTGGCGGTGCTCTGGCCCAAGGACACCACGCCCGACTACGAGGAAAAGCGCCAGGTCTATCTGGACCGCCTGAAGTTCGAGCTGGATATCATCATCCAGATGGGGTTTCCCGGCTACTTCCTGATCGTTATGGACTTCATCAAGTGGGCCAAGAACAACGGCGTGCCGGTCGGCCCCGGCCGGGGCTCGGGTGCCGGTTCCCTGGTCGCCTACGTGCTGAAGATCACCGACCTCGACCCGTTGGCCTATGACCTGCTGTTCGAACGTTTCCTCAACCCGGAACGTATTTCCATGCCCGACTTCGACGTCGACTTTTGCATGGATGGCCGTGACCGGGTGATCGATTACGTGGCCGAGGCCTACGGGCGCAACGCGGTAAGCCAGATCATCACCTTCGGCACCATGGCGGCCAAGGCGGTGGTACGTGACGTGGCGCGGGTCCAGGGCAAGTCCTACGGCCTGGCCGACCGCCTGTCGAAGATGATCCCCTTCGAAGTCGGCATGACCCTGGAGAAGGCCTACGAGCAGGAAGAGATCCTGCGCGACTTCCTCAAGACCGACGAGGATGGCCGGGAAATCTGGGAGATGGCCCTCAAGCTCGAAGGCGTTACCCGTGGTACCGGCAAACACGCCGGTGGCGTGGTGATCGCGCCGACCAAGCTCACCGACTTCTCGCCGATCGCCTGTGACGAAGAGGGCGGCGGCCTGGTGACCCAGTTCGACAAGGACGATGTCGAGGCCGCCGGTCTGGTGAAGTTCGACTTCCTCGGCCTGCGGACCCTGACCATCATCAAGTGGGCGATGGAGACCATCAACCGCGAGCAGGCGAAGAACAACCTGCCCGACGTCAACATCGACTTCATCCCGCTGGATGACAAGAAGACCTACGAGCTGCTGCAGAAAGCCGAAACCACGGCGGTGTTCCAGCTTGAATCGCGTGGCATGAAGGAACTGATCAAGAAGCTCAAGCCCGACTGCCTGGAAGACCTCATCGCACTGGTGGCCCTGTTCCGTCCGGGCCCGCTGCAGTCGGGCATGGTGGACGACTTCATCAACCGCAAGCACGGCCGTGCCGAACTGGCCTATCCGCACCCGGACTACCAGTACGAGGGCCTGAAGCCGGTATTGGCGCCGACCTACGGCATCATCCTGTACCAGGAACAGGTGATGCAGATCGCCCAGGTGATGGCGGGCTACACCCTCGGTGGCGCGGACATGCTGCGCCGGGCGATGGGTAAGAAAAAGCCCGAGGAGATGGCCAAGCAGCGCGGCGGCTTCATCGAAGGTTGCGCCAACAACGGCATCGATGCCGACCTGGCGGGCAACATCTTCGACCTGGTGGAAAAATTCGCCGGCTATGGCTTCAACAAGTCGCACTCGGCCGCCTACGGTCTGGTTTCCTACCAGACCGCCTGGCTCAAGACCCACTATCCGGCGCCGTTCATGGCCGCGGTACTCTCGGCGGATATGCACAACACCGACAAGGTGGTGATCCTGATCGAGGAAGTGCGCAGCATGAAGCTGCGCCTCGATGCGCCGGACGTGAACAACTCCGACTTCAAGTTCACGGTCAACGACGATGGCCGTATCGTCTATGGCCTTGGGGCGATCAAGGGGGTGGGGGAGGGGCCGGTGGAGGCCATTGTCGAGGCCCGCGCCGAAGGCGGGCCGTTCAAGGATCTGTTCGACTTCTGCGAACGGGTCGACCTCAAGCGCATCAACAAGCGCACCCTGGACGCGCTGATCCGCAGCGGTGCGCTGGATCGCCTGGGGCCGTACTTCCATGACGAACTCAAGGCCTACCAGGCCAACATCGACCGCAACCGAGCGGTGCTGTTGTCGGCGCTGGAGGAAGCGATCAAGGCCGCCGAGCAGACCGCCCGCACGGCCGACAGCGGCCACGCCGACCTGTTCGGCGGGCTGTTCGTCGAGGAGGATGCCGATGTCTATGCCAGCCATCGCAACGCCCGCGAACTGACCCTGAAGGATCGCCTGCGGGGCGAGAAGGACACCCTGGGCCTGTACCTCACCGGTCACCCGATCGACGAATACGAAGGTGAGATCCGTCGCTTCGCCCGTCAGCGCATCATCGACCTTAAGCCGGCACGCGATACCCAGACCGTGGCCGGGATGATCATTGCCCTGCGGGTGATGAAGAACAAGAAGGGCGACAAGATGGGCTTCATCACCCTTGACGACCGCTCGGCGCGGATCGAGGCTTCGTTGTTCGCCGATGCCTTCATGTCGGCCCAGGCGCTGTTGCAGACCGATGCGATGGTGGTGGTCGAGGGTGAGGTCAGCAACGATGATTTCTCCGGCGGCCTGCGCCTGCGGGTCAAGCGCGTGATGAGCATGGAGGATGCCCGTACCAACCTGGCCGAGAGCCTGCGCCTGAAGGTCCAGGGCGCCGCGCTCAAGGTCAATGAGTTGCGCTGGCTGGGCGAGCTGCTCAAGCAGTACCGCGGCGCCTGCCCGATCACCATGGAGTACACCGGCCCCGACGCCAAGGCGCTGTTGCAACTGGGTGACGGTTGGAAAATCGACCCGGCGGATGGTCTGATTCAGGCATTGCGTGACCAGTTGGGACGAGACAACGTCTTTCTCCAATACCGTTGAGGTGGTGGCGCCATCGGTGCGCCCCGACCTTGGACTTACTTTTAATCTCGACCTGAGCGCGCCATATCCCGTAATGTAGGGCGCGATACAGATCAATCGGCCGGCCAGGCTGTGTAAAAACTACTGTGCTCGACCCAAGACGGACGCTTATGAACCCGAATTTTCTTGATTTCGAACAGCCGATCGCTGACCTGCAAGCCAAGATCGAAGAACTGCGCTTGGTCGGTAATGACAACTCGCTGAACATCGGCGATGAGATCTCCCGACTGCAGGAAAAGAGCAGCACGCTGACAGAAGATATTTTCGGCAAACTGACCAGCTGGCAGATTGCTCGTCTGGCGCGTCACCCGCGTCGCCCCTACACCCTGGACTACATCGAACATATCTTCACCGAGTTCGATGAGTTGCACGGCGATCGTCACTTCGCCGACGACGCCGCGATCGTCGGCGGCATTGCCCGCCTGGACGACCAGCCGGTAATGGTCATCGGCCACCAGAAGGGCCGCGAAGTGCGCGAGAAGGTCCGTCGCAACTTCGGCATGCCGCGTCCGGAAGGCTACCGCAAGGCCTGCCGCCTGATGGAAATGGCCGAACGCTTCAAGATGCCGATCCTGACCTTCATCGACACACCGGGCGCCTACCCGGGGATCGACGCCGAAGAGCGCAACCAGAGCGAGGCGATCGCCTGGAACCTGCGTGTCATGTCGCGGCTGAAGACCCCGATCATCGCCACCGTCATCGGCGAGGGTGGTTCCGGCGGTGCACTGGCGATTGGCGTGTGCGACCAGTTGAACATGCTGCAATACTCGACCTATGCGGTGATCTCGCCGGAAGGTTGCGCCTCGATTCTCTGGAAAACCGCCGAGAAGGCTGCGGATGCCGCCGAGGCCATGGGTATCACCGCCGAGCGCCTGAAGGGCCTGGGCATCGTCGACAAGGTCATCGCCGAGCCGCTGGGCGGCGCCCACCGTGACCCGGCGGCGGCTTCCGCCCTGATCCGTGCCGAACTCAGCTCGCAGCTGGCGATGCTGAAAAAGCTCGACAACGACACGCTGCTGGCACGTCGCTATGAGCGTCTGATGAGCTATGGTCTCTAAGTAGAGCTACCTTGGTAGCGGGCTTGCTCGCTCCTGCGCGGGACTGTAGGAGCCGAGCTTGCTCGCGAACCGCCGCAGGCGGCCATCCAGTGGGGTCGCCTCATGGATGAAATCGCCTTCGCGAGCAAGCTCTGCTCCTACAGGATCTAGGGCGTCTCAATTCATGCGTCAGTCAGATATCGATTTGCCCTCCAGGGTGCTTCAAGCCCTGGCCCCCTGGCGCAGTGCCTCTACCTGGCGGCTGGCCTTCTCCGGCGGCCTCGATTCCACCGTCCTCCTGCATCTGTTGGCCCGTCTGGGCAAAGCCGAATCTCTGCCCGAACTCAAGGCCCTGCATATCCACCATGGTTTGCAGGTCGCTGCGGACAGTTGGCCAGAGCATTGCCAGGCCATCTGCGATTCGCTGGGCGTACCGTTGCAGGTCGTGCGCGTGAGCGTCCAGTTGGGCGCCAGTCTCGAACGCGCGGCGCGGGATGCGCGCTACCTGGCGTTCGCCGGGGTGACCCAGTTGAACGATGTCCTGCTCACTGCCCAGCATCGCGACGACCAGGCCGAAACCCTGCTGTTCCGCCTGTTGCGGGGTGCCGGGGTGCGTGGCCTGGCGGCGATGCCGAGCGAGCGGGAAGTGGGTGGCGGCTATCTGGTTCGGCCATTGCTCGATGTTTCGCGCGCAGAACTCGAGCAATACGCCCGTGAGCATGGCCTGAAATGGATCGAGGATCCGTCGAACGCCGACCAGCAGTTTTCCCGTAACTACCTGCGTCACCGTGTGTTTCCAGGGCTGGCCGAGCGCTGGCCGCAGGCGGTCGGCAGCATGGTGCGCAGCGCGGCCCATCTGCGCGAGGCCCAGGAGTTGCTGGATGATCTGGCCGAAATCGACCTGGACAACGCCCAGGCCCATTCCCGCTATGACTGGCTGGGCATGCCGTCACTGGCCCTGGATGCGCTCGCCGAGTTGTCCGGGGCGCGCCAGCGCAACCTGTTGCGCCACTGGCTGGAGCCGCTGACGCAACTGCCCGACAGCGACCACTGGGCCGGCTGGGAGGACCTGCGCGATGCCGGGCCCGATGCCCGGCCCAAGTGGCGCCTGGCCGAGGGCGAGTTGCACCGGGCCGACGAGCACCTGTGGTGGCTCAGTGGTTCCTGGTTGCGTCAACCGCTGGCGGATATCGAATGGCGGGACCCGCGGCGTGGCCTGGAATTGCCAGACAACGGCGAACTGCTGATCATCGGCGAGGCGCCAGCCGGTCCGTTGCAGGTGCGCTATCGTCAGGGTGGCGAGGTACTGCACCTGCCGGATCGCGGGCATCGTGATCTCAAGCGGCTGCTCAACGAAAGTCGGGTGCCCTGGTTCGTCCGCGGCCGTTTGCCGCTGCTCTACCGGGACGGACAACTGCTGGCCGTGGCCAACCTGGCCGGGCTCGACGGGCGGGCATTCGGCGACTGGCATTTGCAATGGCAGCCACCTTCGAGCGATCAAGGTTTGAGCTGAAAGCCGCTTTCCGGTAGACTACGCTCCCTTCTTGATACAACTTCTGTTGATTCGCCTGAATGACAGCAGTTGCCGATTACCAAGCAGTCTTTGCTGGGCGATTCCAAAAAATGTGTAGCGAGCAACGTACCGGTGTTGTCACGTCCGGTCTGTCCCAACGCGGCGGTTTTTTTGAAAGATGCACTGTGATTAATGCTGGTGATCGGGGGCTTCGGCCTTCCTTCGCTTTCCCGGGCGGTTCGGACCGCTTTAACGCAGACTTCTAGGGTTTTTCATGACGCGCTATATATTCGTCACGGGCGGTGTTGTTTCTTCATTGGGGAAAGGCATTGCCTCGGCTTCATTGGCGGCCATCCTGGAGGCGCGGGGGCTGAAAGTCACCATGCTCAAGCTGGATCCGTACATCAACGTCGATCCGGGCACCATGAGCCCCTTCCAGCACGGTGAAGTGTTCGTCACCCACGATGGCGCCGAGACCGACCTGGACCTGGGTCACTACGAGCGGTTCATCCGCACCACCATGACCCAGAACAACAACTTCACCACCGGCCGCGTGTACGAGCACGTCCTGCGCAAGGAGCGCCGTGGTGACTACCTGGGTGCGACCATCCAGGTGATCCCGCACATCACCGACGAAATCAAGCGTCGCATCATCAAGGGCGCCGGCGATGCCGACGTGGCCCTGGTGGAAATCGGCGGGACCGTGGGCGACATCGAGTCGCAACCGTTCCTCGAAGCCATCCGCCAACTGCGGGTCGAAGTCGGCTCCAAGCGCGCGATGCTGATGCACCTGACCCTGGTGCCGTACATCGCCACCGCGGGCGAGACCAAGACCAAGCCGACCCAGCACTCGGTCAAGGAACTGCGCTCCATCGGCCTGCAGCCCGACGTGCTGATCTGCCGTTCCGACCATCCGGTGGACGTGTCCTCGCGTCGCAAGATCGCGCTGTTCACCAACGTCGAAGAGCGTGCGGTAATCTCTCTGGAAGACGTCGACACCATCTACAAGATCCCGGCCGTGCTGCACGCCCAGGGCCTGGATGACTTCGTCGTCGAGCGTTTCGGCCTGCAATGCAACGGTGCCGACCTGTCCGAGTGGGAAAAGGTCGTCGATGCCAAGCTCAACCCGGAGCACGAAGTCACCATCGCCATGGTCGGCAAGTACATGGAGCTGCTGGACGCCTACAAGTCGCTGATCGAAGCGATGAGCCACGCCGGCATCACCAACCGCACCAAGGTCAACCTGCGCTACATCGATTCCGAAGACATCGAGAACCAGGGCACCGGCCTGCTCGAAGGCGTCGATGCGATCCTGGTTCCGGGCGGCTTCGGCCTGCGCGGCGTGGAAGGCAAGATCACCGCCGTCCAGTACGCTCGCGAGAACAAGGTTCCGTACCTGGGGATCTGCCTGGGCATGCAGGTGGCGGTCATCGAGTTCGCCCGTAACGTGCTGGGCTGGAAAGACGCCAACTCCACCGAGTTCGACCGCAGCAGCGGCCACGCCGTGGTCGGCCTGATCACCGAGTGGGAAGACGCCTCCGGTGCCGTCGAGACCCGTACCGAAGCTTCCGACCTGGGTGGCACCATGCGCCTGGGGGCTCAGGAGTGTCTGCTCGAAGCCGGTTCCCAGGTCCATGGCTGCTACGGCAAGGACGTGATCGTCGAGCGTCATCGCCACCGCTACGAAGTGAACAACAAGCTGCTGCCGCAGATCATGGAAGCCGGCCTGAAAATCTCCGGTCGTTCCGGCGATGGTGCGCTGGTCGAAGTGGTCGAGGTGCCGGATCACCCATGGTTCGTCGCCTGCCAGTTCCACCCCGAGTTCACCTCGACCCCGCGTGACGGTCATCCGCTGTTCAGCGGCTTCGTCAAGGCGGCCCTGGCCCAACACCAGAAGAAGGCGTGAGACTGATGGCCCAGAAGATCATTCGCGTCGGCGACATCGAGATCGCCAACGACAAGCCGATGGTGCTGTTCGGTGGCATGAACGTGCTGGAAAGCCGTGACATGGCGATGCAGGTCTGCGAGGAATACGTGAAGGTTACCGAGAAACTCGGTATCCCCTACGTGTTCAAGGCCAGCTTCGACAAGGCCAACCGTTCCTCCGTGACCTCTTTCCGTGGCCCTGGCCTGGAAGAGGGCATGCGGATCTTCCAGGACATCAAGCAAGCCTTCGGCGTACCGATCATCACCGACGTCCACGAGCCGGCCCAGGCCGCCGTGGCCGCCGAGGTTTGCGACATCATCCAGTTGCCGGCCTTCCTGTCGCGCCAGACCGACCTGGTGGTCGCCATGGCCAAGACCGGGGCGGTGATCAACATCAAGAAAGCCCAGTTTCTCGCGCCCCAGGAAATGAAGCACATCCTGAACAAGTGCGTGGAAGCCGGCAACGACCAACTGATCCTCTGCGAGCGGGGTTCGAGCTTCGGCTACAACAACCTGGTGGTGGACATGCTCGGCTTCGGCATCATGAAGCAGTTCGAGTACCCGGTGTTCTTCGACGTGACCCACGCCTTGCAGATGCCAGGTGGTCGCGCCGATTCGGCCGGTGGTCGCCGCGCCCAGGTCACCGACCTGGCCAAGGCTGGCATGAGCCAGGGCCTGGCAGGGTTGTTTCTCGAGGCGCATCCGGATCCGGACAACGCCAAGTGCGACGGTCCTTGCGCCTTGCGCTTGGACAAACTGGAGCCGTTCCTGAGCCAGCTCAAGGCTCTGGATGAGTTGATTAAGAGTTTTCCGACGATAGAAACCGCTTAATCGGCAAATCTCCGGTAAAGTACCGCACGATTCAGGGCTCTGGACCAAGGTTCAGAGCCTTTTCGTCTGCAAGGCTGCCAATTTTCACACGCTTGCCGGCGAACATGGATTTCCTTCAGCTGCGTCGTTTTCGTCAACTTTGGAGTGTTTACAACAATGGCAAAAATCGTCGACATCAAAGGTCGTGAAGTTCTCGATTCCCGTGGCAACCCCACTGTGGAAGCGGACGTGCTTCTGGACAACGGCATCATCGGCAGCGCCTGCGCTCCGTCCGGTGCTTCCACCGGCTCGCGTGAAGCGCTCGAGCTGCGTGATGGCGACAAGAGCCGTTACCTGGGCAAGGGCGTTCTGAAGGCTGTTGCCAACATCAACGGCCCGATCCGTGAGCTGCTGCTGGGCAAGGACCCTGCCGACCAGAAGGCTCTGGACCACGCGATGATCGCCCTGGACGGTACCGAGAACAAGGCCAACCTGGGCGCCAACGCCATCCTCGCCGTCTCCCTGGCCGCAGCCAAGGCTGCCGCACAGGACCAGGACCTGCCGCTGTACGCGCACATTGCCAACCTGAACGGCACTCCAGGCGTCTACTCGATGCCGGTGCCGATGATGAACATCATCAACGGTGGCGAACATGCCGACAACAACGTCGACATCCAGGAATTCATGGTCCAGCCGGTTGGCGCCAAGTCCTTCTCCGAAGGCCTGCGCATGGGTACCGAGATTTTCCATCACCTCAAGGCCGTGCTGAAGGCCCGTGGCCTGAGCACCGCGGTGGGTGACGAAGGTGGTTTCGCGCCGAACCTGGCGTCCAACGAAGATGCCCTGAAAGTCATCTCCGAAGCCGTTGCCAACGCCGGCTACACCCTGGGCACCGACGTGACCCTGGCCCTGGACTGCGCCGCCAGCGAATTCTTCGAAGACGGCAAGTACAACCTGTCCGGCGAAGGCCAGGTGTTCACCGCCGAAGGTTTCGCCGACTACCTGAAGGGCCTGACCCAGCGCTACCCGATCATCTCGATCGAAGACGGCCTGGACGAGTCCGACTGGGCTGGCTGGAAGATCCTCACCGACAAGATCGGCGAGAAAACCCAGCTGGTGGGCGACGACCTGTTCGTGACCAACACCAAGATCCTGAAGGAAGGCATCGACAAGAAGATCGCCAACTCCATCCTGATCAAGTTCAACCAGATCGGCTCCCTGACCGAAACCCTGGAAGCCATCCAGATGGCCAAGGCGGCCGGCTACACCGCGGTGATCTCGCACCGTTCCGGTGAAACCGAAGATTCGACCATCGCCGACCTGGCCGTGGGTACCGCTGCCGGCCAGATCAAGACTGGCTCGCTGTGCCGCTCCGACCGCGTTTCCAAGTACAACCAACTGCTGCGTATCGAAGAGCAATTGGGTGCCAAGGCGAAATACAACGGTCGTTCCGAGTTTCGCGGTTAAGCCGTAGATGGTAAAAAGGCACCGGATTGTGTCGGAAAAATCGCTATAGTGGTTTTTTCGCAACTAATCTGATGGCTGACAATCACAGGCCTGGGTAAACCAGGCCTGTGCCGTTGGCATATGGACTTCGTCTTGGCTGTCTTTTTTACTGGGTAAACGAAATTCGATGCGCAGCCCCAACTGGTTGTTCCTTGTCTTGCTCCTGCTGCTGGCTGGCCTGCAGTACCGCCTTTGGGTGGGTAACGGGAGCCTGGCGCAGGTGGCCGACCTGACCCAACAGATTGCCGAGCAGCATGCCGAGAACGAGCGGCTGCTGGAGCGTAACCGCGTCCTCGATGCGGAAGTTCTTGAGCTGAAGAAAGGCATGGAGACCGTCGAAGAACGTGCTCGCCATGAACTGGGCATGGTCAAGGACGGTGAAACCCTTTATCAGTTGGCACAATGACTGACTCATCGCTACCGGCCTTCTGGGCCGTGATTCCTGCCGCGGGTGTCGGTGCCCGTATGGCGGCCGACCGTCCCAAGCAGTACCTGCAACTGGGCGGCCGAACCATTCTCGAACACAGCCTCGGCTGCTTTCTCGATCATCCGGGCCTCAAGGGGCTGGTGCTGAGCCTGGCGCCCGATGATCCCTACTGGCCGACCCTGGCCTGTGCCGGCGATACGCGCATCCGTCGTGTCGATGGCGGAGCCGAACGTGCCGACTCGGTACTCAACGCCTTGTTGCACCTGCATGCCCTGGGGGCGGCGGATGACGACTGGGTGCTGGTTCACGATGCGGCCCGGCCGAACCTGTCCCGTGACGACCTCGATACCCTGCTCGCCGAGCTGGCGGACGACCCGGTGGGCGGTCTGCTGGCCGTGCCGGCACGGGACACGCTCAAGCGCGTGGACAAGCGGGGGCGGGTACTGGAAACCGTTGACCGGGCGCTGATCTGGCAGGCCTATACGCCGCAGATGTTCCGCCTGGGTGCCCTGCATCGAGCCCTGGCCGACAGCCTGGTGGCCGACGCCAACATCACCGACGAGGCATCGGCGATGGAGTGGGCCGGCCAGGCGCCGCGCCTGATCGAGGGGCGTTCGGACAACATCAAGGTCACTCGTCCCGAGGACCTGGAGTGGCTGCGCCTGCGCTGGGCCAATCGGCGCTGAGCTCCTGTTCGCGGGCAAGCCCGGCTCCTACAGTACTGCGTCGTGGAAAGAGACTGGAACGATGAACTGTAGGAGCCGGGCTTGCCCGCGAAAGCGCCAGGCCTGACACCGCCAATCCCTCTTCAGGCCTGATACTCCGGCCGTTTCGCCAACCCTTCCCTGAGATAATCCACCAGCTTGCGCACTTTGGGCGACAGGTGCCGCTGTTGCGGGTACAGCGCCCACACCGCGGTATTCGGCGGCTGATGCGCTTCGAGCAGGGAAATCAGCGTGCCGTTGTGCAAATGCTCCAGCACGTAATAGTCCGGCAACTGGCACAACCCCACCCCCTGCAACGCCGCATCGAGTACCGCCTGGCCGCTGTTGCAGCGCCAGTTGCCCTGGACCCGCTGGGAAAACTCGCGGCCATCCTGTTCCAGTTGCCATATATCCGAACTGCCGATCAGGCAGTTGTGTCGGCTCAGTTCCGATAGGCTGTGGGGCCGGCCATACCGCTCGAGGTAGGAAGGGGAGGCGCACAGGTACATTCGCCGCGGCGCCAGCCGGGTCGCCACCAGTCGGGAGTCCTGCAGGCGGCCGAGGCGAATCGCCAGGTCCAGACCCTCATGCACCAGGTCCAGGGTGCGGTTGCTCAACTCGATATCCACCCGCAACTGCGGATACAGCCCCATGAATGCGGTGACCAGTGGCACGATGAAGCGCTCGCCGTAGGCCACCGCGCAGGTCATGCGCAGCATGCCCTTGGGTTCGCTGGTCAGGTCGCCCACCGCCCGCAGGGCCTCTTCGCGACCGTCCTGCAGGCGCTGGCAATGCTGCAGGAAGGTCTGGCCGGCTTCGGTCAGGGTGACCCGGCGGGTGCTGCGATAGAGCAGGCGGGTCTGCAGGCGTTCCTCCAGCCGGGCGATCTGCCGGCTGATATGCGAAGAGGACACGCCCAGGCGCTCCGCCGCCGCGGTGAACTGGCTGCATTCGGCCACGGCGACGAATTCGTCGATCCCTTCCCAGCCGTTTTCGCTCATCTGATTATCCCTGCATGGCAATAATGTTTTGCTTTCGGTCTGATTATTCACCAATGGTCGATGATTTACACTGGGGTCTTTGCCATTCACTTTTCAGGAGTTGCTGGATGATCAAGTCACGTGCCGCCGTTGCCTTCGAGGCGAAGAAGCCTCTGGAAATCGTCGAAGTCGATGTCGCCATGCCCAAGGCCGGTGAAGTGCTGCTGCGTGTCGTGGCCACCGGCGTCTGTCACACCGATGCCTACACTCTGTCCGGTGCGGATCCGGAAGGTATCTTCCCGTCCATCCTCGGCCACGAGGGTGGGGCGATTGTCGAGGCGATCGGCGAGGGCGTGACCTCGGTCGCCGTCGGCGATCACGTCATCCCGCTGTACACCCCGGAATGCGGCAAGTGCAAATTCTGCCTGTCGGGCAAGACCAACCTCTGCCAGGCGATCCGCGCCACCCAGGGCAAGGGCCTGATGCCGGACGGCACTTCGCGTTTCTCCTACAAGGGTGAGACGATTTTCCATTACATGGGCACCTCGACTTTCTCCGAGTACACCGTGCTGCCGGAAATCTCCGTGGCCAAGATCGCCAAGGAAGCGCCGCTGGAGAAGGTCTGCCTGCTGGGCTGTGGCGTCACCACCGGGATCGGTGCGGTGATCAACACCGCCAAGGTCAAGGCGGGCGACACCGTGGCGATCTTCGGTCTGGGCGGCATCGGCCTGTCGGCGGTGATCGGCGCGGTGAAGGCCAAGGCCGGTCGCATCATCGCCATCGACATCAACCCGGCCAAGTTCGAGATCGCCCGGCAACTGGGCGCCACCGACTGCGTCAATCCGAAGGATTTCGATCGCCCGATCCAGGAAGTCATCGTCGACATGACCGACGGCGGCGTGGACTTCTCCTTCGAGTGCATCGGCAATGTGCAACTGATGCGTGCGGCGCTGGAGTGCTGCCACAAGGGCTGGGGCGAGTCGGTGATCATCGGCGTGGCCGGTGCCGGCCAGGAAATCGCCACCCGTCCGTTTCAACTGGTGACCGGTCGCGTCTGGCGCGGTTCGGCATTTGGTGGCGTGCGCGGTCGCAGCGAGCTGCCGAGCTATGTCGACATGGCGCAGAAGGGCGAGATTCCGCTGGATACCTTCATCACCCACACCATGGGCCTGGAGGACATCAACAAGGCGTTCGACCTGATGCATGAAGGCAAGAGCATCCGTACCGTCATCCACTTCTGATTACCCCGCAGGGGCCGGCCTCGCAGGCCGCCCCTGCAGTGCGGAGTTGTGCTTATGTCCCTGGAAAATCTCTCTTGCCAGAAGAGCTTCGGCGGCTGGCATAAACGCTATAAACACCATTCCGATGTGCTCGGTTGCGACATGGTGTTCGCCGTCTATCTGCCGCCGCAGGCCGAGCAGGGCGTGAAGTTGCCGGTGCTGTACTGGCTGTCCGGGTTGACCTGCACCGATGAAAACTTCATGCAGAAGGCCGGCGCCCAGCGCATGGCCGCGCAACTGGGGTTGATCATTGTCGCGCCGGACACCAGTCCGCGCGGCCCCGAGGTTCCCGGCGATCCCGAGAATGCCTGGGACTTCGGCCTCGGCGCCGGTTTCTACCTGAATGCCACGCAACAGCCCTGGGCTCGCCACTACCGGATGCACGATTATGTGGTGCACGAGCTGCCAGCATTGATCGAGGCGCATTTCCCCGCTTCCGACAAGCGCGGGATCAGCGGTCACTCCATGGGCGGACATGGCGCGCTGGTCTGCGCCTTGCGCAACCCCGGGCGCTACCAGTCGCTGTCGGCCTTCGCACCGATCAGCAACCCGATGGATTGCCCGTGGGGGCAGAAGGCGTTCTCGCGTTACCTGGGCGAGGAGCGTTCACGCTGGCGCGAATGGGATGCCTGCGCGCTGATCAGCGAGGCGAGCGAGAAGCTGCCGATCCTGGTGGACCAGGGCGACCGCGACGACTTCCTGGCCAATCAGCTCAAGCCCGAGGCCCTGCAGCAGTCGGCCAGGCAGGCGGGGCATCCGCTGACCCTGCGCCTGCAGCCGGGCTACGACCACAGCTACTTCTTCATCGCCAGCTTCATCGATGATCATTTGAAGCATCACAGCGAAGCTCTTAGCGGCTAATGTCGGACAAAGCAGGTAGAATCACGCCCTGACTAAATCGGGGCGTTTTTTTATGCGTATTGGCCACGGCTATGATGTTCACCGTTTCGCCGAAGGCGACTTCATCACCCTGGGCGGCGTGCGGATCGCACACCACCACGGGCTGCTGGCCAACTCCGACGGCGACGTGCTGCTGCACGCCCTGAGTGACGCACTGCTGGGCGCGGCGGCATTGGGTGACATCGGTAAACATTTCCCCGACACCGACCCGACCTACAAGGGGGCCGACAGCCGTGTGCTTCTGCGTCATGTGGTATCGCTGCTCAAGGCCCGTGGCTGGCGGGTCGGCAACGTCGACACCACCATCGTCGCCCAGGCACCGAAAATGGCGCCACATATCGAATCGATGCGGGCGCTCATCGCCGAGGATCTTGAAGTTGAGCTGGACCAAGTGAACGTGAAAGCCACCACCACTGAAAAGCTCGGTTTCACCGGGCGCGAAGAAGGCATCGCGGTGCACGCCGTCGCCTTGTTGCTGCGCGCATGACGGAACTGGAACTGCTGGGCCCCCGCGCCCATGGCGAGGCGCTGGGCCGTGCGGTACTCAAGGCTACCGCGCAAGATTTCCAGGTCGACGAAGTGCTCGACATTCCCCTGTCCGGCGATGGCGAGCACTTGTGGTTGTGGGTGGAGAAGCGCGGCCTCAACACCGAGGAGGCCGCCCGGCGCCTGGCCAAGGCGGCTGGCGTGCCACTGCGTACGGTCAGCTATGCCGGCCTGAAGGATCGCCAGGCCCTGACGCGGCAATGGTTCAGTATCCAGTTGCCGGGCAAGGCCGATCCGGACATGACGGTCGCGCAGAACGATACCCTGCACATTCTCAAGAGCGTGCGACACAGGCGCAAGCTGCAACGCGGCGCCCATTCGGCCAATGGCTTCACCTTGCGCCTGAGCCAGCTGGAGGCCGACAAGGCTGGCCTGGAGCAACGCCTCGAACAGATCAGCCGGCTGGGCATTCCCAACTACTTCGGTACCCAGCGCTTCGGCCACCAGGGCGGCAATCTTGGCGAGGCCCGCGACTATGCGTCGCGCCAGGCCTTGCCGGAGCAGCGCAACGTGCGCTCGCGGCTGCTTTCCACCGGCCGCAGCTACCTGTTCAACCAGGTACTGGCGGCACGCGTCGCCGATGGCAGTTGGAACCGCGCCCAGGTCGGCGACCTGCTGGCCTTTACCGACAGCCGCAGCTTTTTCCCGGCCAACGAGGCTGAGTGCCATGACCCGCGCCTGGCCATTCTCGACCTGCACCCGACCGGTCCGCAGTGGGGCGAGGGGCCTTCGCCGACAACTGGTGCGACCTTCGAACTGGAACAGGCGGTTGCCGCGCGCGAGCCGCAATTGTGCCAATGGCTGGCCAAGGCGGGAATGGAACACGAACGTCGCATCCTGCGGCTGCCCATTGGCGGGCTGACGTGGCATTATCCGTCGCTGGACATTCTGCAACTGGAATTCGTCCTGCCGGCCGGATGCTTCGCCACTGTTCTGGTGCGCGAGCTGGTTGATCTGGTGCCGGCGGGACAGACGGACAGCTCATGCGTATTCTGATTTCCAACGACGACGGGGTTTTCGCCCCCGGTCTCGCCGCGCTTCATGCTGCGCTGGCGGACCATGCCGAGTGCCGGGTGATTGCCCCGGACCAGGACAGGAGTGGCACCAGCAGTGCGCTGACCCTCGATCGTCCGCTGCATCCGCACACCCAGCCCAACGGCTTCATCAGCCTGAACGGCACGCCCACCGACTGTGTGCACCTGGGCGTCAATGGCCTGCTGGGCTACGAACCGGACATGGTGGTCTCGGGTATCAACCTGGGCGCCAACCTGGGCGACGACGTGCTGTATTCCGGCACGGTCGGCGCGGCGCTGGAAGGCCGTTTCCTCGGCCAGACCTCCTTCGCCTTCTCGCTCGCCTCCCATCAGGTCGACAATCTGGCCACCGCGGCGCATTTCGCCCGTCTGCTGGTGCAGGCCCATGAAGGTCTCGATCTGCCGCCGCGCACGGTGCTCAACGTCAACGTGCCGAACCTGCCGTTGGAACACATCCGCGGTATCCGGCTGACCCGTCTGGGGCACCGGGCGCGGGCGGCGGCGCCGATCCGCGACGTCAACCCGCGGGGCAAGGCCGGGTACTGGATCGCCGCGGCCGGCGATGTCGAGGATGGCGGTCCGGGTACGGACTTCCATGCGTTGATGCAGGGTTTCGTTTCGGTCACGCCGCTGCAGTTGGATCGTACCTTCAACGATGCCTTTGTCAGCCTGGGTGGCTGGCTGGAGGGGCTGGCCTGATGGCGCGCGAAAACGATTTGTTGCGGGGCGGGATCGGCATGACCTCGCAGAGAACCCGCGAGCGCCTGATTCAGCGGCTTTACGAGGAAGGGTTGTCAAACCCCCAGGTGCTGGAGGTGATCCGCCGTACGCCGCGTCATCTGTTCGTCGATGAGGCCCTGGCCCATCGGGCCTATGAAGACACCGCGCTACCGATCGGACACAACCAGACCATTTCCCAGCCCTATATGGTGGCGCGCATGAGCGAGCTGCTGCTGGAGGCCGGGCCGCTGGACAAGGTGCTGGAGATCGGTACCGGTTCCGGCTATCAGACCGCCGTGCTGTCGCAACTGGTCGAGCGAGTGTTTTCGGTGGAGCGGATCAAGGTCCTGCAGGATCGCGCCAAGGAGCGCCTGGTCGAACTCAACCTTCGCAACGTGGTGTTCCGCTGGGGGGATGGCTGGGAAGGCTGGCCGGCACTGGCACCCTACAACGGCATCATCGTCACCGCGGTTGCCACCGATGTACCCCAGGCGTTACTCGACCAACTGGCTCCCGGCGGGCGGCTGGTGATTCCGGTAGGCTCGGGGGAGGTCCAGCAACTGATGCTGATCGTGCGTGAAGAGCATGGATTTTCCCGGCATGTTCTCGGTGCCGTCCGGTTCGTTCCCTTGCTTAACGGGCCGCTGGCCTGAATCCCGGTTGTATTTGTTCAACAAGTGCGCTGAATTCTGTTGAGTGTTATCGGTCCTAGTGTCGGAACTTGCGGGGCAGCGCCTGTTTAAAGTGTGTCGACTTTCGCTGTCGAACTGTACAAGCTGCTCGCCCATGGCAGCTTTGCTGTCCGTAAAACTCCAACGGCCAGTTATACTTGCGTCACACTAGCGCCTATTGTGGGCAGTCCATATTCATTTCAGACAACATAAAGGGAGCGGCGGGTGAGTCTCACAGTCATTCGGCAGCGTATGGGTAAAACGAGCGTTCAGCGCCTGATGATCGGTCTTGCCCTCAGTGCTTTACTGGCTGGTTGCTCCAGTGCTCCCAAGAACGGTGTACGCGTTGTCGACCGCAACGGTAATGTAACTAATTCTGTCAGCGCTGCAGCGCAGCGACCGATGACCACTACTGGTCAGCATATCGTTGTACGCGGCGATACATTGTTCTCGATCGCCTTTCGCTACGGTTGGGACTGGAAAGCCCTGGCCGCGCGCAACAATATCCAGGAGCCGTATACCATCCACGTCGGTCAGGCGATTCGCTTCGACAGCCGTTCAAGTTCAACCCCGGCGGTAGCGACTTCGACCACCAGTTCGTCATCTTCGTCGTCCAGCAGGATCACCGTCACAAGGCGTCCGGCGACGGCCGCCAGCACCTCGACAGCGACGCCAGCGCCGACCGTTGCAGCCACCGCGACCCCGCCTGCGGGGCCGGCGCCGAAGGGTTGGGCATGGCCGGCAAACGGTATTTTGATTGGAAAATTTGCTTCAAACGGTAGTTTGAATAAAGGTATTGATATCGCCGGAGATTTGGGACAGCCTGTTTTAGCTGCGTCTGATGGTTCGGTTGTATACGCCGGAAGTGGGTTACGGGGCTACGGCGAACTTGTCATCATCAAACACAGCGATACCTACGTCAGTGCTTACGGTCACAACCGCAGGCTGTTGGTTCGGGAGGGGCAGCAGGTCAAAGTCGGACAGACAATTGCCGAGATGGGATCAACTGGTACAGACCGGGTGAAACTGCACTTTGAGATTCGCCGCCAGGGTAAACCCGTAGACCCACTGCAATTCCTGCCGCGTCGTTGATCCGTTTTCCAGCCTGTTCTCATGACGTAGTGGGAACAGGTTCCAGCGTTGCCAGGGATAAAGGCGCCGCTCGAGCCTGAGGTCGAACTCACCAAAGGACTATAACAATGGCTCTCAGTAAAGAAGCGCCGGGGTTTGACATCGACGATGAGGTGCTCCTTACGGACTCCGACATTGTCATGGATATGATGCCGGAGGACGATAGTTCTCCACCCCCAGTTCGTGCCAAGACCAAAAATGCTGCCGCTCTCAAGCAGCACAAATACATTGACTACACCCGGGCCCTGGATGCGACCCAGTTGTATCTCAATGAAATCGGTTTTTCCCCCTTGTTGTCCCCGGAAGAAGAAGTCCATTTTGCGCGTCTGTCGCAAAGCGGCGATCCGGCGGGCCGCAAACGCATGATCGAGAGCAACTTGCGTCTGGTGGTGAAAATTGCCCGACGTTACGTCAACCGTGGACTTTCGCTGCTGGACCTGATCGAAGAGGGCAACCTCGGGTTGATCAGGGCGGTCGAGAAATTCGATCCGGAGCGCGGTTTCCGCTTTTCGACCTATGCCACCTGGTGGATTCGCCAGACGATCGAACGGGCGATCATGAATCAGACCCGCACCATCCGTCTGCCGATCCATGTGGTCAAGGAGCTCAACGTCTACCTGCGGGCGGCCCGCGAGTTGACACAGAAGCTCGACCACGAGCCTTCTCCCGAAGAAATCGCCAACCTGCTGGAAAAACCGGTCGGGGAGGTCAAGCGCATGCTCGGCCTGAACGAACGGGTGTCCTCGGTGGACGTTTCCCTTGGCCCGGACTCGGACAAGACCCTGCTCGATACCCTGACGGATGACCGGCCGACCGACCCCTGCGAGTTGTTGCAGGACGACGATCTGTCCCAGAGCATCGACCAGTGGCTATCGGAACTGACCGACAAGCAGCGCGAGGTGGTGGTGCGGCGTTTCGGCCTGCGCGGCCACGAGAGCAGCACGCTGGAGGACGTTGGTCTGGAGATCGGCCTGACCCGCGAACGGGTACGGCAGATTCAGGTCGAGGGCCTCAAGCGCTTGCGTGAGATCCTGGAGAAGAACGGTCTGTCGAGCGAATCGCTGTTCCAGTGACGACAGGTTGATCTTGGCCAGCCGCTTTGCAAGCGGCCTTTGGTGCATGTCTGTGGGAGCGGGCTTGCCCGCGAAGCCTTTTGCGGTGCCCTCAGGGCCCTCATCGCGGGCCTCGCTCCCACAAGGTTTCATCCAGGCTCGTCTCTGCGCGAATCCGGCCCTAGCCGAGCCGGTGTGCTCACGTGAAGGAGCTTCGAGTGAGGTACGGTTGTTTCTGATCACTTGTCCGCGCCGCTTTGCCGCCAGTCATGACTCCACCCCGGCTGGGCGATCAATCGCTCGTAGAGGGTAATGTCCGATGGGTTATCCACTTCCACCCAGCCGCCTCGAATGGCCACGGCAGCGATGGGAGTGCCGCTGGCCAGGAGGCGACTGAGCAGGTTGGTCATGTCCAGCTTGTCTATCTGTTCGGCACTCAGCCCGGCGAGCAGCTCTCTGACGTGCTGCCAGCTTTCGGGGGTGAATTTCAGCAGGCCCATGTACTGACCTTCGATCTGTTGGTGATCGTCGGTGTGCCCACCAATTGCCAGCAATTGGCCGTCGGACTGGCGAAAACGCTCGGCATCGCTCAGTGGATCGTTGAAGCGCGCCGACCATAGCGACCACCAGTCCAGGTCATAGGTGATCGCCAGGGACGCGGGTGAATTGATCAGGCTCTGGATAATATCCGGGCGGTACACGATATCGCCGTAGCACACCAGCATGGGTTCGGCCGCCAGCAAGGCGTCGGCGCGCATCAGGCTGCGGACCATGTTGCTGCTGGCCCAGTGCGGATTGTACAGGCGGCCGTGGCCGTAAGGCTCCAGAGCGTCGTGGCAATAGCCGCTGACCAGATGCACCTCGCTGACTCCGGTATGGTGCAATGCCTCGAGCTGCCACTCGAGCAGCGGTTTTCCTGCCAGTACCGTCAGCGGCTTGGGTTGTGCCGCGGTGATGCTGCCCAGGCGGGACCCGCGTCCGGCGGCGAGAATAATGGCTTTCATATCGACTCACTCAAATAACCACCGGCACAACTGCCGGTCGAGTTCGCTTAAAGAGGCTTCGCGCTCGGGATGCCACATGACCCCGGCGATTTTTTCGCTGACATGCACCAGTGCCTCGCAGGCTCCCTGCTCATCAAACGCCCATGGCCGCAATGTGGCCGGTATGGGCGTGGCAAGCTGGTTGCCGTGGAAGGAGTTGACCGAACGCGGCGCTGATGGCTGGCTCAGCCAAGGTAGATCATCCGTCGTCGGCATGAGCAGATGACGCTGTGCCACATGCACACTGCGATTGGCTTCGGCCAGTTGCCCACCAAAGAACAGATGAATCAACTGCAGCCCCCGGCAGACTCCCAGCACCGGCCACTGCCGGGCGATGCAATGGGCCAACAGTGCTTTCTCGCTGGCGTCACGCAGAGGATCGCTGCCGATATCGTCGCCACCACTGAAAATTATCCCTTCGATGCCATGAGCCTGGGCATAGGCTCCGGTTTCTTCGCCCAAATTCGGTAGCAGTTGCCAGTGATGGCCAAAGCCCAGCTCGGTAAACAGCCGATACCAATCCCTGTCCAGGCTGTCACGGAGTTCGTAGTAGCTGGCGGGTGATGATTGGCGCAGGGTGATGCCGATCTTTCTCATGGGCGATGGCTTTTCATAGTGGCCTCAAGGTCTTGTCCCGACAGTCCAGTGCGATGCGCGTGCTGCGTACCAAGCGGTTGAACAATTGCTCGCCGCAGCCAATGGCCGCCGGGATGCTGAACTCGGCACAGCGTATCGCCATGTGGGAATTGGCGCCGCCATATTGCGTGACCAGCCCGGCAATACCGCGGGTGAAGACCCAGTCATAGCCGGGGTCGGCGTTTTCGATGCATATGATGCGGCCTTGCAGAGAGATTGATGCCGGAGAGTCCTGCCTGAGCTGAATGCCCGGGGCTTCGATGGCTTTCTGGGTAATAAAATTGGGCAAGCTGCGATGCAGTGGCACGACAAAGACGTCGTCGATACCACCGATCAGATGGCCGAGCTTCAACGATATACCTTGTTCATAGCTGTTGCGTGCCTGGGTTGCACGCTCGAGCAGGACCCGGTCGAGATCGTCCATCAATGGCACACTGAGGGTCTCGAGCATGTCGTCGATCTTCAGGAATGACAGGTCTTCGCGTGCCAAGCCGACCTCGCCGCCCCAACTGACAAGCAACTGCAGGGCGTCCGACAGGTCTCGGGTAAATACCAGCTTGGCGTATTCCCGAGCCTGAATAGCCTGGCTGGCGTAGCTCAGCAATTGCTCTGTCGATATTGGCCATCCTTGTTCGTCCAGTAACTGCTGCAGCGCCCGACGCTCGTGTGGTTGCAATTGGAATGTTTCAGTCTGGGCGCTGGCGTCGAATTGTTGCACCGGATCGCTGGCGAACAGGTCATCGCGTTCGTCGTAGCGCAACGAAGTGATTTCATAGGTGCCTGGGCGCAGGTGGCCGAACTTCTCCAGGAACTGCGGCCGCGGTGCAGCCTGGTTGCAGACGGCGGCGTAGTCGCTGGTCAGTTCGGTGGTGACGGTCGCGATGGACTGCTTCCAGGCTTGCAGGCGTTCGGCGCTCAAGGCGCCGCGCCGATTGGCCGAGCGCAGCAAGGCTTCGGCTATGAAACAATGACGGGCCAGTACTGCGAACTGCAAAGTGCCGTGTTCACGACAGTCATGCAGCAGACTGTTGATGTTCTCCACAGTCGCGCTTTGCTGACCGGTACGTGAGAGTTGTTGGCTCTCTCTGGCTCGGATTTCGGCCAGCGCCTGTGACAAGGATCCCGGTCCCTGGCTGGTTATGGCGTTGTATGTCAATTCACCAAGCGAGTGACGATAGACCGCGTATTCATCCCGGGTCAGCACCTCGCCATAACGAGCAGCGAAATCGCTGTCGAAGGTGAAGTCCAGGCAGGTGGGGACGATTTCGAACTCCACTTTGTCGTGCCATTCAGGATTGGCGTGCAGCCGGGCCAGCCAGGCGTTGACCAGTTTTTCGCAGAGTGCCGGGGCAAGGCCCGCGGGCAGGAATGAATTGAAGCTGCAGCGCACGTCGATGTACGGGTGATGGCCTAGAGTCACCATCAACACATGGCGCTTCGGTGAGTAATAACCCATCAGGCTGCGTGCTTCACGCCACGTCGAATCGGTGACCAGCAGTCGATACAGTGATGCCGCCAGTGGTCGCGCAGTGGTGCCGATGATTTCCGCCGGGTTCCAGTCCGGCATGACCCCAAGCACGGTACTTGTCCCATACAGTCCATTTTGCGGAGCCAGACGCTGAGTCAGAAAGCTGCGTACATGCTGGAGTTGGCGAGCAACGCGACGTTCGATGACCGGGTGCCAGGTATTGCTCAGGGTGATGCGCCGTACTTGCAGCACATACACCTGGTGATTGCGGTCCACGGCGAATTCGATATCCAGTGGCACCTGACCACAAAGCGCCTCCAGTTCGCGACAGGCATCCAGAACCGCTTGGATTCGGGAAGAACGTACCAGCTCGCGATCGGTGTCGCGGTAGACCAGCACGGTTTTCTGAATACCGATGCCTCCGGTGATAGTGTCAGTCAGGCCGCTTTCATCATCGTAATTGAGCACGTAGTACGGAGCACCGTGCTCCAGGTCATAGGTCATGACCACGCCGCTCATCTGCAGATCCTTGAGCATTGGCTGTATCAACACCTGATTGCCATCGGTCTGGTGCCCGGCGAACGAGGCTATCACTTGTTCGACAGCCGCGCTCAGTTCTCCGGTCATCGTTGTCGAAACATTCAGGCGACTGGTGAACGCTCCGGCCATGGAACTGGCCGCGCCGTCTTCGTTTTTGGCACTGCTTCGAACGATTACGCTGCCGCCGTGCTCCATCCGGTCAATGGGGGCCAAGGCTCCGGTCGGGTCGCGTTGCCAGTCGGCGACGGTGAAGTAATGCAGTGGCAGTATCTGTGAATTGCGAAGCAAGGGTTGCAAGCGCTTGAGGGTTTCGGATTTGGTGCCGAACTCAATACTCATGGCTGTTTCTCTTGTTGGTCTACGGCGAGCAACGCTAGATGTTTGAGCAAGGGATGGATGATGAAGTAGGGCGGCGTCTGCGCCTGCGACTGCTCTTGAGTCAAGGGCTTGAGGCTGGCCGGGTCCCGGCGCCAGCCGCTCAGCACTTGTACCAGCAGATCGGCGCGGATGGTGTTGTCGTAGACGTAGTCCACATCCAGCCCGGCAGGCGGTAGCGGATAGACCTTGCGCGCCAGTACCGGGCCGGTGTCTATGGATTCATCCAGCAAGAGAGCACTGGCGGCGCACTGGCGTTGTTCAAGGATCTGATAATAGATTGTTGTACTGCCACGGTAGTCCGGCAACCAGCCTGAATGGATATGCAGCACCGGATAGCATTTGAGCAGGGCGGCAGGCACCAACTGGCCGCCGTAGCCGGAATAGACCAGCAGGCCCGGATTGGCCATTTTGACGCAGGCGAGCAAGACCGGGTCGTCCAGGGCGTCGGCCGCGCAGATTACATGAGGCCAGCCCAGGCGCTCCAGGCAAGTACTCACGTCTTCCTTGAGGTCTGGCAGAAACAGGCCATCGGCTTGCGTGGCCTGCCAGGCGCGGTTGGTGTGAGGCGTGCTGTTGGATTGGCCGTAGACCAGCACCTGATCGGGCACGATGCCTGCTGCATGCAGAGCTTGCAGATAGGTGACCGAGCGGGCTGTGCGCGCGCACAGCAAGACCAGGTCCGGTGAACTCATGTACTCAACTCCGTAATCAAATGTTGTTCGTTAGCAAGAATCCAGGCCAGGTAAGCGGCCTGGTCCTTGTCGAGCCGGGCCCTTTGCGAGATCAGGGTATCGTTGAGCTTGAGCAGGGCGTTGAGGTAATAACCGGCACTTGTCGAGCGCCAGCCATGAATCATGCATTCGGCCAGCAGCAGGTAGGGTGTCAGTGCAAGGAAGCCACTACCGGGCAGAGCCCGGTGAGGTGAGACCCGTTCATAGCCGGTGTGCAGGCGCTTGCTGACTTCGAACTTTTTCAGCAAGCGCGGCAGCCAGTATTGGCCTTGGGCATCGTCGGTCAGGGGCTTGGCGCGCAGAGTCAGGCAGATCTGTTCAAGCAGGCCGCTTACCTCGGTGACCGAAGCGCGGGCGGATGCATTCAGTGCGGGCAGTGCGGGCAAAGGCAGCTCCGCGCAGACGGCCTGGCGCGACTCACGCCAGGCCTGGACAAAAACATCGCCTTGAAACTCGGTATAGCGATAGGTCTGCGGATTGCTCAGCAGATCGCCATCGCTGTAGGGATAATTCCGGTTCATGAAGCGTACCCGCTGATCTGCAGAATCTGCGCCACATAGCCAGGCAGGTCCTCTGGCAACTGGCTGTTGTGCAACACCAGGTCCGGCGCTGCGGGTGGCCGGTACTCTATATCCATGCCGACCACGTTGACCTGTTCTCCGCGCAGGGCAGATTGATAGAGACCCTTGTCATCGCGCTCAATGAGGGTGTCGAGCGGCACGTCGACAAACACTTCCCGGTATTTGGAAAAGCGCTGGCGGTTGTCATCGCTGATGTCCTGAAACATCGAAAGAATGCAGCACACAACATCAATGCCCTGGCTGTCCAGCCAGGCGCACAAGGCTTGGATGCGCTCGGCGTTGACCCGGCGCCCCGCCAGGCTATATGCGTCAGCATGCTGATCATGGCGAAACAACGTCCTGATTTCATCGCCATCGACGAACACGGTCTGCGGCCGATTCTGTTTCAGGCTGGCGTACAGGGCTCGCCCAATCGTTGTTTTGCCAGCCCCGGACAGACCGACTAGCCAGATGACCATGGCCTTTATCCTTGTTTTAGTAAGGTTTCGATATTGCACAAAGCCATGACGGCCATCTCGGCAGAAAACCCGTAGCTGTTGACGAAATATTTATGCCGCAAACCTTGGCGAGTCTTGGCTTGAGCTGCCCATAACGACTCATCGGCGAACAGGGCGGGCAGGTTCCAGCGATCTTGTTCGTCGATATTGACGATCTCCTCGCGCAGCAGAATATCTGGCGAGTCATCACCGGTATGGGCATCTTTTTCCGCGTCTGGAACGTTCAGCAATAAAAGGTTCTTGTCCAGGTACAGCGCACCGAACGCTGTACCACCATAGTCTGCCACTACGTAGTCGGCACAGCGGAACAGGTTCAGATTGTCATAGACCGTGACGATCACCGCCGTGAAGTGATAGAGGTCGAGAATAGCCAGAACCTCGGGTTCGGCTTCTACCGATAGCGGGTGTGTCTTGACGATGACATTGTAATCGCGGCACAGAGCGGACATGGCATCGGCATAAAGCCTGATCGACGACAGCTCCATCCAGGTGGGCAACCAGAGCACGGTCTTTTTTGCCGGATCCAGGGTCAACCCCGGTGGCGATACGCCTAGCCGCGCGGGTTCGCGGAAGTACTCGTCATACCGCGGGTAGCCCATCTGGAACGTTACTGCATTGCAACATTGCTTCAGGCGCTCAGCCTGCCAAGGACCGAAACAGAGGATCAGATCGTAGTCGTTGTTCCAGTTGGAAAAGTTGTGCTTTGCCTTTCCCAGGGCGTACATGAAGCGTACACGACGATGACCGAGTACATGGATGATCGGCTGATCCATGTGGTGATACATGCTCAGGTTGGATACGACGATGTCGTAGCGGTACCCGGACGCGATCACCGTTTCGCTGTTGAAGCAGCGGTAGCCGGCAGCACTGGCCAGCGCCAGGGTGTTCGCCCGTTCGTTGTCGGTGCCGTGCAAGACAATGTCGAAGGCCTCGCTTCCCAGCAGTCGCCATACCGCCTGGTAATGGTTGAATATTTCGGCGGCGTGTATAAAAAAAGCGACTTGCGCGAAATCCTTATTTTTCATGGATTGTTTCCTGACGAGCAGAGAACTGATTCAGAGCGTCTATCACGTAGTCCTGTTGCGCTTCACCAAGGGTGGGGTAAATGGGACGTGATAGCGTGCGCTCACAGAGGCCCGCAGCGATCATGGCAGAACTCAATGCCAAGTCTGCATAAGGTCTGTGCCGGGGAATTGGCAGCGGATAGTGGATGTCGGTTTGAACGCCGTGGTGCGTCAGGCGCTTTTTGAGCGCATCACGCCCAGGGCGCTCGATCACGAACAGATGCCATCCATGGGCTGCTCGCGCAGTCCCTTTGGGCAACCTGGTCAGGGTATGGTCGATTCGGTTCGGGTAAGGCTCGGCAAGGGGCATCCGTTCTGGCATCGGCGCCAGCTGGCCGTACAGGTGTATAGGCGGCAGGCCCCGTGTCTTGCTGTGATTCATGGTTTTTTTGAGCAGCAACTGCCCGTTTTTTTGCTGGTTGTTGTCCAGGAGGCCGAGCGCGCCATGGTGACCACGTTGGCCTCCATGAAAGTCGATCCCGCTCGAACGGGTACCCAAAAACATGAAGTGTGATTTTTTTGTTTTGCCGCTACCGCCATACATGACCTCTTGGCAGTAGTACTACCCTGCGTCAAAAAAAAGCCGGATAAGTCTCGCCGTATACGCCCTGATTCAATGTGATGCAGAGATTATGCCACTTGTGCCGAGGCTGGCAGGTTCTCATAGGCCCGGTGGCTGACGTGACTCTTCTTGTTGACGCCCTGCCGGGCCTTGAGCGTGCCCACGCCGGGCAGGCATTCGCGGGTTGCCCGCGAACCGGGCCCGTGTGTCCTACGCCAGATGCAGGTGGTTGTCCCAGAGCCCCGCAGGCAAGTCCAGGGGTTTGGCTGTCAGTTCCTGCTGGCGGCAATCATAGAAGCGGCAGCGGCCCTGGCCGGAAGTGACCACGAAGCCGTCGGGCACCGCGCCTACACCGGCACAGTCGAGCAGGTGGGCATCCAGGCGCAGTTGGCCGCTGTCCAGCTCCCAGATGAAGAATCGGTTGCCTCGTGGCGCGGTCAACGCCACCAGGCGCAGCGCGCTGTGCACCGCGACGCTGGCGGTGTAGTGCCCCATCGCCTGCAACTGCTGCTCGGCGACCGGAAAGGCAGCGAAGGGTTGCCCGGGGCGCTTGATCGCGAGCAATTCGGACGGCTCGTGGGACGGCCCCATGAACTGCTGGCCGGCGACGATGGTGCCGTCGGCGGCCACCCCCAGGTGACGGATACTGTTCATCGGCTGGGCCAGGGTTTCCTTGCTCAGCAGGGTGCCGTCACGCTGCACCAGCACCAGGCTCGGCTCCATCGCATCGAGGTTCATGTCCACCCGGCTTTCGGCTTCGGTACGGATACCGCCGTTGGCGACGATCAGGGTTTCGCCATCGGGCATCCACGAGACCTGGTGCGGGCCGATGCCGTGGGTGGGAATTTCGCCTGCATGAACCAGGCGCTCACCGTCGAACCGGTAGACGCCGAGCAGACCTCGCCCCGGATCGCGGGTGTCGTTTTCGGTGGCATACAGCCAGTCGCCGCTCTTGTGGATCACCGCATGGCCGTAGAAGTGCCGATTCGGTTGCGAGACGAGGGTCTGCAGCAGGCGTCCGTCGCGCAGGTCGATCAGGTAGCTCTCCGTGCCGGGGCGGCGGGCGATGAACACCGCCAGCGGCAGCGACGGATGGTTGATGATGTCGTGGCAACGCTGGCTGACCCGGGTCGCGAAGACCTTCTGGCCGTCGAGTCGATAGCCCACGGCATAGTGTCCGCCGTCGCTGTCGTCGCGGGCAGAGAGCAGCAGCGGGCTGCTGCCTTTGTGGCGGAACAGGGTCCAGCCGCCCAGCGTGATCGCGCTGAGCAGCAGGCTACCCAAGGTCAGGACCTGGCGTCGCAGCATCATCAGTCACCGTCGTTGGCATTGAAGCCCAGTTGGATACCCAGCGCCTTGGCCAGTTCGCCTTCGTGCAGGCGATGGACGACGTTGAGGCTGTCATAGAGGTCGTTGAGCTGCTGGCGACCGGCGTCGTCACCGAGCATCTCGGTCAGCGAGCGCTGGTTGCTGGCGAACAGCTCGAGGGACGCGGCATAGGCGGCATCGATCTTGTCGGCCAACGGCTTCTGCTCGGCCGGCAGCAGGCCGCGCAGGCCCTTGTTGTCGACCCCGACCCAGACGGTGCGGGCGGCCGCCAGGCTGGCTTCCAGGCCCTGCAGCGACGACTGGCTGCGCCAGGCATCGGCCTGAAACGGTTGGGCAATGCCCTTGGCCTGGCGGCCCATCGGCGTGCCGAGCTTCTTCTTCAGGGTGTCCAGCGCGGTGACCTGGACCCGCAGCAGGTCGGCGATGGCCTCGTGGGAGTCGGCGTAGCGCTGGTTCGGGAACTTGCTCAGCTGCGCGAGCATGCCGTCGTTGCTGTTCCAGCGCGACAGGATCTCTTCGGCCAGGGTCTTCTGGCGTTCGCCGATGGCCGTCAGCAGCGGGCAGTAGCGGGCTTTCTGGGCGCTGTCAGCCATGTCGATCTTGCTGTCGAACAGGATGTATTCGTAGGCCGACAAGCCCTGGACCACCACGCTGGACTTGGCCAGGGTGGCGGCATCGATCTGCGGCTGGGCGCTGACCAGTTGCTCGACCTGGCGGCCGACCAGGTTCTTCTTGTCCGGCCAGAACTGCACCTGCCAGGAGCGGTTGCCCTCGGCCAGCGGCCCGATCAGCAACGGTTGCAGTTCGGCCCAGGCTTTCTGGGCATGGAGAAAGTCGGCGCGGGCGGTGTCCAGGCTGGCCTTGCTCTCGCAGAAGGCCAGGGCGCTGACTGCCAGTTGGCGGTCGGCTTCGACCCAGCGGTTGTAGGTCGGCAGGATCACCTGCTTGGCGATGGCCGCCGAGGTGATGGCCTGCGGGTCCTGCGGCGAGCAGGCGCCGATGGCGAGCGCGGCGAGGCTGGTGAACAATAGTTTGGGGCGGAACATGTCCAGGTCCTCTGGTTAAGGATTTCTTATAGCGAATTCAGGAAAGCCAGCAAGGCGGCGCGCTGCTCGGCATTGAACGACAGGACGCGCTGCTGTGCCGGCAGGGCTTCACCGCCGTGCCAGAGCACGGCTTCGAGCAGGTTGCGGGCACGGCCGTCATGCAGGAACCTTGTGTGACCGCTGACCGTTCCGGTCAGGCCGATGCCCCACAAAGGGGGCGTGCGCCAGTCGCTGCCGCCGGCCAGGAACTCGGTGCGGTTGTCCGCCAGCCCGGGGCCCATGTCATGCAGCAACAGATCACTGTAGGGGCGGATCACCTGGCTGGCCAGTTCCGGTTCGGCGGCTGTGGCCGAGGTGGTGAACTGCGGGGTATGGCAGCTCTGGCAGCCAGCCTGGTGGAACAGCCGCTTGCCGGCCAGTACCTGTTGCGCGCCGACGTCACGACGGGCCGGCACCGCCAGGTTGCGGGTGTAGAACAGCACCAGGCGCAGGATGTTGTCGCTGACCTCCTGTTCGCCGTCGGCGCCATTGCCGTTGGGGGCGTTGCGGCAGGCGGTCTGGGTCGTGGTGCAGTCATCGAAGGGCCGCAGTGTCGTGGTGAGGCCCATGTCACCCGAAAAGGCGTGAACGTTTTGTTGATTGAGGTTGGGTTGCCCGGCCTTCCAGCCAAAGCGGCCCAGCACCGTCTTGCCCTGGGCGTCGTCCCAGACCCGGTTCGGCCGGCCGGCGATGCCGTCACGCCGCTGAGCTTTCGCGTTGGCGAGAATCGCGTCCTCGGGGATCGCTTCCAGCAGGCCCAGGCCGATCATCGGCGGCGCGACACGGGCGGAAAAGCGCGTATCCGGGTGCATCGGGCCGTAGCCCAACTGACTGATCAGCAGGCGAGGCTTGCGCAGTTCGACTTCGGTGCCGTCCTTGAAGCGTACCGGCACGGGATCGTATTCGACACGTACCTTGCCTTCCGGCGCGACGCCGGGAATGGCCATGTCCTGCAACTGGCCGCCATAGACCGGCTCGGGCACCACGCCCTGCTGCTCGATCAACTGCGCATGGGCCGGGGCATTGGGGATCGACAGGCGCACCAGCATCGAGACGGCGTTGTCCGAGCCGGCTTCCGGTGGATGGCCGCGCCCGTCCCGGATGTGACAATTCTGGCAGGCATTGGTGTTGAACAGCGGGCCCAGGCCGTCACGGGCGGTGGTGGTCGACGGGGCGATCACCCAGGGGCTGCGAAAGAAACTGTTGCCGACACTGAAGTCCAGGCGGCGACTTGGCGAGAGATTGGCGGCCGGTGCCGAAAAGGCACTGCGATCGCTCCTGTTCACCGTGGTCTCGCCGCCGGAGCGTGCCTCGCCGGGCTCGGGCGCGGTAAAGCGCGCAGCGTCATCGCAGGCACTCAGAAGCAGAGCCAGGAGTAACGACGACAGGCGAAGCGGTGATGAAGGCATGGGCATGGAAACAGGGTTCGGGACAGGGCGCGAATCTTATCGGGCCGGGGCTGGGCAAGCGTTTGCCCAGATCAGTAAATATTGTGCTGAGCCAGTCGTTATCTGTAACGGGACCGCCCGTTCGCGGCTGGTCGGTTCGCTTGTGGCGAGTGGGCTTGCCCACGCTCGGCTGCAACGCAGCCGTAAATCGGTTATCGCGTTCTTCCTGATGCAGCGCGATCTTCGATACTGGGGCCGCGAGGCGGCCCAGCGTGGGCAAGCCCACTCACCACAGGGATATCCGTCTACAGGGCCGTCCCTCTGTTCAAGAGGGACGGCCTGGCTGGTGATCAGAACTCGTGGTCGGCGTTGTCTGGGTTCAGGTCGCTGATGCCCAGCTTGGCGGCAGCCTGTTCGATCGAACCGGTCTGCTTGACCAGCGCGGCGATGGCGTCGCGTACGATCTTGTTGCCCGCATCGTTGCCGGCGGCGATCAACTGGTCGTAGTGCTCGCCCTTGTTGGCATGGTCGACCATGACCTGGATTTTCGCTTCGGTGCTTTCCAGATCGTTCTTGAGCGCGGTATCGGCAGCCGGGTCGACCTTCGCCACCAGCGACGACAGGCTCGGGCCGGTCAGCTTGGTGCCGTCGGTGCGGGTGTACTCGCCCAAGTAGACGTTGCGGATGCCCTTGGCATCGTAGAAGTGCGAGTTGTGAGTGTTGTCGCTGAAGCAGTCCTGTTCGTCTTCCGGCGAGTTGGCTTCCAGGGACACTTTCATCCGCTCGCCCGCCAGTTCGCCGAGCGACAGGCTGCCCATGCCGAACAGCATCTTGCGCAGGCCGCTTTCGGCTGGCTCGGCTTCCAGGCTGGCGCGATAGTTGTCGGCCACGTTCGGCTTCCAGTTGCCGACCATTTCCTCCAGGTCGCTGACCAGCAGTTGGGTCACGGCCTTCAGGTAGGCGCGCCGCCGATCGTTGTGACCACCGGTGGCGCCGGCACCTTCGAGGTAGTCCGAAGCCGGACGGTTGCCCGCGCCCGGGCCGGTGCCGTTGAGGTCCTGGCCCCACAGGAGGAATTCGATGGCGTGATAGCCGGTGGCGACGTTGGCTTCGGAGCCGCCCAGTTCGTTCAGGCTGGCGAGTTTTTCCGGGGTGATCTCGGCCACGTCGATCTTGTCCTCGCCAACCTGGATCTGCTTGTTGGCGATGATGTTGGCGCTGGCACCCGGGTTGCCCAGGGTGTGCTCGTAGGAGGCGTCGACGTAGTCGATCAGGCCTTCGTCCAGCGGCCAGGCGTTCACCTGGCCTTCCCAGTCGTCGATGATGGTGTTGCCGAAGCGGAACACTTCGCTCTGCAGGTAAGGCACGCGCGCGGCGACCCAGGCGGCCTTGGCGGCCTCGAGGGTTTGCGCGTTCGGCTTGGCGAGGAACGCGTCGATGGCCTGCTGCAGGGTCTTCGCGGTGGATTCGGCATCGCTGTACACGGCGAACACCAGGTCGGCGTAGTGCGTGACCACGGCCTTGCCGGCCGCCTCGTCAACCTTGCCGGCAGCGTCGCTGGCAGGTGTGGCCGGAGCGCTGGCGGCCGGTGTCGGCGCGGCGGCTGCGGTTTTTTCCTTGTCCTTGTCGCCACAGCCGGCGAGGGCGATGGCAAGGGCCAACAGGCTGGCGGTGGCCAGAGGCATGCGAATCATGGCGGGTATCCTGCTTCGAGAGGTTGGACGAGTGCGCGCGGGGAAGCGCAAAACCGACACATAATGCGAAAGATATGCATTTTGTGTAAAGGATTAGTCTTTGAAATATTTACTAATAATCTGTTGATTGATTACCGCTGGGTATATGCGTAAGGCGGTGATTACTGGAGCATCGCCGCGTTGCTGCGCTGGGCCTGCTTGAGATAGGCGCCCAGTTCGCGGGCCGGCAGTGGCTTGCTGTAGTGATAGCCCTGGCCCTCATGACAGCCTTCGGCAATGATGTAGGCCTCCTGCTCGACGGTTTCCACGCCCTCGGCGATCACCTGCATGCCGAGGCTCTTGCCCAACTGGATGATCGCCCGGACGATGGTCGCATCGTCGTCGTCCTCCAGCAGGTCCTGGACGAAGCTCTTGTCGATCTTGATCTTGTCCAGCGGCAGGCTCTTTAGGTAGCTCAGCGACGAATAGCCGGTACCGAAGTCGTCGATGGCGATCAGCGCGCCGGAACGGCGAAGGCTCAGCAGGTGCTGGGCAGCGGTGCTGATGTCTTCCATCAGGCCGGTTTCGGTGACCTCCAGTTCGAGGCTGCGTGGCGGCAGGCGGTACATCTGCAGCAGGTTGTTGACCACCCGCGGCAGCTCGGCGTGGTGCAGTTGCACGGTGGACAGATTGACCGCCATGCGCAGGTCGCTGAAGCCCAGGTCGTGCCATTCGCGCAGTTGGCGGCAGGCCTGGTCCAGCACCCACTCGCCGATGGCGATGATCGTGCCGTTCTGTTCGGCCAGCGGGATGAACTGGTCCGGCGGGACCAGGCCGTGTTCCGGATGCTGCCAGCGGATCAATGCCTCGACGCCGACCACCCGGTGGTCGCGATAGCTGATCTGGGGCTGGTAGACCAGATAGAACTGGTTGCGGTCGAGGGCTTCGCGCAGATCCTTTTCCAGCTCGCGGCGGCGGCGCATCTCGCTGTCGACGCTGGCGATATAGAACTGATAGCGGTTGCGCGAGCGGCTCTTGGCCAGGGTCATGGTCTGTTCGGCTTTCTGCAGCAGCTTCTCGGTGCTGTCGCCATCTTCCGGAAACAGGGTGATGCCGATGGTCGCGCGCAGGCGGATTTCCTGATGGTCGAGGGCGAAGGGCGCTTCCAGGTCGTCGAGAATGCTTTGCGCCAGCTCGGCGGCCTCGTAGGGCTGTTCGATATCGGCCTGGACCAGGGAGAACTGATCGCCCCCCAGGCGTGCGAGGGCTCCGAGACGGCCGCTGTGGGCGCGCAGGCGGTCGGCCAGGGCCAGCAGCAACTGGTCGCCGGTCTGGTAGCCGAACTGTTCGTTTATGCCCTTGAAGTCGTCGAGGCCGACCACCAGCACCGCGACCCGGCGCTGCAGGCGGCCGGCGTCGATCAGGATCTTGTCCAGTTGCTGTTGCAGTTGCAGGCGGTTCGGCAGGCCGGTGAGGAAATCGTACTGGGACATGCGCAGCAGGCTGTTTTCCGCCTCGTGACGCAGGTGGGTGTTGCGCTCGATCGAGGCCAGCAACTGGTTGGCGGTATTGATCCAGATCCCCAGTTCGTTGGTTTCGTGGCCCCTGAGCAGTGGCAACTGATTCGCCGCCGGGCGATCCGGGTTGATGTTGCTCAGGTGCTCGATGATCCGCGACAGTGGTTTGGTCAATAGCCAGTGGTAGACCAGATACAGCACCAGTGCCATCAACAGGGCCCGCAATACGCCGGAGATGAAGATGATCACCGAACTGATGATGAAGCTCTGGCCATAGGTGGCGGTATCGAGGGTGATGCTCAGGTCGCCGTAGTATTCGCTGTAGGGGCCACGGCCGACCAGTTGGGTGGTGAAGGTGCGTTCCTGGCCGAGGATCAGGTCGGTAAGCCAGCGGCTGGAGGAAGTCTGCAGGTCGCGGGACTTCTCCGCGAGCATGGTTTCGTTGGGATGACCGATGGAGGCCATGCGCACGGATTGATCCTGGAACAGGCCCTCGATCACCTGCATGCCCATTTCCCGATCAAGGCTGTAGACGGCCTGGGTCGAGGGGTCGCGGAACATGTCGAGGATCCGCTGGGCGTCGCTGGCGACCGCCTGGCGGGTCTTGTAGGCGTCGAACACGATTTGCGCGCAGCTCAGTACCACGCCGACAATCAATGCCGACAACAGCACGACCCGGAGCAACTTCACCGACAAGCTGTTCTTGAGTTCCAGCTTCAAAGGGCTATTCCTTGTTCCGTGCAGGTAGCATCAAGTTGCCATGAGTATTGGCAATCCGGCCCCGGCAGTCAAAGGGACAATGTGGCGGGGGATGATCGGTACGTATGCTTGACCAAAACGCGGTTTCCGTCCCTTTGGGTTCATCAGGTACTGTGTCGGTAGGGGAGCGGTCCAACTTGAGGGCACATCCTTCAATTTAGCTGACTTGGCGCGAGTCGGCTCAGTCGTTTCGGCAATGGCGCGCAAGGCGATGGCCTTTTCGCCGGCAAGCCCGCCTACGCCTGCGATCTGTAGGCGCCGGGCTCGTCCATGAAAGCCTGCTCTCGTTGTCTGCACCCAGCCCTCAAGCCTGGTTCGCTCAGGCATTCGTCCAGGCATAAAAAAACCCGACAAGTCGGGTTTTTTTGAAGGTGGGCTTCAGTCTCAAGCGGTGAAGGTCTTGCCTTCGAACTGCTCGGCGACGAATTTCCAGTTCACCAGGTTCCAGAACGCCTCGACATACTTTGGACGCACGTTGCGGTAGTCGATGTAGTAGGCGTGTTCCCAGACGTCGCAGGTCAGCAGCGGGGTGTCGCCGCTGGTCAGCGGGTTGCCGGCGCCGATGGTGCTGGCCAGGGCCAGGGAGCCGTCAGCCTTCTTCACCAGCCAGCCCCAGCCGGAGCCGAAGGTGCCGACGGAAGTCTTGGTGAACTCTTCCTTGAACTTGTCGAACGAACCGAAGGCGGCGTTGATCGCGTCGGCCAGGGCACCGGTAGGCTGACCGCCGGCGTTTGGCGCCAGGCAGTTCCAGTAGAAGGTGTGGTTCCAGACTTGAGCGGCGTTGTTGAAGATGCCACCCGACGAAGTCTTGACGATCTCTTCCAGAGTCTTGCCTTCGAACTCGGTGCCTGGCACCAGGTTGTTCAGGTTCACGACATAGGTGTTGTGGTGCTTGTCGTGGTGGAACTCCAGGGTTTCCTTGGAGATGTGCGGCTGCAGGGCATCGTGTGCGTAGGGCAGCGGCGGCAATTCGAAAGCCATGGTTATTCTCCTAATCAGGTCAGTTGCGGGGAGCGCAAGGCCGATCACGGGCGGCCCGACAATGCGCCGTGGAGTTTTTACCCCTTGCGGCGCAGGTCTCCGATCATAGCACCGGGGTAGCGGCTTAACCACGCAACAACTGTGTGGGATAAAGGTTCCAGAGCCTTTTGTCCCGTTACCCGGCCGCAATCAGTTGCGCCGCCACGCCGAACATCATCGCCGCCACCAGCAGGTCGAGGACGCGCCAGGTTGCCGGGCGCGCCAGCCAGGGCGCCAGCCACGCAGCGCCCAGGGCCAGGGTGAAGAACCACAGCAGCGAAGCGCTGGCGGCACCGACGACGTAGGCCCCGGGTTCGCTCTGCTGGGCACCGAGGGAGCCGATCAGCAGCACGGTATCGAGGTACACATGCGGGTTGAGCAGGGTCACCGCCAGAGCGCTGAGCAGCACGGCGCGCAACGAGCGTACGCTCTGGCCCTCGCCCTGCTGCAGGCTCTGCCGCGAGCAGGCGCGGCGCAGGGCCTGGCCGCCATACCAGATCAGGAACGCGGCACCGCCCCAGCGGGCGACGGCCAGCAGCGTCGGGTTATGGGCCAGCACGGTGGCCAGGCCGAACACACCGGCCGCCACGAGGATCGCGTCACAGGCGACGCACAGCGCGGCGACCGGCAGGTGATGTTCGCGGCGCAGGCTCTGGGCCAGGACAAAGGCGTTCTGGGTACCGATCGCCATGATCAGCCCGGCGGCCACCAGCAGGCCGTTCACATAACTCTGCCACATGTTGAGGGTGCTCCTCGTTGGTGAATCCTGGCGCGCATTCTCCGGCGCTATCCTGTATAAGAAAAATCAATATTGGTGATCGCTCATTAGGAAAGCTGATGTTCGACTACAAGTTGCTTTCCGCTCTGGCCGCCGTGGTCGAGCAGGCCGGCTTCGATCGCGCGGCGCAGGTGCTGGGGTTGTCGCAGTCGGCGGTGTCGCAGCGGATCAAACTGCTTGAGGCACGGGTCGGTCAGCCGGTGCTGGTGCGGGCCACGCCGCCGAGTCCGACCGAAATCGGCCGGCGCCTGCTCAACCATGTGCAGCAGGTGCGCCTGCTCGAACGCGATCTGCAGGGCCAGCTCCCGGCGCTGGATGAGGAGGGGCAGCCGGAGCGCCTGCGCATCGCACTGAACGCCGACAGCCTGGCGACCTGGTGGGCGCAGGCGATAGGGGATTTCTGCGTCGCCAATCATCTGTTGCTGGAGCTGGTGGTGGAAGACCAGACCGTTGGCCTCAAGCGCATGCGTGCCGGCGAGGTGGCGGCCTGTCTCTGTGCCAGCGAACGCCCGGTAGCCGGTGCACGCAGCCTGCTGCTGGGCGCCATGCGCTATCGGGCGTTGGCCACACCGGCCTTCATGGACCGGCATTTCCCTGGCGGGGTCGATGTCCACTCGCTCGCTCGGGCGCCGGCGCTGGTGTTCGGTCCGGATGACCTGTTGCAACATCGCTATCTTGCCGCGCTGGGGGTAGAGGGCGGTTTCGAACATCATCTGTGCCCCTCATCCGAGGGTTTTCTACGCATGAGTGAGGCCGGCCTGGGCTGGGGCCTGGTGCCTGAATTGCAAGTCCGTGAGCATCTGGCCCATGGGCAATTGGTGGAATTGATTGTGGATCGGCCGGTCGATGTGCCGTTGTACTGGCATCATTGGCGCAACGGCGGCCAGTTGCTGGGGCGCCTCACGGAGCACCTGGCACGCTCGGCCGCACAGTGGCTGGTGCCTCTGGCGTGATCGACAGCGTTTAAGTAGCAGGCAACACGAATCAAGGTATTTGGAGACGACATGAAAATTCTGGTCACCGGCGCGAGCGGCTTTATCGGCGGGCGCTTTGCCCGTTGCGCCCTGGAGCAGGGCTATGCGGTGCGGGTCAACGGCCGCCGGGCCGAGGGCGTCGAGCATCTGGTGCGCCGGGGGGCCGAGTTCGTCCAGGGCGACCTGAGTGATCCGCAATTGGTACGCGAGCTGTGCCGGGACGTCGAGGCGGTGGTGCATTGCGCCGGTGCCGTGGGGCTGTGGGGGCGCTACCAGGAATTTCATCAGGGCAATGTGCTGGTCACCGAGAATGTCGTTGAAGCCTGTCTCAAGGAACAGGTGCGACGCCTGGTGCATCTTTCTTCTCCGTCGGTGTATTTCGACGGCCGTTCGCACCTGGGGCTGACCGAGGAGCAGGTGCCCAGGCGTTTCCGGCATCCCTACGCGGCCACCAAGTTTCTCGCCGAGCAGAAGGTCTTCGGTGCCCAGGAGTTCGGCCTGGAAGTGCTCGCCCTGCGGCCGCGTTTCGTCACCGGCGCCGGCGACATGAGCATCTTCCCGCGGCTGTTGAGGATGCAGCGCAAGGGCCGCCTGGCGATCGTCGGCAACGGCCTGAACAAGGTCGACTTCACCAGTGTGCAGAACCTCAACGAGGCACTGCTGAGTTGCCTGCAGGCCAGCGGTTCGGCGCTGGGCAAGGTCTACAACATCAGCAACGGCACGCCGGTGCCGTTGTGGGATGTGGTCAACTACGTGATGCGCCAGATGCAGGTGCCACAGGTGACGCGCTACCGTTCCTATGGCCTGGCTTACAGCGTTGCGGCGCTCAATGAGGCGGTCTGCGCGCTGTGGCCGGGGCGCCCTGAGCCGACCCTGTCGCGACTCGGGATGCAGGTGATGAACAAGGATTTCACCCTGGACATCAGCCGTGCACGGCATTATCTGGGGTACGCGCCCAAAGTCAGCCTGTGGGCCGCGCTGGACGAGTTCTGCCACTGGTGGCAGGCCCAGGAGTCGGCTGGCCGCTGAAACATTCGATAACCGATGCTGAACCGAATGCCCGGTTAAGAGTCGATCAGAGCGGCGGGCAACGGGTTTATACTCGGGCATTTCGCCATCAACCTGGTTCGGAAAGGTTCTTTCATGCGTAACGATGCCAACGACGATTTCGACGATGTACCGAGCCTTCGGGCCGATGTGGAGGATGACGACGATTTTCCGAGCACCCCCGCCGCCCGTGAGCGTACCCGGGTGGCTTCGCGCAGCACGCCGGTGGTCAAGGTCAAGGCGGCGAGCACCGGCCCGTTGTGGGCGCTGGTGGGCGCGCTGTTCTTCGCCTTCGCCGGGCTGGCCTGGTGGAGCTTCCAGCAGATTTCGCTGATGGAGCAGCAACTGGTGGCCACCCAGGAGAGCTTTGCGCGGATCAGCGAGGAAGCGGCGGGGCGCCTGCAGGCGATCTCCGGCAAGGTGGCTTCCAGCGAGTCGAGTGCCAACAGCGATACCGAGGCATTGAAGCTGCAGGTCCGGCAGCTCGAGGGCAAATTGCAGGAGCAGGATCGCCAGCAGCAGGGTGTTGCCGGCCAGCAGACCGGACTGGATCAGCGTCTGCAGAAAATGAACGCACAGACCGCGGATCTGCAGGCGGCCAACGCTCAATTGCAGGCTCAGCTCAAGAGCATGGCGACCGACCTGGCGGCGCTGAAGGCGGCCCAGTCGGATAACGGCAAGGTCGATGCCGAACTCAAGAGCCATGCGGCGGATATCGCCGCGCTGAAGAAGCAGGGCAATCCGAGTGCGGCGCTGGAGCGCCTGGAGCAGGACATGATCGTGCTCAAGAGCGAGCAGGACAATCGCCAGGCGGCTGGCCAGGGCGCGAGCACGGCGGAGTTCGATGCCTTCCGTGGCCAGGTCACGCGCAACATCAATACGCTGCAGAGCCAGATCCAGAATCTGCAACAGCAGATCAACGCGCGTCCATGAGGGGGCAGTCCAGGAGGGTGTTGTCTGTGTAGCGGCTGCTGGAGTCGTTGCCATCGCTCCTGGAAGCGTGTTTCCAAATATTGCCAAACGGCACTTCAGCAGGGTTTTACGGTCTTATAGGCATGCGTCGACGTTCCTGTCGGCGTATGCCGACCAGCGTCGCTGGCACGGCTTCTTCGCGGTCCGGGAGGCCGCCATGCATCTTCGACTTCTTCTCACGGCAAGCCTGGCTTTGACCCTCTCTGCGTGTGTGCCTTACTACGAGGACGGCGCGAGCTACTACCGTTCCGATGTTTATACGTCACCCGCGCCGGTCTACTACGATGGCGGTTCCTACTACCGTCGGGACTACTACTATGCCCCGCAACCTCGCTATTACGCGCCACAGCCACGCTACTACTCGGCACCGCGTTACTACGTCCCGTCGCCGCGGCCTTATCCGAACCGCGGCTGGGGCTACCCTTACCAGGGCTGGGGCGACCATGGCGGTGGGCGTGGCGATCACGATCACGGCGGACGTGGTCATGGCGGACGGGGGCGCTAGGCTGACGGTTGGGCGTTATCGGTTCAGTAACCCGACAAGTCCGCCAATGGATGCCGTCCTTCCCAGGCCTTGTGGAAATGCGCCTCGACCACCGCTCTCGGGACGGCTGTCACCTCCGGCCAGTGCCAGCGCGGCTGCTGGTCCTTGTCGATCAGCCTGGCGCGCACGCCTTCGCTGAATTCCGGGTGGCGGCAGCAGTTCAGGCTCATCGTGTATTCCATCTGAAACACCTCGGCCAGTGACCGGTGACGGGCCCGGGCAATCTGTTCCCAGACCAGATGTGCGGTCAGCGGGCAGCCGTCCCTGAGGTTCCGCGCCGCCTGGGCCAGCAGGCTGTCGGCGTCCTCGGCGTGTTGGACCAGTGTTTTCCAGGCGCAGCCGACGTCGGCGACGTCCAGCAGGGCGTCAATCCGTTCCCGACGCGGCAGCCACTGCGCCGCCGGACGCTGCTCGCGTGCCTGATGTTCCAGGGCCCTGAGCAGGCTGTTGAGCTGCAGTGCCGCGTGTTCCTGCCAGTTGAGCTGCAGCAGCCCATCGATCAGTTGGTCCTGCTGGTCGTCGCGCAGGATGCGATCGGCCAGCCCGAGGTCAAGTGCGTCGCGGGCGTTCATCCGGGCACCGGTCAGGCCGAGGAACAGCCCCAGCCTGCCGGGCAGCCGGGACAGGAACCAACTGCCGCCGACATCCGGATACAGACCAATGCCGATTTCCGGCATCGCCAACTGGCTGCCGGGGGTGACGATGCGGATGCTGGCGCCCTGCAACAAGCCCATCCCGCCGCCCAGTACATAACCGTGGCCCCAGCAGATCAACGGCTTGGGGTAGGTGTGCAGCGCATGATCGAGGCGATATTCCGCCGCGAAAAAGTCCGCGGCCAGCGTCGGTACTTCCCCGGGCCTGGCCCGGCAGGCTTCGGCCAGGCTGCGCACTTCGCCGCCGGCGCAGAAGGCCTTGGCGCCATTGCCGCGCAACAGTACGCAGGCCATATGCGGATCCCTGGCCCAGGCATCGAGCCGTTCATGCAGGGCGTTGATCATCGGCAGGGACAGGGCGTTGAGGGTGTGTTCGGCATTCAGGCTGGCGATGCCGATCCGGGCGCCATCGCTGCCGATGAGTTCTTCGAAAAGCAGGTTCATCGCGACCTCTGACTGCGGGTTGAATCCTCAGTATGATCCTTGTGTGGGAAACTGCCGGTAATGCGTCGGATCAATTGACAAGCGTGGTAGGCATCCCTAGTGTCCGCCCCATTGTGATTTCCGGACCCCGCCATGACCGACGACGACCGTATCAAACTCGAACCCAGCTGGAAGCAGGCGCTACGGGACGAATTCGACAAGCCCTACATGGCCGAGTTGCGCGAGTTCCTGCGCCAGGAGCATGCCGCCGGCAAGCAGATCTACCCGCCAGGCCCGCTGATCTTCAACGCGCTGAACACCACGCCGCTGGACCAGGTCAAGGTGGTCATCCTCGGTCAGGATCCCTATCACGGCCCGGGCCAGGCCCATGGCCTGTGCTTCTCGGTGCAGCCGGGCGTGCCGACGCCACCGTCGCTGGTGAACATCTACAAGGAGCTGCAGCGCGACCTGAATATCGACATTCCCAACCACGGCTACCTGCAAAGCTGGGCCGAGCAGGGGGTGTTGCTGCTCAACACCACCATGACCGTGGAACGTGGCAACGCCGCGTCCCATGCCAACCGCGGCTGGCAGTTCTTCACCGATCGGATCATCGAGGTGGTCAGCGAGCGCCAGGACAAGCTGGTGTTCCTGCTGTGGGGGGCCCATGCCCAGAGCAAGCAGAAGCTGATCGACTCGACCAAGCACCTGGTACTGAAGTCGGTGCACCCGTCGCCGCTGTCGGCCTATCGTGGTTTCCTCGGTTGCGGGCATTTCAGCCGCACCAACAAGTTCCTCGAACAGAACGGCCTGGCGCCGATCCAATGGGCCCTGCCACCGTTGTAACCTGAGCGGCGTGGCGACTTCAGGCCTGTCTGTTCCAGCGACGGAACAACGGTTCGGCCAGGAACAGCACGAACAGCAGACGCATCACCTGCATGGCGGTCACCAGCGGTACCGACAGTTGCAGGGTCTCGGCGGTCAAGCTCATTTCCGCGATGCCGCCGGGCATCATGCCCAGGGTCAGCGAGCGCAGGTCGAGCTGGCTCAGCGCGCTCAGGGCCCAGGCCGACAGGCTGGCGACCAGCATCGTCAAGGCTGTGCCGATCAGGGTGCGGCCCATGAACGACGGTGCCCGGCGGAAGAACTCGCGGTTGAAATGACAGCCCAGGCCGCTGCCGATCAGCCATTGGCCGATCTGGCTGGCGCCGTCGGGCATGCCGAGCTGCAGGTTCCAGGCGACACTCACCGTCGCGCTCACCAGCAAGGGGCCGAACAACCACGGGTTGGGTTGACGCAGCCGTTGCCAGAGCCAGGCGAGCAGGGCGCCGAGAGGGAACAGCACGGCCAGCCAGCGCCAGTCGACGATCGCGGAGCCGTGAATCGGCACGCCGTCGCCCAGCAGGTACTTGAAGGCTGCCGGTACGCACAGCACCACCACCAGCACCCGCAGACTCTGGCCGGCGGCGACCCGGCTGAGTACCGCGCCGTTGCGCGCGCCGAGGTTGACCATCTCTCCGGAACCACCCGGCATGCTCGAGAAGAACGCCGTGGCGCGGTCTTCACCGGTGCGTCGTAGCAGCCACACGCCGAGCACGCTGGACACGCTGGTGACCAGCGCGCCGAACAGGATCAGGCCGAAATGCGACAGCACCTGCTCCATCACCAGAGGGGTGAAGTGCAGGCCGATACCGATACCGACCACCCACTGGCCGGTCTTGCGCCCACCGGGAATTTCCGCGAGCTGCCAGGGCGTGAGGCAGCGGACCAGGATGATCGCCAGCAGCGAGCCGACCATCCATGGCAGCGGCCAGCCCACCTGGCTGGCGAGGTAGCCGCCAGCCAGGCCGACCAGCGGTGTTCCCCACCAGTGACGAAAAGCTCGATCAGGCATTGGCCAGGTCACGGCGTTGAGTGGAACGCTTGCGCCAGATGCGCAGCAGCGGCATTGTCAGCATGATCACGGTCAGCACCCACACGCCGATGCTGATCGGGCTGGCCCAGAGAATGTCCAGCGCGCCGTTGGAGATCGACAGCGCCCGGCGCAGGTTCGACTCCATCAGCCCGCCGAGAATGAAGCCCAGCAGTACCGGCGACAGCGGAAAATCGAGCTTGCGCAGGATGTAGCCGAAGATGCCGATGCCGATCATCAGGAACAGGTCGAAGGTGGTGGCATGCACCGCATAGACGCCGATCGCGGTAATGATCGCGATCACCGGCACCAGTGCCCAGTTCGGCACCGCGAGGATGCGGGTGAAGATGCGGATCATCGGGATGTTGAGGATCACCAGCATGACGTTGGCGATGAACAGCGAGGCGATCAGGCCCCAGACGATGTCCGGTTGCTGTTCGAACAGCAGCGGGCCGGGGGTGATGTTGTAGAGCGTCAAGGCGCCGATCATCACCGCGGTGGTGCCCGAGCCGGGTACGCCGAGGGTCAGCATCGGCACCAGGGCGCCGCAGGCCGAGGCGCCGATGGCGGTTTCCGGCGCGGCCAGGCCACGCTTGTCGCCCTGACCGAACTTGCCGCCGCTGCCGGCCAGGCGCTTCTCGGCCATGTAGGACACGGCACTGGCCAGGGTCGCCCCGGCGCCGGGCAGTACGCCCATGATGAAGCCCAGCAGGCCGCAACGGAGGTTGACCACGAACACCGAGGCCGCTTCCTTGAGGTTGAACATCATCCGTCCGGTGGCTTTCACGGCTTCCTGGCCGTGGTGGGTTTTCTCCAGCAGCAGGAGGATCTCGCTGATGGAGAACAGGCCCAGCACCAGTACGACGAACTGGATGCCGTCGGTCAGGTGGACGTTATCGCCGGTGAAACGGTACACGCCGCTGTTGGCATCGATGCCGACGCTGGACAGGAACAGCCCGATCAGCGCCGCGATGAAGGTCTTCAGCGGACGATCGCCGGCCATGCCGCCGAGGCAGACGATGGCGAACACCATCAGTACGAAGTACTCCGCCGGGCCGAAGGCGATCGCCCATTTCGCCAGCAGCGGGGCGAACAGCACCATGCCGCAGGTGGCGATGAAGGCACCGATGAACGAGCTCCATGCCGACAGTGACAGGGCAACGCCCGCCAGGCCCTGGCGGGCCATCGGGTAGCCGTCGAGGGTGGTCATCACGGTGGAGGCCTCGCCGGGAATGTTGAGCAGGATCGAGCTGATGCGGCCGCCGTACTCGCAGCCCAGGTAGACCGCCGCCAGCAGGATCAGCGCCGACTCCGGCGGCAGGCCGAGGGCGAAGGCGATCGGGATCAGCAGGGCGACGCCGTTGATCGGGCCCAGGCCCGGCAGCAGGCCGACGATGGTACCGATCAGGGTGCCACTGAGGGCGGTGACCAGGTTGTAGGGGGTGAGCGCAACGCCGAAGCCCTGGCCCAGGTAGCTGAAAGTATCCATGTCAGTTCTCCAGAACGTCGAGCAGTCCGAGGGGCAGCGGTACATCCATGGCCTTGTCGAACAACAGGTAGAGGCCGATGCTCATCAGGCTGATGATCACCGCGCTGGGCAGCCAGCGGCCGCCGTACAGGCGTGCCATCGGAATGCCGACGAGGATGCTGCTGAGGATGAAGCCCAGCGGTTCGAAGGTGCCGGCGAACACCAGCAGCAGGCCGACGCAGATGGCGATCTTGGTCAGGGTTTCGCGATCCAGTGGCGGCTCGTCTTCGCTGTGCTTGAGCGGGGTCGGGCGAAACAGCATGTAAAGCAGAGCCAGACCCATCAGGCCGAGCATCAGCAGCGGGTAGGCGCGTGGCCCCACCGGTTCGTAGGAAAAGGCGGCCTGGTAGGGCCAGGCCATCAGCGCCAGGCCGGCGCAGGCCAGCAGCAGCGCGAAGGCGAAGAGACGTTGCAAGAGCATGAGCGACTCCTGGGCCACGCCCCCGCATTACGGGGTGCGTGGCTGCGACTAGAGGACGGTGGTCACTGGATCAGGCCGAATTCCTTGGCCAGCACCTTGTACTGGGCGACCTGCTTCTTCACGTAGCTGTCCAGTTCCGGACCGGTCATGGCGAAGGGGAAAAGTTCGCGCTGGTCGCGCAGCTTGGCGAACTCCTCTGAGGTCAGCAGCTTGTCGAACGAGGATTTCCACCAGGCGTAGTCTTCGTCGCTGACCTTCGGCCCCAGGTAGAAACCGCGCACCACTGGCCAGACGATGTCGTAGCCCTGTTCGCGGGCGGTGGGGATGTTCTTCATTTCCGGCTCGTCCAGACGTTGTTCGGAGAACACCGCGAGCAGGCGCATGTCGCCGCTGAGGATATGCGGCATGGAGTCGGAGATGTCGGTGCTGCCGACCTGGATATGCCCGCCAAGCAGGGCCGTGGCGATTTCACCGCCGCCCTCGAGGGCCACGTAGCGCAGGTCGCGCGGGTTGATGCCGGCGGCCTTGGCGATCAGCGCGGTCTGCATCCAGTCCTGGCTGCCGACGGTGCCGCCGGAGCCGATCACCACGCTGCCGGGGTCCTTCTTCAGGGCCTTGACCAGGTCGTCGAGGCTCTTGTAGGGCGAGTCGCTTTTCACCGCGATCGCGCCATAGCTGGTGCCGACGGCGGCCAGCCAGCGCACGGCGCTTTCATCGAAGCGGCCGAACTTGCCCTGGGCCAGGTTCAACAGTGAGCCGCTGGACCAGGCCACCAGCGTGCCGGCATCGGCCGGGCGCTGGGCCACCACGGCGTTGTAGGCCACGGCGCCGACACCGCCGGGCATGTAGGTGACGCGCATCGGCTTGGTCAGTATTTTCTCGTTGACCAGAGCGCTTTGCGCCAGCTTGCAGGTCAGGTCGAAGCCACCGCCCGGGGAGGCCGGGGCAATGCATTCCGGACGCTTGGGTTCGGCGGCGAAGGTCTGGCCGGCCAGCAGGGCGAGGCTGGCGGCGAGGGCGAGTTTACGTAGCGACAGGTCCATTGTTCTCTCCGGGGGAGTTGTTGTTATGGGCGTATGGTTTCCACGGGGCAATAGCGTGGCGTGCGGGCGGATGCGCGCATTCGTCAGCGTGGTGCGGGAGGTCGGTCAGGAGGAAGGGAACGAAAAAAACGGGCAGGCGCAAATGCCTGAGGCTGTAGAGGCAGCATCGTGTCGGACTCCGTTATTGTTCTTGTTCTTGACGAAAACGCATCGTGGCGTTTCTCGTGGCCTTGCCATTTTCGGACAGCCGGGCGCTGCTGGCAGCGATAGGCGGAACTGTCCGTGGAGAGACTCTAGCGAGCGAACCTTTCACCAACCTTTCATCCGCCCGGCCCCGATAAACATGGGCCCGGGCGGCTAGCGGCGCTACGTTTATTGGGTAAACTCCGTGCTCGAAAGGGCGTTTGGCCGTCCCAGTCAGAGGTGGAAAATTCATGCGTGTACTCTTGGTCGAAGATCATCTGCAGTTGGCCGAAAGTGTCGCCCAGGCGCTCAAGAGTACGGGGCTGACCGTGGATGTACTGCACGACGGGGTGGCGGCGGACCTGGCTCTGGGCAGCGAGGACTATGCGGCGGCGATCCTCGATGTGGGTCTGCCGCGCATGGATGGTTTCGAAGTGCTGGCGCGGTTGCGTGCACGGGGCAAGAACCTGCCGGTCTTGATGCTGACCGCCCGCAGCGATGTGAAGGATCGGGTGCATGGCCTGAATCTGGGGGCCGATGACTACCTGGCCAAACCCTTCGAACTCACGGAACTGGAGGCACGGGTCAAGGCACTGCTGCGCCGCAGCGTGCTGGGTGGCGAACGGCAGCAGCGCTGCGGGGAACTGGTCTACGACCTCGACACCCGCCGTTTCACCCTCGGTGACCAGTTGTTGACCCTGACTTCCCGCGAACAGGCGGTGCTCGAGGCGCTGGTCGCCCGCCCGGGGCGGGTGATGAGCAAGGAGCAACTGGCGTCCCAGGTGTTCGGCCTGGACGAGGAGGCCAGCGCCGATGCCATCGAGATCTATGTGCATCGGCTGCGCAAGAAGCTCGATGGCCACGCAGTGGCCATCGTGACCTTTCGCGGCCTCGGCTACCTGCTGGAAGCCCGCGATGCATAAGCCGGGCAGCCTGCGTTGGCGCTTGCTGTGGAACCTCGCGCTGTTGCTGGTGGTGCTGATGCTCGCCAGTGGCTGGAGCGCCTACTGGAACGGCCGCGAGGCCGCCGACACCGCCTATGACCGAACACTGCTGGCTTCGGCACGCACCATCGCCGCCGGCCTCTCGCAGCGCGACGGCACCCTCAGCGCCGATGTGCCCTATGTCGCCCTCGACACTTTCGCCTACGACAGCGCCGGGCGGATCTACTACCAGGTCAACGACATTCACCAGCAGTTGATTTCCGGCTACGAGAACCTGCCAGCCCCCCCGCCCGGCACGCCGCGTACCGATGACTACCCGGCCCTGGCACGCTTCTACGATGCGCAGTATCGCGGCCAGCCGGTGCGGGTGGTGAGCCTGCTCAAGGCGGTCAGCGAGCCGAACATGAACGGCATGGCGGAGATCCGGGTGGCCGAGACCGATGAGGCGCGGGTCAACATGGCGCGCAGCCTGATGGCCGATACATTGTTGCGCCTGGGCATGCTGGCGGGGGGCGCGCTGCTGCTGGTGTGGTTCGCCGTGAGTGCCGCGCTGCGCCCGTTGGAGCGCTTGCGCACGGCGGTGGAGGAGCGTCAGTCGGATGACCTGCGGCCTCTGCCGCTGGTCGAGGTGCAGCGCGAGTTGTGGCCGCTGGTGCGTGCTCTCAACCATTTCACCGAGCGCCTGCGCCGGCAGTTCGAGCGCCAGGAACAGTTCATCGCCGACGCCGCCCATGAACTGCGTACCCCCCTGGCGGCACTGAAGGCACGCCTGGAACTGGGACTGCGGGCCTCGGATGCCAATACCTGGCGCAGTACCCTGGAAACGGCGGCCCAGGGCACCGATCGCCTGACCCATCTGGCCAACCAGCTGCTGTCGATGGCCCGGGTGGAGAATGGAGCGCGGGCGATTGCCGAAGGGGGCGCGCAGTTGCTCGACTTGAGCCAACTGGCCCGGGAACTGGGCATGGCGATGGCACCGTTGGCCCATGCCCGTGGCGTGGCGTTGGCGCTCGAGGCGGATGAACCGGTGTGGCTGCGTGGCGAGCCGACCCTGCTCAATGAACTGTTGAGCAACCTGGTGGACAACGCCTTGGCCCACACCCCGGCTGGCGGCAACGTGATCCTGCGGGTCGGTGCGCCGGCGGTGCTGGAAGTGGAGGACGATGGGCCGGGTATTCCGCTGGAGGAGCGTGACCGGGTGTTCGAGCGCTTCTATCGGCGCAACCAGCAGGGCGTGGGTTCGGGGTTGGGCCTGGCGATCGTCGGCGAGATCTGTCGCGCGCACCTGGCACAGATCAGCCTGCATGATGGCGAACAGTGCGGGCTTAAGGTGCGGGTGAGTTTCATCGCCGGTTAGGCGGGGGCGAACCAGGCATCGCCGTTCTCTAGTTGAGCATCATCCGCGCATCATTGAGCTGCTCGACCCAGGCCACATTGTCCGGGGCCAGCCCCAGTTTCCTGAAGGCCGGCAGGCTGGTCGGGTCGACATGGGCAAAGGCCTGCGTCGTGCCCTGATGGCAGAACACCGTGGCGATCTGCACCAGGTCCGGGTAATCGATGATGGCGCTGTCCCGGCCCAGATCCAGGTACTGGCTCGGCAATCTGACCAGCCGCTCCGGGAAGTCCCAGACGCGCAGCAGCTTGTCGCCCAGCACCGGGTGGATGCTGTCGATCACATGGTCCAGGCTCAGCGGGTCGGCCAGCAGTTCGTAGTGATCCTCGGCGTAGGTCAGGATCGGCAATACGCCGATCTGGTGCACCAGCCCGCCGAGAGCGGCCTGGTCCGGCTTGAGCTGGGTGAAGTCGCGGCACAGTACGTAGCAGATCCCGGCAATCTCCAGGCTCTTGCGCCAGACCTCACGCATCTTCTGTTCCACCACTTCCGAGCGGGCGTGGAAGATCTGTTCCATCACCAGGCCGATCGCCAGGTTGCTGCTGTAGTTCACTCCCAGCCGGGTGATGGCGGTATACAGGTCGGTCACTTCATGGCTGGCGCGCAGCAACGGGCTGTTGACCACCTTGATCAGGCGCGCCGACAGCGCGGTGTCGACACCGATCACCTTGCTCAAGGTACTGACGCTGATCTCCGGATCCTCGGCCGCCTCGCGAATCTTCAGGGCGACCTCCGGCAGCGTGGGCAGAACCAGGTCATCGTTATCGATGGCCGCTACCAAGTCCTGTAGGACCTTTTCCGCCAGACTGTTCATTCGTGCTCTCTACAGCGGTGCAATTTAACGCTGGATTTCGCGGTCGCGGTCCAGTTGATAAGGCAGGTCCAGCAGGGTCAGCAACGGCCCTTGCAGGTCGCCCAGGTGGACCGTGCCTTCTTCGGCCGCTTCGGCCTGCAGGACGGCCAGCAGTTCGATGCCACCCTCGGCCCTGGCCGCGATCACCACTTCACCGATCGAACTGTTGTGCGATGGCGAGAACAGCTCGCTGCCTGGTTGCGGCAGTTGTTCGCTGCTCAGCGCCAGGCGATACAGGCGACGCTTGAGCTTGCCCAGGTACTGCATGCGCGCGACGATTTCCTGGCCGGTGTAGCAGCCCTTCTTGAAGCTGACGCCGCCGACGGCCTGCAGGTTGAGCATCTGCGGGATGAACAGTTCGCGGGTCTGTGGCATGACCTGGCCGATGCCTGCACGCACCTGGCCGAGCAGCCAACTGTTGAGATCGGCCTCGCCCAGTTGGCTGGCCAATCGGGCCCGGACGTTTTCGGCCTGCTCGGCCGGTACCCAGAGTTCACTGCGCCCGGGCGATACACGCACCGCGATCAGACCGTCGGCCCTTGCCACGCTATCGCTGTCGGCAGGCAGTGGCAGGCCCAGGCCGGCCAGGCAGACGTCGGCTTCGCCGAGACCGAAACGGACCCAGCCGGTGCTTTCGTCGGTGAGCCTGGCCTTGGAGAACACCGCGTATTTCTTCAGGTCCGCCAGTTGCGGCTCGAGCAGCTCGCTGGCCATGGCCAGCAACACGCCGTCACCTTCGAGCAGGATGCGGAAGCTCGATTGCATGCGGCCTTTTTGCGTACAGCGCGCGCCGAGGCTGGCGCGGGTATCGCTGAGGTAATTGAGGTTGCAGGTCAACTGGCCTTGCAGGAACTTGCCGGCTTCGGCGCCGCGGACAGCGAGAACGCCTTCGTGGGACAGGGTGCAGAAAAAAGCGGAATCGGCCATGAGTCTTCGCAGCATGAAAAGGTCTGGTACACATCATAGAGGGGCGCCCTGGAAATGGATAGTTCGCAAAACGCCGGGCAATGCCGACCAAAGCCGACTGTGCGACGTCGATCAGGCCTGTATACTTGCGCCCAAATTCGAGGAGCGCTCCATGGTCGAAGATGTAGAACTCAATCGCCTCTATTGGCACAGCCGCCGCGGCATGCTGGAACTGGACGTGCTGCTGGTACCGTTCGTCAAGGAGGTGTACCCGCATCTCAATGACGCCGACCGCGAGTGCTATCGCAATCTGCTCGAGTGCGAGGACCAGGACATGTTCGGCTGGTTCATGGAACGTTCCGAGTCGCCGGATCCGGAACTGCAGCGCATGGTGCGCATGATCCTGGACCGTGTTCAGCCCAAGTAATCGCTTCGAATGCCGCTGGCGGGCCTCACGGCTGTTGCTGGCGGCGTATCTCGCGGCCCTGGGGCTCGCGCTGTTGTCCTGGTTCCTGCTGGTCATTCCGCTCTGGGCAAGCCTGTCCGGGGCTTTCGCCTGCCTGATGCACGCCGCCTGGGTGCTGCCGCGACAGATCCTGCTGAGCCATTCGGCGGCTTTTACCGGACTGCGTCGGGACGAGCGGGGCTGGCAGTTGTGGAGTCGGGCCGGGGGCTGGCAGCCGGTGCGGTTATGTCGCGACAGCCTGGCCTTGCCCTGGCTGGTGGTGCTGCGCTTTCGCCAGCCAGGGCATTGGCTGCCGCGCTCGCTCAGCGTGCCTCGCGACGCGCTGGCGCACGACGAGCATCGGCGCCTGCGCGTGCGGCTCAAGTTCAGCCGGCGTAGGTGGGCGGCACCAGGATAGTGTCCAGGGCCTCGGACAACTGGCCCGGATAGTCGAGGGTGTAGTGCAGGCCACGGCTCTCCTTGCGCTCCATGGCCGAGCGGATCATCAGCTCGGCCACTTGGGCCAGGTTGCGCAACTCGATCAGATCGCGACTGACCTTGTAGTTGCTGTAGAACTCGTCGATCTCGTCCAGCAGCAGGCGTACCCGGTGCTGGGCCCGTTGCAGGCGCTTGCTGGTGCGCACGATGCCCACGTAGTCCCACATGAAACGCCGCAGCTCGTCCCAGTTGTGGGCGATGATCACGTCCTCGTCGGAGTCGGTCACCTGGCTGGCATCCCAGCTCGGCAGGGCGATGGGCTGGGCGACCTGCGGCAGTTGCCGGAGGATGTCGGCGGCGGCCGAGCGGGCATACACGAAACATTCGAGCAGCGAGTTGCTGGCCATGCGGTTGGCGCCATGCAGGCCGGTGAAGCTGGTTTCGCCGATCGCATACAGGCCGGGAACGTCGGTGCGGCCCTGCTGGTCGACGAGGATGCCGCCGCAGGTGTAATGCGCCGCGGGCACCACCGGGATCGGCTGGCGGGTGATGTCGATGGAGAACGCCAGGCAGCGTTCGTACACCGTCGGAAAGTGCGTCTTGATGAAGGCTTCGGGCTTGTGGCTGATGTCCAGGTAGACGCAGTCGATCCCCAGGCGCTTCATCTCGTGGTCGATGGCCCGGGCGACGATATCCCGTGGCGCCAGCTCCGCCCGCGGGTCGAAGCGCGGCATGAAACGTTCGCCATTGGGCAGCTTCAGGTGTGCGCCTTCGCCGCGCAGGGCCTCGGTGATCAGGAAGCTCTTGGCCTGCGGATGATAGAGGCAGGTGGGGTGGAACTGGTTGAACTCCAGGTTCGCCACCCGGCAGCCCGAGCGCCAGGCCATGGCGATACCGTCGCCACAGGCACCGTCGGGGTTGCTGGTATAGAGGTAGACCTTGGCCGCGCCGCCCGAGGCCAGGACGGTGAAGCGTGCGCCGTAGGTATCGACCTCGCCGGTGCCGCGATCGAGCACGTAGGCGCCCAGGCAGCGCTCGCCGTCCAGGCCCAGGCGTTTCTCGGTGATCAGGTCGACCGCTACGCGCTGTTCCAGCAGCTCGATGTTCGGGCGTTGCCGGGCCTGCTCCAACAGGGTTCGGAAGATCGCCGCGCCGGTGGCATCGGCGGCGTGGATGATACGCCGGTGGCTGTGGCCGCCCTCGCGGGTCAGGTGGAACTCGAAGCCGCCGTCGTCGACATTGGCCTCTTCATCGCGGGTGAACGGCACGCCCTGGTCGATCAGCCATTGAATGGCCTCGCGGCTGTGCTCGACGGTGAAACGCACCGCGTCCTCATGGCACAGACCGCCGCCAGCGTTGAGGGTGTCCTCGACATGAGACTGCACCGTGTCGGTATCGTCCAGTACCGCCGCGACCCCTCCCTGGGCCCAGAAGGTCGAACCGTTGGCCAGGTCGCCCTTGCTCAGCACGGCAATGCGCAGATGGCCCGGCAGGGTCAGCGCCAGGCTCAGGCCGGCGGCGCCGCTGCCAATCACCAGCACATCGTGTTGAAAATGTTGGCTCATCTCAATCAATCCGAAAAAAAGCACCGCGCGAAAGGTGCGTTGGGCCCGGTCCAGTCAGGGCTCGGAACTTGCCACACGGCCCACTGGTAACTGCTGGGGGGGATCGGCACAATAGCCGGGCCTTCGTGGCATTGTGAAATTACTGCGGGCGGGAAGTGTGCGCCACTCCAGGCCATCGTGCATATGGTTTTGCACGGTAACACGATGATTTTTCGGCTATAACAAGGTTCATGCCGCCTTTGCCCAGGGGAACGGCACAATGCTATTACTTGCGGGTGTGTCCGGGAACTTTTAAAACGCCCCGGGCTCCATAGGCAGGTGCAAAAAGAAGGGGACAGCGTCGGTTGTCTGCGTAGTCTGAAGAAGGCTGCGCCAGCGGATTCGACGACAAGATCATTCACGCAGCCGGCCAGGGCCGTACTGCGTTTTTCGTGTGGGCCCGTTTGAAGGGTCGCAGGAAACTTGCTTGAAGGGGGAGAACTTTTGCCGACAGTCCGAGTCTATGTTTGCAAGCCTGATCGATTAGCAATGGCAGCCTCCTTCAAGTCCTATGAGGAGCATTCATGCTAACCCAGGAAGAGGATCAGCAGCTGGTCGAACGCGTGCAACGCGGCGACAGGCGGGCTTTTGATCTGCTAGTGCTGAAATACCAGCACAAAATTCTCGGGTTGATCGTGCGCTTTGTGCACGACACCCATGAAGCCCAGGATGTTGCACAGGAAGCGTTTATCAAGGCCTACCGTGCTCTGGGAAATTTCCGCGGTGACAGTGCGTTTTATACCTGGCTGTACCGCATCGCCATCAACACGGCGAAAAACTATCTGGTGTCCCGCGGTCGCAGGCCTCCAGACAGCGATGTCAGTTCCGAAGATGCCGAGTTCTACGATGGCGACCATGGCCTCAAGGATCTCGAATCGCCGGAGCGTGCGTTGCTCCGGGATGAAATCGAAGGCACCGTCCATCGAACCATCCAGCAACTGCCGGAAGATTTGCGTACAGCGTTAACTTTACGTGAATTTGACGGTCTGAGTTATGAGGACATTGCAGCCGTCATGCAATGTCCGGTGGGCACCGTGCGCTCCCGGATTTTCCGCGCTCGGGAGGCCATCGATAAAGCCCTGCAACCGTTGTTGCAGGAAACCTGAGACAGCGGCGACAGCCAAGAGAGGAACCGTCATGAGTCGTGAAGCCCTGCAGGAATCGCTGTCCGCGGTGATGGATAACGAAGCGGACGAACTGGAATTGCGTCGGGTGCTCAATGCCCTCGACGATGCCGACACCCGTGCCACCTGGTCGCGTTACCAGGTTGCCCGGGCAGTGATGCACAAGGATCTGTTGGACCCGCGCCTGGACATCGCATCGGCTGTATCGGCGGCGCTGGCTGGCGAGGACGTGCCAGCCAGGAACACCCGTGGCCCATGGCGCACCCTCGGTCGCCTGGCGGTGGCCGCTTCGGTGACCATGGCGGTCCTGGCCGGTGTGCGGTTCTATAACCAGGACGAGATTGCCGGCGCTCAACTGGCCCAGCAATCCAACCAGCCTGGTCTGGCCGCGCCGACGGCGAAGGGCCCGGCAGTATTGGCCGGCTATACTGAAGGCTCCGAGCCTACCGGGCCGATGGCCAACGGTGTGCTGCAACAAGGCCAGGCCGGTTGGGATCAGCGTCTGCCAGGCTACCTGCGCCAGCATGCACAGCAAGCTGCCTTGAAAGGTACCGAGAGTGCGCTGCCCTACGCACGTGCAGCCAGCCTGGAAACCGCCAAGTAAGGAGGATCATGCGCGCACTACCTCTTCTCACGCTTGCCCTGGCCGGTGGATTCGCTTTCACCGCCCAGGCCGACGAAGCCCAGGACTGGTTGAGCCGTCTTGGGCAAGCCGAGCAACAGCAAAGCTTCCAGGGCACCTTCGTCTACGAACGCAATGGCAGTTTCTCGACCCACAGTATCTGGCATCTGGTCCAGAACGGTCAGGTTCGCGAACGCCTGCTGCAGCTCGATGGTTCGGCGCAAGAGGTGGTACGGGTCGATGGACGCACCGAGTGCGTCAGCGGCTCGTTGGTGGCGGGGCTGGGCCAGTCGCCTGACGCCCATGCCCGCGCGCTTGATCCACAAAAGCTCAAGGCCTGGTATGACATAGCGGTCGTGGGCAAGTCCCGCGTCGCCGGCCGCCCTGCGGTCATTGTTTCCCTGACGCCTCGCGATCAGCATCGCTATGGCTTCGAATTGCACCTGGACCGCCAGACCGGATTGCCGCTGAAGTCGTTGCTGATCAACGACAAGGGCCAGTTGCTCGAACGCTTCCAGTTCACCGAGCTCAATACCAGCGATGTCCCCCAGGACAGCCAGCTGCAGGGCGGTGCCGAATGCAAGCCGGTGATCCAGGCCGGTAACCAGGCCCAGGCCAGCAAGGTGGCCCAACAGTGGCATTCCGATTGGCTGCCACCAGGCTTCGAGCTGGTGAACAGTTCCGCGCGTGTCGATCCGCAGACCAGGACCCAGGTCAGCAGCCTGATGTATGACGATGGGCTGGCGCGTTTCTCGGTTTTCCTCGAACCCCTCCACGGCGCCAACATCGCCGATACCCGCACCCAACTGGGCCCGACCGTTGCCGTCTCCCGGCGCCTGACCACCCCGTCCGGGGAGATCATGGTCACCGTCGTGGGCGAGATACCCATCGGAACAGCCGAACGTATCGCCCTGTCGATGCGCGCCGGTGATGCGCAGGCTGCCCGGCAGTAAGAGACTGAGCCATGACATCTGCCGACTCGATCCCGCGCCCACCTGCACGCCGTCCGGCAGCGGGATCGAGATGCCGAAATGTCCGGTGATCATTTTCCCTTGCAAACCAACCTGAATTTTCCTATAGGTCAGAGCCTTTTCGGCGCTGGCCTTGTTTGTTGTTCCCGGTCCGTAATCCAGGCTTAATCGTCTTTGGGTTTTATGGTACCTGTCGCTTAACCATGCTCGTTGTTCACGGGAGCCGTATGTCGATACCAAGCTTGAAGTCCTATCTGTCCATTTTCGCCACGGTCCTGCTCCTCGGGCAGGCGGTGGCGGCCCAGGCCGCGGAATTGCCCGATTTCACCCAGTTGGTGGAGCAGGCCTCGCCGGCCGTGGTGAACATCAGTACCACCCAGAAACTGCCGGACCGCAAGGTGTCGGATATCCAGGGGCTGGAAGGCCTGCCTCCGGAGATCCAGCAGTTCTTCCGCGGCTTCCCGCAACCGCGCAGCCCGAAAGGTGGCGGTCGGCAGCGTGAAGCACAGTCGCTGGGGTCGGGGTTCATCATCTCCAATGACGGTTATATCCTGACCAACAACCACGTGGTGGCCGATGCGGATGAGATCCTCGTACGCCTGGCCGACCGCAGCGAGCTCAAGGCCAAGCTGGTCGGCACCGATCCGCGTTCCGACGTGGCCCTGCTGAAGATCGACGGCAAGAACCTGCCGACCCTCAAGCTCGGCAAGTCCAAGGACCTCAAGCCCGGCCAGTGGGTAGTCGCCATCGGTTCGCCGTTCGGCTTTGACCACACCGTGACCCAGGGTATCGTCAGCGCTGTGGGCCGCAGCCTGCCGAACGAGAATTATGTGCCGTTCATCCAGACCGACGTGCCGATCAACCCGGGCAACTCCGGTGGTCCGCTGTTCAACCTCAACGGTGAAGTGGTCGGGATCAACTCGCAGATCTATACCCGCTCCGGTGGCTTCATGGGCGTCTCCTTCGCCATCCCGATCGACGTGGCCATGGATGTTTCCAACCAGTTGAAGGCCGGTGGCAAGGTCAGCCGTGGCTGGCTGGGCGTGGTCATCCAGGAGGTCAACAAGGACCTGGCCGAGTCGTTCGGCCTGGACAAGCCGGCCGGTGCGCTGGTTGCCCAGGTGCAGGATGATGGTCCGGCGGCCAAGGGCGGCCTGCAGGTCGGTGACGTGATCCTCAGCATGAATGGCCAGCCGATCGAAATGTCGGCCGACCTGCCGCACCTGGTCGGTGCACTGAAGGCGGGCGAGAAGGCCAAGCTGGAAGTGGTGCGTGAAGGCCAGCGCAAGACCATCGAGCTGACCGTCGGCGCGATTCCTGACGAAGGCAAGGAAATGGACAGCGGCAGGTCGGCCGGTGCCGAGCGCAGCAGCAACCGCCTGGGCGTTTCCGTCGCCGACCTGAGCGACGAGCAGAAGAAGGCCAACGACCTGGTCAAGGGCGGCGTGGTCATCAAGGAAGTCCAGGATGGTCCCGCGGCACTGATCGGCCTGCAGCCGGGCGATGTGATCACCCACCTGAACAACCAGGCGATCACCGATGCCAAGCAGTTCACCGAGATCGCCAAGGCCCTGCCGAAGAATCGTTCGGTGTCGATGCGTGTCCTGCGTCAGGGACGTGCCAGCTTCATCACCTTCAAGCTGGCCGAGTAACGCAATCGGCTAGCGTCTGGATGTAAAAAAGCCCGCCTCAATATGAGGCGGGCTTTTTCATGGGCGGCTGGAAAGCCTCAGCGCCGTTTGGGAATGCGTACCAACTGGCTGTCGGAGTAGATGTCGTGCCAACTGCGCTTCTGCTTGTCCAGCAGCACCCAGAGGAAACCCAGGCCGGCGAAGAGCATGGAAGGGATGGCGATGAGAAAACGCAGCAGGGCCTGCCAGAGGCTGATCGCCGAACCATCGGCGTTCTGCACGCGAATGCCCCAGACCTGCATGCCCAGGGTCTGGCCCTTGTAGGTCCAGAACTTGGCGAAGAAGCCGAACAGCACGCAGAACACCACGGTCGAGAACAGGGGGTCGCCGTCCAGGGCGCCGGAGTCCGCGAGGGTCTTGAGGCGTTGCTCGCCCATGATCGCCATCTGCGCCAGCTTGTAGATGAAGCCGGTCACGATCAACAGGGCGGTGCACAGCAGGGCGTCATAGAACATCGCGGCCAGGCGGCGACCCAGGCCGGCGGCGGGGAAATCACCCTGCGGGCTTAGTACGTGCTTCGTCATGGGGGCGTTCTCTCGAGGAAAAGGCCATTTTACGAAGCCACCCCCATAAAACCAGACCCATGGCCGCTGATGCATGAATCGCACACACAAAAAAAGCCCCTGATGTCACCATCAGGGGCTTTTCAGGCTTGAAAACCGAACTCAGTTCTCTGCGATGACTTCGTCAGCCTGCAGGCCTTTCTGGCCCTGTACGGCGATGAAGGTCACTTTCTGGCCTTCTTTCAGGCTTTTGAAGCCGCTGCCCTGAATGGCGCGGAAGTGGACGAACAGATCCGGACCGCTCTCAGGAGTGATAAAACCAAAACCTTTTTCGTCGTTAAACCACTTGACGGTACCGCTCTTACGTTCGGACATTTCTTATTTCCTTTGACGCTAAAAATTAATGACAGCCCCTTTCACTGGAAAGAGTACTGGGCTGGGTTGCAGGAAAGTAAGAGACGTCGAACGGGTTGTAGCGAACTTATAGCTACTGCCCAGGTCACGATTCCAAGCGACCCATGCAAACACAGTAGGGAAACTCTACGCCAACTGTGGGAGAAAAAACAAGCCCCCGTCCATCCCGCGATTTGAGGCCGTTTGCCGCAGTTTTCGTGGGCTGTGGCCGGGACATCCCTGACATTCAAGTATTCACTTGTGTTCGACCGTTATAAGGCAAGTTCACTTGTGAATATATGCACTGGTTTGTGGCGCCAACGTTACAAACCAGTGCACAGTTTCATTACCTTTAGTTGTTACTGTTGGTATCAACCGCGATAGTAACGTTGTGCGACAAACGGCATTTTGCTGACTTTCAGCGGGATGTGCTTGCCCCGCACGATAGCCCAGACCTGGGTACCCAGGGCGCAGTGGGCGTTGTCCACATAGCCCATGGCCAGCGGGGCGCCAAGGGTCGGGCCGAAGCCGCCGCTGCACACGCGGCCGATCACCGTACCGGCTTCGTCGACGATTTCCGCGCCTTCGCGCACCGGCGTCCGTTCCTGCGGCAGCAGGCCGACGCGCTTGCGTTGGACGCCCTGTTGCTGCTGTGCGAAGACCTGTTCCGCACCCGGGAAGCCGCCGGCACGGGCGCCATCGGCACGCCGGGCCTTGGACACGGCCCAGAGCAGGCTGGCTTCGACCGGGGTGGTCTGCTCGTTCATGTCGTGCCCGTAGAGGCACAGGCCAGCCTCCAGGCGCAGCGAATCGCGAGCGCCCAGGCCGATGGCTTCGACCTCGGTCTCGGCCAGCAGGCTGCGGGCCAGGCACTCGGCACTGGCTGCCGGCACGGAAATCTCGAAGCCGTCCTCGCCGGTGTAGCCGGAACGGCTGACGTAGCAGTCGACACCCAGCAGGCGCAATGGCGCGAACTGCATGAAGGTCATCCGGGTTACTTCCGGTGCCAGGCGGGCCAGCACGGTAACGGCAGCCGGGCCTTGCAGGGCGAGCAGGGCGCGCTCCTCGAACAGCGGCTGCACCTCGCACAGATGCCCCAGGTGCTTGCGCAGGTGGGCCAGGTCCTGCTCCTTGCAGGCGGCGTTGACCACCAGGAACAGCTCGTCGTTACCCAGGTTGGCGACCATCAGGTCGTCGAGGATGCCGCCGTTTTCGTTGGTGAACATCGCATAGCGCTGCATGCCCACCGGCAGGTCGACGATATCCACCGGCACCAGGGTTTCGAGGGCCTTGGCGGCGTCTGCGCCGACCAGGCGGATCTGGCCCATGTGCGAGACATCGAACAAGCCGGCCTGATCGCGGGTGTGCTGGTGTTCCTTCAGGACGCCCAGCGGGTACTGCACCGGCATCTCATAGCCGGCGAACGGCACCATGCGTGCCCCGAGTTGCAGGTGCAGGGCGTGCAGCGGGGTTTTCAGCAGGTTTTCGGTGGACATCTTCAACTCCTGGAAATGGCCGGAAGGCGGCTTGCGCCCGCCTCGCCGATCAGCATTCGATAATGTTTACGGCCAGACCGCCACGGGCGGTCTCCTTGTATTTGCTCTTCATGTCGGCACCGGTCTGGCGCATGGTGCGGATCACCTTGTCGAGGGAGACGAAGTGCTGGCCGTCCCCGCGCAGGGCCATGCGCACGGCATTGATGGCCTTGACCGAGCCCATCGCGTTGCGCTCGATGCAAGGTACCTGCACCAGCCCGCCGATCGGGTCGCAGGTCAGCCCGAGGTTGTGCTCCATGCCGATTTCGGCGGCGTTCTCGACCTGTTGCACGCTGCCGCCCAGTACTTCGCAGAGGGCACCGGCCGCCATCGAGCAGGCCACGCCGACTTCGCCCTGGCAGCCGACCTCGGCCCCGGAGATCGAGGCGTTTTCCTTGTAGAGGATGCCGATCGCGGCGGCGGTGAGCAGGAAGCGCACCACGCCATCCTCGTTGGCACCGGGGATGAAACGCATGTAGTAGTGCAGGACGGCGGGGATGATCCCGGCCGCGCCATTGGTCGGGGCGGTGACTACCCGGCCGCCGTTGGCGTTTTCCTCGTTGACCGCCAGGGCGTAGAGGTTGACCCAGTCCAGCACCGACAGCGCATCGCGCAGGGCCGCCTCGGGGTTCTTGCACAGTTGCCGGTGCAGGGCGGCGGCGCGGCGCTTGACCTTCAGGCCGCCTTGCAGGATGCCTTCGTTGCGACAGCCGGCGGCGACGCAGTCCTGCATCACCTGCCAGATCTTCAGCAACCCGGCGCGGGTTTCCGCCTCGGGCCGCCAGGCGCTTTCGTTGGTCAGCATGACCTGGCTGATGGACAGGCCGTAGGTGCTGCAGTGGCCCAGCAGCTCCTTGGCGCTCTTGAACGGAAAGGTCAGCGGGGTGCTGTCCTCGACGATACGGTTGGCACCGGCGGCATCTTCATCGACGACGAAGCCGCCGCCGATCGAGTAGTACTCGCGGCTGCGGATCTGGATACCGGCGCCGTCGAAGGCGCGGAAGATCATGCCGTTGGGATGGTAGGCCAACGGTTTGCGGATCATCGCCAGGTGGAGCTTTTCGCTGAATTCGATGGAGTGCTCGCCGAGCAGTTTCAGGCGGCCGCTGCCACGAATGGCTTGCAGACGGTCGGCGACGGTTTCGGTATCGACGGTGTCGGGATGCTCTCCCTCCAGCCCGAGCAACACGGCCTTGTCGCTGCCGTGGCCCTTGCCGGTGGCGCCGAGCGAGCCGTACAGCTCGACCTTGACGCACGTGGTCTGCTCCAGCAGGTTCTCGCGACGCAGGCCCTCGACGAACCGTGCGGCGGCGCGCATCGGTCCGACGGTGTGGGAGCTGGAGGGACCGATGCCGATCTTGAACAGGTCGAACACGCTCAGGGACATGATGGTTCTCCTTTTTTTCTAATAATTATAGGGGGACGGTCTGTACGCTTGTGGCGAGCGGGCTTGCCCGCGCTCGGCTGCGAAGCAGCCGTAAAACCAGCCAATGCGTTCACTCTGGTGCAACGCAATAGCCGGTTTTGGGGCGCCGCGCGCCCCAGTGGGGCAGTGCGGTGTTCCGCCAAGCCCCTCACCACAGGCAAGCCTTTGGTCACGGCAAAGGTTTAAGCGTAGTTCTCGATCGACGGGCAGGCGCAGACCAGGTTGCGATCACCGAACACGTTGTCGACGCGACCGACCGGCGGCCAGTACTTGGCTTCGACCAGCGACGCCACCGGATACACCGCCTGTTCGCGGCTGTACGGGTGCGCCCACTCGCCGACCAGCTCCGCCGCAGTGTGCGGGGCGTTCTTCAGCGGGTTGTCGTCCTTGTCCAGGCTGCCGTTCTCCACCGCGCGGATTTCCTCGCGGATACGGATCATGGCGTCGCAGAAACGGTCCAGTTCTTCCCTGGACTCACTTTCGGTCGGCTCGATCATCAGCGTGCCGGCGACCGGGAACGACATGGTCGGAGCATGGAAGCCGAAGTCGATCAGGCGCTTGGCGACGTCGTCGACGCTGATGCCGCTGCTGTCCTTCAGCGGGCGCAGGTCGAGGATGCACTCGTGGGCCACCAGGCCGTTGCTGCCGGTGTAGAGCACCGGGTAGTGCTCTTCCAGGCGCCGGGAGATGTAGTTGGCATTGAGGATGGCCAGTTGCGAGGCGCGCTTGAGACCTTCGCCACCCATCATGCGGATGTACATCCAGGTGATCGGCAGGATGCTCGCGCTGCCGAACGGTGCCGCGCAGACCGCGCCTTCCTTGCGCGCCATCACGCCATGACCGGGCAGGAACGGCGCCAGGTGCGACTTCACGCCGATCGGGCCGACACCCGGGCCGCCACCGCCGTGGGGGATGCAGAAAGTCTTGTGCAGGTTCAGGTGGGAGACGTCGCCGCCGAACTTGCCCGGCGCGCAGAGGCCGACCATCGCGTTCATGTTGGCGCCGTCGATGTACACCTGGCCGCCGTTGTCGTGGATGATGCCGCAGATTTCGCGGATGCCTTCCTCGAACACGCCGTGGGTCGACGGGTAGGTGATCATCAGCGCGGCGAGGTGCTCGCGGTGCTCGATGGCCTTGGCCCGCAGGTCCTCGATGTCGACGTTGCCACGGGCATCGCAGGCGGTGACCACCACGCGCATGCCGGCCATGTGGGCGGTGGCCGGGTTGGTGCCGTGGGCCGACGACGGGATCAGGCAGATGTCGCGACGACCTTCGCCACGGCTCTGGTGGTAGGCACGGATCGCCAGCAGGCCGGCGTACTCGCCCTGGGAGCCGGCGTTCGGCTGCAGGGACACCGCGTCATAGCCGGTGGCGGCGCAGAGCATCGCCTCCAGTTCGTCGGTCAGTCGCTGATAGCCGGCACTCTGCTCGGCCGGGGCGAACGGGTGCAGGGCGCCGAATTCGGCCCAGGTCACCGGGATCATCTCGCTGGCGGCGTTGAGCTTCATGGTGCAGGAGCCCAGCGGGATCATGGTGCGGTCCAGGGCCAGGTCCTTGTCCGCCAGCTTGCGCAGGTAGCGCATCAGCTCGGTTTCCGAGTGATAGCGGTTGAACACCGGATGGCTGAGGATCGGCGACTGGCGTACCAGGGCGGTCGGAATGCTGTCCCCGGTCGAGGCGGCGAGCGCGGCGAAGTCAGGCAGGGCCTTGTCACCGGCCAGCAGCGCCCAGAGGGTTTCGACATCGGCCTGGCCGCAGGTTTCGTCGAGCGACAGGCCCAGGCGCTCGTCATCGACCACGCGCAGGTTGATCTTCTGCTCGCGCGCCTTGGCGTGCAGGGTAGCGGTCTGGGCACCGGTCTTGAGCGTCAGGGTATCGAAGAAGCTCTCCTGCTCGACGCCCAGGCCCAGAGCGCTCAGGCCCTTGGCCAGGATCGCGGTCAGGCGGTGGGTGCGCTGGGCGATCTGTGTCAGCCCCTGGGGACCGTGGTACACGGCGTACATGCTGGCGATGTTGGCCAGCAGCACCTGGGCGGTGCAGATGTTGCTGGTGGCCTTCTCGCGACGGATGTGCTGTTCGCGGGTCTGCATCGCCAGGCGCAGGGCCGGCTTGCCGAAACGGTCTACAGAAACACCGACCAGGCGGCCGGGCATGTCGCGCTTGAACGCATCGCGGGTGGAGAAGTAGGCGGCATGCGGGCCACCGAAGCCCAGCGGGACACCAAAGCGCTGGGCGCTGCCGATGGTGACATCGGCACCAAATTCGCCCGGCGGAGTGAGCAGGGTCAGGGCCAGCAGGTCGGCGGCGACCGCGACCAGGGCATTGGCGGCGTGGAAACGCTCGGTCAACTCGCGATAGTCGAACAGGTCACCATTGCTCGCCGGGTATTGCAGCAGGGCGCCGAAGAAGGTGCTGACGTCGCTCAGTTCACGTTCGTCGCCGACCACCACGTCGATGCCCAGCGGCTCGGCACGGGTGCGCAGCACATCGAGGGTCTGCGGGTGGCAGTGCACGGAGGCGAAAAAGGCATGGCTGCCCTTGTTCTTGCTCAGACGCTTGCAGAAGGTCATGGCTTCGGCGGCGGCGGTGGCTTCATCGAGCAGCGAGGCGTTGGCGATCGGCAGGCCGGTCAGGTCGCTGATCAGGGTCTGGAAGTTCAGCAGCGCTTCCAGGCGGCCCTGGGAGATTTCCGGCTGGTAGGGGGTGTAGGCGGTGTACCAGGCCGGGTTTTCCAGCAGGTTGCGCAGGATCGGCGACGGCGTGTGGCAGTTGTAGTAGCCCTGGCCGATGTAGGTCTTGAACAGTTGGTTCTGCCCGGCGATGGCCTTGATCGACGCCAGGGCGTCGGCTTCGCTCTGGCCGGCCGGCAGGTCGAGGACACTGGTGCCCTTGATGCTGTCGGGAATCACGCTGGCACTCAGGGCTTCCAGGGAGTCGAAGCCGAGAGTGGCGAGCATGGCACGCTCGTCATCCTGGCGTGGGCCGATATGACGGCTGATGAATTCATTGGTGGTGCCGAGGTTGAGGGTCATGGCGATTCCTCAGGCCTGGGCTGCGATCAGGCGGTCGTAGGCGGCCTGATCCAGCAGTTGGCCGACGGCGGCGGCATCGGCGGGTTTGAAGCGGAAGAACCAGCCTTCGCCCAGCGGGTCTTCATTGACCAGCTCCGGGCTGTCCTCCAGCGCCGGGTTGACCTCCAGCACTTCGCCGTCCAACGGCATGTACACGCCGCTGGCGGCCTTGACCGATTCCACGGTGGCGGCTTCGGCGCCCTTGTCGTAGGCCTGCAGTTCCGGCAGTTGGACGAATACCACATCACCCAGGGCGTTCTGGGCGAACACGGTGATGCCGACCGTGACGCTGCCATCGGCTTCGCTACGCAGCCACTCGTGGTCTTCGGTAAAACGCAACTCGGACATGGAAACACTCCTCAAGGGCCAGATTCGTCTGGTGGACGCTATTGAAGGCGAGGACTTCGCCCCGCTTGAATGGGACTCCCTTAGCAAATTTGCGGCCAATCGGGTGAGAAGCTTGAAAATCAAGGGTCTGGCGAAGATTTCGGCGTATTGGCCGTGAATGGGCTGTAGTGAAATCGCTACAGTCTGGAGGGCCGAAAAAAGCGCAACAGGATCAAAGTCTTGTCAGAATGGGGAGGACAGTCGCTGTATCGAAACCGTTCCACTGTATCGCTTTCAGTACAGATGAGTGTCGCTTCTGGAGTGGTCGCAGGGGATGGTTGTTCCCGGAGGTCGGCCGCTGGCCGCCTGCTCGTGTACCCCGCAGGCCAGTGTGCAGCCAGGGACAGGGTGGCGGTTCAGGGCTTGCCGGGAATCCCGTACTTGCGCAGGCGATGGGCAATCGCCGTGTGGGAAGTCTGCAGGCGGTTGGCCAACTGGCGGGTCGACGGGTATTGGGCGTAGAGCTTTTCCAGCAGGTTGCGCTCGAAATCCTCGACCGCCTGTTCCAGGCTTTCGATCTCGCCGTCGCTTTCGCGCGCCACGGAGGTGCCGGCAATGTCCAGGTCGCCGATATCCACCAGGCTGCCCTCGCAGATCGCCGCCGCGCGGAAGATCACGTTCTGCAACTGGCGGACGTTGCCCGGCCAGCGGTTGCCCAGCAGCGCCGGGTAGGTGCCGGGGGCCAGCCGGCACACCGGGCGCTGGATCTGCGTGCAGGCCTGCTGCATGAAGTAGCGCGCCAGCAGCAGGATGTCCTGGCCGCGTTCGCGCAGCGGCGGCACCTCGACGTTGAGGACGTTGAGGCGGTAGAACAGGTCTTCGCGAAAGTGCCCTTCGCTGACCATCTTCTCCAGGTCGCGGTGGGTGGCGCTGATGATCCGCACATTGACCTTGATCTCGCGGTCGCCGCCCACCCGGCGAAAGCTGCCGTCATTGAGAAAACGCAACAGCTTGGCCTGCAGGTAGGGCGACATCTCGCCGATTTCGTCGAGAAACACCGTGCCCTGGTTCGCCAGTTCCATCAGCCCCGGCTTGCCGCCGCGCTGGGCGCCGGTGAAGGCGCCGGGGGCATAGCCGAACAGCTCGCTCTCGGCGAGGCTTTCCGGGAGCGCCGCACAGTTCAGGGCGAGAAACGGCGCGCCATGACGGGCGCTGATGGCATGGCAGGCACGTGCCACCAGTTCCTTGCCGGTACCGGTCTCGCCCTGGATCAGCAGGGGGGCATCGAGGGCCGCGACCCGCTGGGCGCGGGCCTTGAGCGTACGAATCGGCACCGACTCGCCAAGCAGCGAGTCGAAGCCCTCGGCATGGTCGTGGTGCAACGCGGACAGGCGTTCACCGATCCGGTTGGGCTGGTACAGCGTCAGCAGGGCGCCGGCATCGGTGATCGGTGTGGCATCGAGCAGCAGCGTCTGGCCGTTGACGGTGATTTCCCGTAGTGGCAGGCGAAAACCGTTCTCCAGCAGGGCATCCAGCAGACCGGGGTCGGCGAACAGCCCGGCGACGCTCTCACCCGCCGGCTCGCGCCCGTACAGGGCGACCATCGCCGGGTTGGCCAGCAGCACCACGCCCTGGCTGTCCAGCGCCAGCACTGGATCGGTCATGGCCGCGAGCAGGGCGTCGAGCTGCAGGTGCCGGCGTTGGCCGGGCAGGATGTCGACCACGGTGACCGCCTGCACGCCACGCACGCTGAACAGGGCATCGCGCAGCTCTTCCAGCACCTGCGGGCTGAGAGTCGGCGCGTCGATGTAGACGTTGGGCGGCACCATCTCCACCGCATCCAGGTTCAGGTTGCGCCCCCCGAGCAGGGCCAGGACCTCCTGGGTGATGCCGACGCGGTCGATGAAGCTGACGTGGATACGCATGGGGCGGTGTACGGTTCCGGGCGAGAAGGGCGCAATTATGCCATCTCCGTCACGGGCTTCCCACGCGCAATGCGTTGCGCGGTCGGTTGGTGATTACCGCAAGTGCTCGGGCTTCATCGGATCGCCGGACTTGACGTGCAGTTGCGCGCGTACGTCCTCGAACATCTCGTCGTAGTACTTGTGCAGGGCGATGATGTTGGCGCTCTTGGGCATGCCGTGATGCTGGGCGATGCGGGTGGCGTGGCGGGCGAAATCGAAGGCCTGGTCCTTGGCCAGGAAGAACGACTCGTCGAGCGGTTTGTCCTCGATGGTGCCGTGCAACCTGAACTGCATGCCCTGGCCCTCCTGCGGGTCCTGGGCGAGTTCATAGTCGATGCACAGGTTGTAGCTGAAGTCTTCCTTGTTCAGCGCGTGTCGTTCGATGTGCAGGTGACCGGGCTCGAACTTGGCCATGGTGGTGTCTCCTTGCAAGGCGTGAGTAGGGCAGACCATGGCCTGCCCCGAAGGTTCTCATGAATAAACGATGCCGGGCTGGGCGGTACTGACTCGGGTCCCCGCTTTACCCTGGACGATAGCCTCGATATCCGCCAGCGAGCCGATCACCGCTACCTTGCCGGTCTGCCGGGCGAACTCGCAAGCGGCCTCGACCTTCGGTCCCATGGAGCCGGCGGCGAAGCCGAGTTTCTCCAGGTCGTCGGGGTGCGCCCGTGCGATTGCCTTCCGGGTCGGCTTGCCCCAGTCGACGAACGCCGCGCTGACGTCGGTGGCGATCACCAGCAGGTCGCATTCCAGTTGCCGGGCCAGCAGCGCCGAGCACAGGTCCTTGTCGATCACCGCCTCGATGCCTTGCAGCTTGCGGTTCTCGTCATACATCGTCGGAATTCCGCCACCACCGGCGCAGATCACGATGCTGCCGTTTTCCAGCAACCACTGGATCGGACGGATCTCGAAGATGCGCTTCGGTTTCGGGCTGGCGACCACCCGACGAAACCCGTCGCCATCGGCGGCGATGTTCCAGCCTTTCTCCGCGGCCAGCCGCTCGGCCTGCTCCCGGGTATAGACCGGGCCGATGGGTTTGCTCGGCTGCTGGAAAGCCGGATCGTCGGGGTCGACTTCGACCTGGGTCAGCAGCGTGGCGAAGGGCACTTCGAAGTCCAGCAGGTTGCCCAGCTCCTGTTCTATGATGTAGCCGATCATGCCCTCGGTTTCCGCGCCCAGCACATCCAGCGGGTAGGGCGAAACCTGGGTGTAGGCCGCCGCCTGCAACGACAGCAGGCCGACCTGGGGGCCGTTGCCGTGGGCGATCACCAGTTGGTTGCCAGCATGGATTTTCGCGATCTGCTCGGCGGCGATACGGATGTTGGCGCGCTGGTTTTCCGCGGTCATGGGTTCACCACGACGCAGGAGGGCGTTGCCGCCCAGTGCTACGACGATACGCATGGTGCAGTCCTTCTCTGGTGTCTTTGTGAGGCGAGAGTCTGTGGGAACGAACTCATTCTCGGAGTCGGACTCATTTGGCTGGAGCCGGTGGTCCGGCGCTCCGGTTTATCCGCGAAGCCCTTGGTGGCCTTGAGACACTGTTCGCGGATAAATCCGGCTCTCACAGCGCATGGCTGCCCCTGGTTTGTCCCTTTGCAACGAGTCTCTTGGAGGGTCAGATATCCGCCAGTGCGGCCACCAGGATCGCCTTGATGGTGTGCATGCGGTTCTCCGCCTGTTCGAAGGCGATGTTGGCCGGCGACTCGAACACCTCCTCGGTCACTTCCACGCCATTGGCCAGGTGCGGATAGCGCGCGGCGATGTCCTTGCCGACCTTGGTCTCGCTGTTGTGGAACGCCGGCAGGCAGTGCATGAATTTCACCCGCGGATTGCCCGCGGCCTTCATCAGCCGGGTATTGACCTGGTACGGCAGCAACTGCTCGATGCGTTCGTCCCAGGCGTCCACCGGCTCGCCCATGGAGACCCAGACGTCGGTGTGGATGAAGTCCACGCCCTTGACCGCCGCCACCGGGTCTTCTGTCAGCGTGATGCGCGCGCCGCTTTCCTCGGCGAACGCCTGGCACTGGGCGATGAAGTCCTGGTGGGGCCACAGCGCCTTCGGTGCGGCTATGCGCACGTCCATCCCGAGCTTGGCGCCGATCATCAGCAGCGAGTTGCCCATGTTGTAGCGGGCATCGCCCAGGTAGGCGTAGCTGATGTCATGCAGCGGCTTGTCGCTGTGCTCGCGCATGGTCAGTACGTCGGCGATCATCTGGGTCGGGTGGAACTCGGCGGTCAGGCCGTTGAACACCGGCACGCCGGCGAACTGGGCCAACTCTTCGACGATTTCCTGTTCGAAACCGCGGTACTCGATGGCATCGAACATCCGCCCGAGGACGCGGGCGGTGTCCTTCATGCTTTCCTTGTGGCCGATCTGCGACGACACCGGGTCGATGTAGGTGACGTGGGCACCCTGGTCATGGGCCGCGACTTCGAAGGCGCAGCGGGTGCGGGTCGAGGTCTTCTCGAAGATCAGCGCGATGTTCTTGCCCTTGAGATGCGGCTGCTCGGTGCCGGTGTACTTGGCGCGCTTGAGGTCGCGGGACAGGTCGAGCAGGTAGTGCAACTCGCGGTTGGTGTGGTGCATCAAGCTCAGCAGGCTGCGGTTGCGCATGTTGAAAGCCATGTTGAATCTCCTCGTATGTCGGTAATCGGCCTGTCCCGCCCGATGGGCACCGGGCTTGCCCCAGCGGGCGACGGGAACAGGCCTCGAATATCGGTCAGTAGTCGATCGGGTCGCGGACGATCGGGCAGGTCATGCAGTGGCCGCCGCCGCGGCCGCGGCCCAGTTCGCCGGCGCTGATGGTGATGACCTCGACGCCAGCCTTGCGCAGCAGGGTGTTGGTGTAGGTGTTGCGGTCATAGCCGATCACCACGCCCGGTTCCAGGGCCACCACGTTGTTGCCGTCGTCCCACTGTTCCCGTTCGGCGGCGAAGCTGTTGCCGCCAGTCTCCACCACGCGCAGGGCCTTGAGGCCCAGGGCCTGGGCGACGGTGTCGAGGAAGCTTTTGTCCTCGCGACGGACATCGATGCCACCGGGCTTGCTCTCGTCGGGACGCAGGCTGAAAGCGACGATCTGGTTCACCACTTCCGGGAAGATGGTCACCAGGTCGCGATCGCAGAAACTGAACACGGTGTCCAGGTGCATGGCCGCACGGGACTTCGGCAGGCCGGCGACGATCACCCGTTCCACCGCCTGGTTCTTGAACAGGCTCAGCGCCAACTGACCGATGGCCTGGCGCGAGGAGCGCTCACCCATGCCGATCAGCACGACGCCGTTGCCGATCGGCATCACGTCGCCGCCCTCGAGGGTGGCGTTGCCGTGTTCCTGGTCCGGGTCGCCGTACCAGACCTGGAAGTCGGCGTTGACGAATTCCGGGTGGAACTTGTAGATGGCCGTGGCCAGCAGGGTTTCCTGGCGGCGTGCCGGCCAATACATCGGGTTGAGGGTCACCCCGCCATAGATCCAGCAGGTGGTGTCGCGGGTGAACTGGGTGTTGGGCAGCGGCGGCAGGATGAAGCTGGAATGGCCGAGGAAGTCGCGGAACATCTGGAGGGTCTTGCCGCCGAAGCTGTCGGGCAGGTCATCGGCGGACACCCCGCCGATCAGGAACTCGGCGACCTTGCGTGGCTCCAGGCTCTTGAGCCAGGCGCCGACTTCGCTGACCAGGCCGAGGCCGACCTGGTTGGCGGTGAGCTTGCGCTCGAGAATCCAGTCCAGCGCTTGCGGCTGGCCGACGATATCGGTCAGCAGGTTGTGCATCTCCAGCACGTCGATATCGTGTTCACGCATCTTGGTGACGAAATCGAAGTGATCGCGCTTGGCCTGGGCGACCCAGAGCACATCATCGAACAGCAGTTCGTCGCAGTTGTTCGGGGTCAGCCGCTGATGGGCCAGGCCGGGTGAGCACACCATCACCTTGCGCAGCTTGCCGGCTTCGGAATGAACGCCGTACTTCACTTTTTCCGTGGTCATTGCAGATCCTCCAGAAGGAACGAACAGGTGGTTACAGCGTCAGGAAGCCGTCGTGGAGACCGTAGGCGGCCAGCAGGGCGCCGGCGACCACCGCGGTGAAAATCAGCTTCTCAACGACGGTGAAGATGGGTTTGCCCAGCTCGTGCTTGGCCTTGGCGAACAGGATCGCGCCCGGCGCGTAGAGCAGGGCGGACAGCAGCAGGTACTTCACGCCGCCGGCGTACAGCAGCCAGATCGCGTAGAGCAGGGCGATGGCGGCGATGCACAGATCCTTGCGCCGTTCGCCAGGGGCGTTTTCGTAGGATTCGCCACGCACCGCCAGCAGCACCGCGTAGGCCGCCGACCACAGGTAGGGCACCAGGATCATCGAGGTGGCGAGGTAGATCAGCGACAGGTAGGTGCTGGCGGAAAACAGCGTGATGACCAGGAACACCTGAACCATCGCGTTGGTCAGCCAGAGGGCGTTGGCCGGCACATGGTTGGCGTTCTCGCGGCGCAGGAACGCCGGCATGGTATGGTCGCGGGCCGCGGCGAACATGATCTCGGCGCACAGCAGTACCCATGACAGCAGGGCGCCGAGCAACGAGATGATCAGGCCTATGCTGATCAGCAGCGCGCCCCAGTGCCCGACCACGTGCTCCAGCACGGCGGCCATGGAGGGGTTCTGCAGCTTGGCCAGTTCCGGCTGGGTCATGATCCCCAGCGACAGCACGTTGACCAGCACCAGCAACAGCAGCACGGTGATGAACCCGATGACCGTGGCCTTGCCCACGTCCGAGCGTTTTTCCGCGCGGGAAGAGAAGATGCTCGCGCCCTCGATACCGATGAACACCCAGACGGTGACCAGCATCATGTTGCGCACCTGGTTCATCACACTGCCCAGGTCCGGGTTCTTCATGCCCCAGATGTCGGCGCTGAAGATATCGAGCTTGAAGGCGAACAGTGCGATCAGTACGAACAGCAGCAGCGGCACCACCTTGGCGACGGTGGTCACCAGGTTGATGAAGGCCGCCTCGTGGATGCCGCGCAGCACCAGGAAATGTACGGCCCATAACAGCAGCGAGGCTCCGACCACCGCCGTGACAGTGTTGCCTTCACCGAAGACCGGGAAGAAGTAGCCCAGGGTGCTGAACAACAGGACGAAGTAGCCGACGTTGCCCAGCCAGGCACTGATCCAGTAGCCCCAGGCCGAGGAAAAGCCCATGTAGTCGCCGAATCCGGCCTTGGCGTAGGCATAGACCCCGCCGTCGAGATCCGGTTTGCGATTGGCCAGGGTCTGGAACACGAAGGCCAGGGTCAGCATGCCCACGGCGGTGATGGCCCAGCCGATCAGGACGGCGCCGACATCGGCACTGGCGGCCATGTTTTGTGGCAGGGAAAAGATTCCCCCGCCGATCATCGAACCCACCACCAGGGCAACCAGTGCGCCCAAACGGAGTTTTCCGGGAGACTCAGACATTTCATGACTCCAGTTCAGGAGAAGTGAGGCTTCAGGGTAGTGGGGTAGATAAAGACGGGAGGTGACTTGGATCAGGGAATGGAGGGTATTTGATCTTTCCTGGATAACTTGAGTTAATTGCGCAGGAATTCGGAATCTGATTTTAATTTATTGATTTTTAATGATTTTTTATAAGTTATCCGCGTTTTTATGGCGATGTTGATTGGGGTGTGTCGCGAATTTGAAAGTTTGTGGCGCCATGTAAGGGGGCATGGCGATTGCGGAACTTCCTTGTTCCAGGCGGTGAAATAAGCAGGAATAAAGAAGTAACGGAGATGGCCATATAATGGCCAGTCCTGAACTTACCACTTGGCCGGGTGCGTGCCCAGTTTCCCGGCTGGCAACCGCCAATGCAGTGACGTCCCCTCGATGTTCAGCGGCGGTATCAGGCGATGCGCCGGTCCCCAGGCCGTGTACTCGACCCAGGTGCTGCGGTCCCTGGAGGTCTCCCGGCGCAGGGGCTGTGTGTCGTTGCCCGGTCCCTGCTCCAGCAGCAACTTCGCCGTGCGCGCCAGCGACAGTCGGGCCGAGCCACCGCGTCCGCTGTGCAGCCGTTCGGTCAGGGCACGAATCGCCACGGCAGCCATCAGGTAGCCAGTGGCATGGTCCAGCGCCTGCACCGGCAAGGGTGTCGGGACATCCGCCTGTTTCCACTGCATGCCGGCCTGGGCGATACCGCAGCTCATCTGCACCAGGCTGTCGAAGCCACGACGGTTGCGCCACGGGCCGTTCCAGCCATAGGCGTTGAGACAGACATCGATCAAGCCCGCAGACAGTTGCCGGCGATGCGGTGCCGCGTAGCCAAGCCGCTCCAGTGCGTCGGCCCGATAGCCGTGCAGCAGGATGTCGGCTTCGCCCAGCAGCCGGTCGAATACCCGGCGGTCGGCGCTGGCCCGCAGGTCCAGGCGTGCGCAGCGCTTGCCGCGGGTGACCTCCGGCACCAGGCTCGGCTCGTCCCAGTGCGGCGGATCGATGCGCAGTACCTCGGCGCCGAGTCCCGCCAGCATGCGACTGGCCACCGGACCTGCGAGGATGCGGGTCAGGTCGAGGACCTTGATACCGGCCAGCGGCTGCTTTGCCGAGCCGGTCCAGGCGCGCGTGCGCTGATCGTCATCGATATGGCGCTGGATCAGGGCTTCGGCGTTGACCGCCAAGCCCTGGGGATGGTGTCTCCAGTCGTCCCAACTGCGCATTTCGGCGGCGCAGCCACCGCTGTCGACGATTGCCTGCTCCAGTTCGCCCTTGTTCCAGCGGGCGACGAGGTCGGCCATCGCCGCTCGGTCGCTGGCCGGCCCCAGCACCCGCTCGGCGGCGGCCCGATGATGCGGTGCGTTGGTGTGCAGGCGAATCCAGCCATCGGCGGTGGCGTAGTCACCGGCAATCGGATCCCAGGGCTCTGGCAGGTTCCAGCCGATGGGCCGCAGGGAACTGGCGAACCAGAACGAGGCCAGGCGTCGGTCGACGCTGACCCCAGGGCTTTGCCCGGTCTGCTGTCGGAGCAGTTCGGCCACCGCCTGGCCCACGGCCGCCAGGCTGGCGCTGGCCAGCTCGGTGACGGCAAAGGCCGAGGGCAGGGCGCCGGATTCGGTGAAGTCGGGAGTCGAGGCGGGTAGCGCGAGTGCGGCTTGGATGGATGTCAGCAGATCGGTCATCGAAAGGCCCTCCATGAGTAGAATCATTGCAGCGCAAATATTCGCGGCTGTCGATTTTTGCAGGCACCTTCCGACGATTGTGCGCTTGACGCGATGGTTGAGGGGGGAGTGTGTATAGGGTGTTTCAGGGCATTGGCCGGGGCTCGAGGGCCGATTCGTGGGCAAACCCTGCTCCCGCAGGAAGGCGGGGTCGACATCAGCGTGGGGCTTCGCTGCCTTTCAGGGCAATTCGGCGACCGGCAGGCGCTCGGGGCGGGACCAGATCCACAGGTTGCCGAGGGTCATCCCGGCGATGGCCAGGTAGACCGGCCACTGGTGTTCGAGCATCACCAGCATCAGCGTCGCGCACAGCAGCATGCTCACGGTGGCGCTGACCTTGGCCCGGCGGGCGATGATCTTGCCATTGCGCCAGTTGCTCAGAATCGGTCCGAACAGCCGGTGGTTCTCCAGCCAGGCACTCAGGCGCGGTGAACTGCGGGTGGCGGCCCAGGCGGCCAGCAGGATGAATTCGGTGGTGGGCAGGCCGGGCACGACGATGGCGATCAGGCCGATACCGAGGCTGACATAGGCGAGCACGCCGAACAGGAGGCGCGAGAGTTTGGAGGACGAGGGCGTTTTACGGGTCATGGTATCAATTGTGGTGCGCCGGGCGATTTGGCTCAAGCTCTGGTGCTTCATTGTGCTGTTCAAGCCTCATTCGCGGGCAAGCCCTGCTCCTACAGGTTGCAGTGTTCTTCTTTAGGAGCAGGGCTTGCCCGCGAAAAGGCCCGCGAAATCACCGAAGACCTCACAGGCAAACCCGTATCACTCAGGCCAGCTCGGGTGCCGACTCGTAGGCCTGTTCCAGCAACACGGTGAAGCGCACGAAGGCATCGATGGCCCCTTTCTCCACCGCGGCTTCCTCCTCGGCGCTGAACGCCAGGCTGTCGAGGGTCTTGATGAAGCTCTTCCAGCCTTCGGCACGGCCACCGGCCGGCTCGCCCAGGTGGCGGGCACCGAAGGTTTCGCTCAGGCCCAGGCCGACGGCGCGCTTGATCAGGAACGCCGCACCGAGCTTGGAACCTTCGGAAACGAAGATCCAGCCCAGGGCCTCGGCCTTGCTCGGATTCTTCAGGGCACCGGCCACTGGCGCCGGGACTTCGGTATCCAGGTCCGCCAGGTCGGCCTTGGCCGCGTCGGCACGGCAACGTGCCGGCAGGTCGGGGACGATGGCGATCAGTTCCGGGTCGTTGTAGAGCGCCACCAGTTCCGACTGGAACAGGTACTGGGCGACCACGAAACGGGCGAAATTGGCCTGGTTCTCGAACGGTGCGTGGGCCTTCACCAGTTGGTCGAGCTTGCCGTGCGGCTCGTGGGTGATCTGGTTCAGGCGCTGGGAGCGCAGGCTTGGGCGTTGGGTAGTGTCCTGGGAGGTCATTGCGGAGTCCTTGGGAATGAGAGGCGCTTTCAGTTACTAGACGAACAAGGAGACGCGCCACAGTAAAAAAACCTCACCCCCGCCGATTGTCGTCGTGGCGGGGGGAGGTTGCGGCCGGTCAGATGTCCCAGACCAGGTTGACCGAGAAGTTGCGGCCCGGGGCGGTCAGGCGGTCGAGGTTGGCCGGGCTGAGCACACCGGCTTCGCCGACGCCGTCGTAGCCGCGCACGTCATCCCAGTTCCAGTATTTCTTGTCGGTCAGGTTGTACAGGCCGGCGTTGACCGTCACGTCGTCGGTGACCTTGTAGAAACCGGTCAGGTCGAGCACGCCATAGCCGGGCGTCTTGAACTGCTTGCTGCTGGTCAGGCCGTCGGGGGCGTTGAAGGTGCTGTCGTCCACCCGGTCCTTGCGCTTGACCAGGGTCCAGCTCAGCAGCGCCCCGTATTTTTCCTGGTCGTAGCCCAGGCCGAACACGCCGGTGAGCGGGTTGACGCTGTTGATCGGTTCACCGCTGTCATCGTTGCGACCGTAGGCATAGGCCACAGAGCCCTGGGTGTAGAGGCCTTGCGGTGCGCCGAAGTGGTCCAGGTTCAGGCGGCCCTTGACCTCGGCGCCCTTGATGGTGGCGTGCTTGATGTTGTTGGTCTGGAACGTCAGCTCGCTGTAGCCGGGAGCCACCGCGTCTTCGTTGATGAAGTCGCGATACTTGTTGTAGAACACTGCCACGTCGAAGGAGCCGGCATCGAAGCGGCCGCGCAGGCCGGTTTCATAGCTTTTGCTTTTTTCCGGTTCCAGGTTCGGGTTGGGTTCGACGTTGTAGCCGGTGGTACCGTTCTGGAAGCGACCGTACAGCGCCTTGGCGGATGGGGTGCGGAAGCCCTCGGCGTATTGGCCGTACCAGGTGTACTGGTCGGTCAAGGCGTAGGTCAGGCCGAACTTCGGCGACACGCGGTGCCAGGTCTTGTTCGAGCCGTCGATGTCACCGCCACCCGCCGCGGTGATGGTGTTGATGAACGCCTGGGTGATGTGCGGCTTGAGCTGGGTGTAGTCATAGCGCAGGCCCGGCAGGAAGGTCCACTTGTCCCAGTTGATCTGGTCCTGGGCGAATAGCGAGTAGGTGTCGATGGTTGGATCGGGGAAGTCGCTGGATTTCGCCAGGCGATCCAGCGGGCTGTTGCCGCCGACCGTGGTGCAGCCCTGGCCTGGCACGACGCTGATCGCCAGGCACGTGCCGCTGCCGCTACGCGAACCGGTGACCTTCTGTTGCTTGAGCGTGGTGCCGTAGGTCAGCAGATGATCGGTTTCGCCGATGTTGAAGGCCTTGTCCGCCTGGGCGTCGAGCACCCACTGCTGTTCCTTGTAGACCGTGTCCCGGCTGCGCAGCACACGACGCACGAAGGGGAAGTAGTCCTCCAGGGTGCTTTCGTCGGTCTTGGCGGTCTGATAGTTCAGGCTCAGCTTAAGGCGATCGGCCATGGCGCTGTCGAGGCCGAAGCTGTTCTCGATGCCGAAGCGTTCGCGGGTGACGGTATCGTTGCCGGTACGCGAGCGGTACATGCCGACGCCCGCGCCATTGCTGAACGGCCCACCCACGGCGCTGCGCTGGTTGGTGTCGATATCGCTCTTGTAGCGCTCGTAGGTCAGCCCGAGGCGCGAGTCGTCGCTGTAGTTCCAGCCCAGCTTGGCCAGCACGTTGGTGGTGCGGTTGGTTTCCGGGTTGGCCTCGGTGCGCGTGAGGCCGGTGCCGCCGGTGTCGCCGTAGGATTCGGTTTCGCGGCCGTTGCGTTGGCTCAGGTGCAGCAGGCCATCGAAATCGCCCGTGCGGCCGGCGAAGGTGGCGGAGGTCAGCCAGCTGTTGTCGGCGGAGCTGTAGCCGGTCTTCAGGCGGGCGCCGACGTCCTGGCCGGGCTTGATGATGTCGCTCGGGTCAAGGGTGAAGTAGCTGACCGCGCCGCCGATGGCGTTGCTGCCGTAGAGCACCGAGGCCGGGCCGCGGAGGATTTCCACGCGCTTGACGATTTCCGGGTCGACGTAGTTTCGGTGGGTCTGCGCGTAGGGGCCGTTGAAGAAGCTGTCGGGGATCTCGACGCCGTCGACCTGGGTCAGGATACGGTCGCCGTCGATGCCGCGGATGTTGTAGCCGCTGATGCCGCCGCCGCGCAGGCCTGCGCCGCCCACGGAAACCCCTGGCTCGTAACGTACCAGTTGCCTGATGTTGTTGACGTTCTGCCGGTCGAGCTGCTGGCGGTCCTGCACGGTCACGGTGTTGGGCACCGAAGACACGTCCTGCTCCTGGCGGGTGGCACTGATGGTGACCTGTTGCAGGTTGAGGGTAGCGCCGCCGGCACGTCTTTCCAGAACGACGTTATTGTCGCCGAGCTTGCGGTAGCTCAGGTTGGTGCCGACCAGCAGTTGCTCCAGGGCCTTTTCCGGTGTCAGCGCACCGCGCACGCCCGGCGATGCCACGCCCTGGCCCAGCTCGGCGGGCAACCCGACCTGCCAGCCGGTCACCGCGGTGAACGCGTTCAGCGCCGACACCAGCGGCTGCTGGGCGATGGTGAAGTTGTAGTTGCCCAGGCTGCGCGTCGGTTGAGTGGCGCTGGTGGCTGCCAGTACAGGGGTCGCCTGGGCGCCGGCGAGCAGCACGGCGGCGGTGAGCAGGGACAGCGTGCACTGTTGCAGGCCGCCGCTGCGGGCCTTGGAGGTGAAACGAGTGGGCATCGATAGCGCTCCGGTATTCGAAACTTATAGTTGCGATGCGATTCGATATGAGAATCACTTGCATTGGCTATAACGAGACGAATGGTCGGTCGCTATCGAGTAAAAAAACTTTCAGTCAGTTGAGAATCACCAGTGCGGGGTATTCCGAGACCCGCGCGGAGGTAATGTGAGCGAGCGACCGGACCACGTCCAGGGGCTTGTCAAGGCGGTAGTTGCCAGTGACGGCGACCTTGGCCAGTTGCTCGTTGTTATTGACGATCCACCCCGGGTAGTAGCGGCGCAACTCGGCCAGCACCTGGCCCATCGGGCAGTTTTCGAACACCAGTCGGCCCTGCACCCAGGCCAGGTCCTTCTGGGCATCGAGTTTTTCCGGACGACTGAAACCATGGGGCCCGATCCGCACGCTGCTGCCGGCGGACAGGCGCAGGCGGGCGCTGTCGTCACGGGTGCGCAGGTCGACATCGCCGCGCTGGACCTGCACCTGCGCCTCACCGTCCAGGTAGCGTACGGCGAAGGCGGTGTCGCGGACGCTGGCCTGGACCGGGCCGGCCTCGATCTCCAGCGGATGCTCGCGCTGGCCGGACACCTCGAAGAAGGCCTCGCCCTTGTACAGGCGGGCCAGGTGCTGCTGGGCGGTGAAACGGCTGGAGAACGCCGAGTTGGTGTTGAGCAGGACCTTCGAGCCGTCTTCCAGTTGCAGGTGCTGGCGCTCGCCGGCCACGGTCAGGTGGTCGGCCTGCAGGCGCAGTGGCAGGTTGCCGTAGGTGCCGATGGCGATCAGCAGCACCGCGGCGGTCGCCAGGGGCTTCCAGTGCGGGCGCAGGCGTCGCAACAGGGGGGCGCGCCGGCGGGTGTTCGCCTGCAACGCCTGGGCGGCGGCGATCACCGGCTGCGCATTCCAGGCGCTGCTGGCTCGGGCATAGGCCTGGGCATGGGCCGGGTCGGCGGCGAGCCAGGTATCGAATTCGGCACGCTGGCTGGCTGTCGGGCATTCCATCGCGATCAGCCAGTCCAGCGCCTGGTCCATGGCGTCGTCTGGCAACACTCGCCGGGCGGCTTCGGGAGGTGGCAGGTTGTGGCTGTCCGTCACGGGTGTTCCTCGGCAATCGCTGTCACGGTCTGGGTCGGTGATTCGCTTTTTCGGAGTGGGCAGATCTTATGGGGCCTGGGCTTGGCGGCAAGCTTAAGGGGGATCCAGGCGTTCGGCCACTCCAATACAGATGGCCATGATCAGCTTGAGGTCCTTTTGCACGGTGCTCAGGGACACTTCCAGGCGTTCGGCGATCTCCTGGTAGCTGTAGCCGTGCAGGCGGCTGAGGATGAAGATCTGCTGCTGGCGGGCAGTCAGTTGACCCAGGCTCACGCTCAGGCGCTCCAGCAGTTGTTCGGCATGGGTGGCGTCCTCCGGGAGACTCAGCGGGGCGGCGACACTTTCCACCACCTCCAGCGGCACATCCTCCATCAGCGTACGCGACTGGATGCGCCGCGCGCGCAGATGGTCGAGCGCGAGGTTGCGGGCGGTCTGGAACACGAAGGGTTCGAGATGATCGATGGAGCGTTCACTCAGGGCACGGGTGACCCGCAGGTAGGTCTCCTGCAACAGATCCTCGGCGGTGCTGGGGTTCTGCACCATGCGTTGCAGCGTACGCAGCAACGTGAGCCGCTGGGTGAGGAAGACCTGATTGAACTGGGATTGCGTCACGACGGCACCTGAGCGGATTTATGTAATGATAATATTTATCATTTATATTCACGGTCAAGGGCCCGTTTTTCTGTCGTCAGGCAAGGGGTACTGTTGTCTGGTGGCAGGTGTATCTGACACATGCCGTGTGAGGTATCTGTATGGCTGAAAATTGCTTTATTAATGCTTAAGATGGACTTCGAGTGTCTGGAGTGCACCTGTTCCAAATTTTCGGGGGCGGCTTGGCGATGAAGACGTTACTTCTGGTCTGGGCGTTTTTTAGTGTCTTTTCCCTGGTTTCCTGTCCTATTTTTTTTAAAAAACTACTCGGGCGTAAATATGAAAGTCATGGGGGGGATCAGTTCTCAGAATGGCAGACCGCTGGAGGTTCTCCATGAGATAAGAAACAGGCAGCCGACCCAGGGAGAGGAATGGGACGTAGAAAGAATAAAAGATGCCCTGCATCTCGACGAATATCCACGTGAGCTGCCTGAAAGGCCAGATCCAAAGGCTTTGGCTGACATGGCGGCGTTTGTGAACAACACGCGTATTCACTATTCCGGGAACTGTGCGGTGCTCGCTGCGGCCTTCCATTATAATGCTATCAATCGGCTGAATATTCTGAGTGTGGAAAATACGAGTTCTCCCTTTGTCGGCTTTGAAAGCCAGGTTGTTCACGAGGTTGTATTTGGCAAGCGATTGAAAGGCTCTTGTTGTCTTCACTCCTTGCGGGAGGTGACTGAGGAAATTCTCCGGCGATATGAGGTCGATGGGGAGATGTTCTTTATCGTTGCCGTTGAAGACTATTATGTGGGCTTTCTCGAAGTCGGGCATGACTTCAATGCCGTTGTCCTGCTGGATGATGACGCAAAGCCCTGCGTGCAGTTTGTCGATACCTGGAAAACATCCGATACCATGCCCTCCACCGACAGGCTGACCGACAGGTTTCCAGCCAACAGCCATTTTTATGTCTACTCCTGACACTCGGGGCAGGCCTTCGAGAGCAGCGACCCGGTTGACCCTGCACCGCTCCGGACGTTCTTTTTTGGTTGTCTGGCGGTGTAAGCCTTTACTTACGCTTTGCGTAAGCGATCAAGGATGAATAGCGCTGCAGATTGTCGAGAGATCTGTTTAACCAATTGAAATTAAAGTGTTTTTTAAATCAGCTAATGGGCCCGAAAACTCCCCGTGTGCCGTTGGGGCCCCTTGCGGGCGATCTGAAAGTCATTAATATCAGCCCTGTGTCGACGGATAGACACGGCGATCATGGAGGATCGCTGAGAGGAACATCGCAGGATGCGATTCATCAGGATGATGAAAGGGAAAAAAGGGACTAGGGAAAAAATGTGGGCGGGTTACACCGCCCCTTTTTTTTGCCTATAGAAAAGTGCCGGCCCCGGCACTGAAATGCAAAAAGGCCCTATAAGGGGCCTTTTTCGGAAACACACCGGATCTCAGCGTTCGAGATCCTTGATCTTGCCCTTGACGCCATCCCACTCCTCGGCGTCCGGCAGCGGATCCTTCTTCTCGGTGATGTTCGGCCAGATTTCGGCGAGCTCGACGTTCAATTGAATGAACTCTTGCATTTCCTCCGGTACCTCATCTTCGGAGAAGATGGCCACGGCAGGGCATTCCGGCTCGCACAGTGCGCAATCGATGCACTCATCCGGGTGAATCACCAGGAAGTTCGGGCCTTCGTAAAAGCAGTCCACCGGACAGACTTCTACGCAGTCGGTGTACTTGCACTTGATGCAGTTGTCGGTGACGACGAAGGTCATTTCTAATTTTCTCCTCAGGCGGCGGCGGCGAAAACCCTGTCAGGACGGGCTCGCTGGGCTTGGGAGTGGCTCTGCGAACCAGGCTAATAGCCCGCAGCTTCCCAAGCCGCGCGAGATTCTAGCAGCTTGCGGCCGTCTGCGTTAGATCCGTGTCTTCAATGAGTAGAGCATTTCCAGTGCACGGCGCGGTGTCAGGTCGTCCAGGTCGAGCTTGGCCAGTTCGTCCAGCACCGGGTGGGGCAGGCTGGCGAACATATCGCTCTGTTGCGGTACCGCTGGCTTGCCGGGCTTGGTCACCGGGGTCTCATGGGGCAGGCTGGTGGTCTCCAGGCGGCTCAGGTGCTCGCGGGCACGACGGATCACGTCGCCCGGTACGCCGGCCAATTGCGCCACCGCCAGGCCATAGCTCTGGCTCGCCGGGCCGGGCAGCACGTGGTGCAGGAAGACGATCCGCTCATTATGCTCGGTGGCGTTCAGGTGCACGTTCGCCACCAGCGGTTCGCTCTCCGGCAGCACGGTCAGCTCGAAATAGTGGGTGGCGAACAGCGTGTAGGCCCGCAGGTGCGCCAGGCGCTCGGCGGCGGCCCAGGCCAGGGACAGGCCGTCGAAGGTACTGGTGCCACGACCGACCTCGTCCATCAGCACCAGGCTGCGCTCGGTGGCGTTGTGCAGGATGTTGGCGGTTTCGCTCATTTCCACCATGAAGGTCGAACGGCCACCGGCCAGGTCGTCGCTGGAGCCGATCCGGGTGAAGATCCGGTCCACCGGCGACAGCTCGCAACTGGCGGCGGGCACGTAGCTGCCGATGTGAGCCAGCAATACGATCAGTGCGGTCTGGCGCATGTAGGTGGATTTACCGCCCATGTTCGGGCCGGTGATCACCAGCATGCGGGTGTTGTCATCGAGGGCCAGATCGTTGGCGACGAACGGTGTGGTCAGCACCTGCTCGACCACCGGGTGACGCCCCTGGTTCATGCGCATGCACGGTTCGTCGACGAACCGTGGGCAGTTCAGGTCCAGGTTCAGCGCGCGTTCGGCGAGGTTGCTCAGCACATCCAGCTCCGCCAGCGCGGCGGCGGTGTCCTGCAGCGGTGCCAGCTCGCCGATGAGGGTTTCCAGCAGCGCTTCGTAGAGCATTTTCTCCCGGGCCAGCGCGCGGCTCTTGGCGGACAGCGCCTTGTCTTCGAACTCCTTGAGCTCCGGGGTGATGAAGCGTTCGGCACCCTTGAGGGTCTGGCGCCGGATGTAGTCGGCCGGCGCCGATTCGGCCTGCTTGCTCGGCAGTTCGATGAAATAGCCGTGCACGCGGTTGTAGCCGACCTTGAGGTTGGCCAGGCCCGTGCGGGCCTTTTCCCGGGCTTCGAGGTCGATCAGGAACTGTCCGGCGTTTTCGCTGATCGACAGCAGTTCGTCCAGTTCGGCGTCGTAGCCGGTCTTCAGCACGCCGCCGTCGCGGATCACCGCCGGCGGGTTGTCGATGATCGCGCGCTCCAGCAGGATCGCCAGTTCCGGATAGGTACGTGCGGTGGCGGCCAGTTGCTTGAGGTGCGGAGCTTCCAGTTCGAGCATCGCGTCCTGCAGTTGTGGCAGGGCGCCGAGGGCATCGCGCAGGCGCGCCAGGTCGCGGGGACGGGCGTTGCGCAGGCCGATCCGCGCCAGAATCCGCTCGATGTCGCCGATTTCCTTGAGCTGCGGTTGCAGCCGCTCGAAGCGGTAGCCCTCCAGCAGGCAGCCGATGGAGGCCTGGCGCGCGCTGAGGATCTTCAGGTCGCGCAGCGGACGGTTCAGCCAGCGGGTCAGCAGGCGGCTGCCCATGGCGGTCTGGCAACGGTCGACCACCGATTGCAGGGTGTTGTCGCGACCGCCAGCGAGGTTGATGTCCAGCTCCAGGTTGCGGCGGGTGGCGGCATCGAGCACCACGGTGTCGTCCAGGCGTTCATGGCGCAGGCTGCGCAGGTGCGGCAGGGCGGTACGCTGGGTTTCCTTGGCGTAGGCCAGCAGGCAGCCGGCGGCGCCGATGGCCAGAGTCAGGGTTTCGCAGCCGAAGCCCTTGAGGTCCTGTACGGCGAATTGCTGGCAGAGGCTTTTATGTGCCGAGTCGCGCTCGAAATCCCACGGTGCGCGACGGCGGGTGCCACGGCGCTTCTCCGCCGGCAGGCCTTGTGGCCAGTCGTCGGGGATCAGCAGCTCCACCGGATTGATCCGCTCCAGCTCGGCCAGCAGGTTTTCCCAGCCCTTGATCTCCAGCACGCTGAAGTTGCCGCTGGTGATGTCCAGCACCGCCAGGCCGAACAGCCGCTCGTCGCCGAGCACGGCGGCGATCAGGTTGTCGCGGCGCTCGTCGAGCAGGGCTTCGTCACTGATGGTGCCGGGGGTGATGATCCGCACCACCTGGCGTTCCACCGGCCCCTTGCTGGTCGCCGGGTCGCCGATCTGCTCGCAGATCACCACCGATTCACCGAGTTTCACCAGCTTGGCCAGGTAGCCTTCGAGCGAGTGAAACGGAATCCCGCACATCGGAATGGATTGTCCGGCCGACTGCCCGCGAGCGGTCAGGGTGATGTCCAGCAGCTTGGCGGCCTTCTTCGCGTCTTCGTAGAAAATCTCGTAGAAGTCGCCCATGCGGTAGAACATCAGCTGATCGGGATGCTGGTTCTTCAGGCGCCAGTATTGCTGCATCATCGGGGTGTGCGCGGACAGATCGGAAATTGGCTTATTCATCAGTGGGATAGGTGATAGCTTGAAAAATGGATGGGCAAAAATGGGCATTTGCCTTGCGATGGGCGCAAGGTTAACACGGGCGCTTGGCGCTCCGCAGGTATGGCTTTTTGCTGCTGATGCGTCACTTATGCATTAAATATGCAAATTAGCATTTGCTATTCAAGCAAAGCCCAATCAATATGCGCGTTATGCAAATACGCAACGTTTCTACCGTCCTACGAGCACTGCTCGATCGTCACGGGATCTCCCCCACGGAGCTTCACCGGCGTACCGGCGTGCCCCAATCCACCTTGTCGCGCATACTCAGCGGAAAGATCGTCGACCCTTCGGACAAGCACATCTCGAAGATCGCCGAGTATTTCCAGGTGAGTACCGACCAGTTGCGCGGCCGTGCCGATATCGGCGCCGCCCGCGACCCGGAGCAGGGCCCGCTTCACTCTGAACTCAAGGATATAAGCCTGTGGGACGACGACACCCCCGTCGAGGAAGACGAGGTGTCCGTGCCCTTTCTTCGCGAGGTTGAATTGGCTGCTGGATCAGGAAGATTCGTCATCGAGGAAAGCGAGAAGGCCAGCCTGCGCTTCGGCAAGCGCAGCCTGCGCCACAACGGCGTGCAGTTCGACCAGGCCAAGTGCGTGACCGTGCGCGGCAACAGCATGTTGCCCGTGCTGCGCGACGGCGCGACGGTCGGGGTCAACGCCGGCAAGAGCGCCATCGGCGACATCGTCGACGGCGATCTCTACGCGATCAACCACAACGGCCAACTGCGGGTGAAGCAGCTCTATCGCCTGCCCACCGGCATCCGCCTGCGCAGCTTCAACCGCGACGAGCACCCGGATGAGGACTACACCTTCCAGGAGATCCAGGAAGAGCAGATCACCATCCTCGGCCACGTCTTCTGGTGGGGCATGTACGCCCGTTAGTCCCCTCTGATTCAGAAAAAACCCACAGCGATGTGGGTTTTTTTTCGCCCGGAAAAAAGACCAACCCCTTGATCGACGCGGCCTCCATGCGTTTGTGCATTTGGCGTGCAAAAATAAATGCATTTATGCATTGACTGTATATGCATCCATGCATATTCTTTGTCTCAAGCCGGCCGGAAAGGCCAGCCAAGGGCAGCGATGCCAGGGGGTGTCCCCGAAGCTCTTTAGTCGTACCGCTTCAAAGAACAGGCAGCGATGAACCGGCCTTGACGGTTCAGAGGGTTGGCAACTGACCCGGGTGTGCAGCGTAAAGCACCGTAAGCAGTTATCCGGCGGGCAGGGGCCGCGGTCGGAAGAACAATTTGAATCGATCCGTACCGCGCCAGTAGCGCCGAAGGATCGGGCGTCCGAATCGCGTCTCCCTCGCTCGCCCGAAAGGCGTGCGGGGCCGGAGCGGGCGCCGGCATTACCAAAGGGCCTGGCAGATCCGGGCCTTTTGGAATGCCCAGGGAACATGGGCTTCCACGAGAACCTTTCATCTTGAACGACAAGCCAAACCATCAACGGCCAGTGAGTGGCCATTTTCATTAACAGGAGGCGTGACATGACAAGCGAGCAACAAGCGTTGGCGGACATGCCTATCTGGCTGGTCATCGTGCTGGCCGTGATCGGCGGGGTATCCGGCGAAATGTGGCGCGCCGACAAGGAGGGCGCCCGCGGCTGGCCGCTGTTGCGGCGCCTGGCACTGCGTTCCGGCGCCTGCATGGTCTGCGGCGTCTCGACCATCATGCTGCTGTACGCCGCCGGCGTGTCGATCTGGACCGCCGGCGCCTTTGGCTGCCTGACCGCCATGGCTGGCGCGGATGTTGCCATCGGCCTTTACGAGCGCTGGGCGGCCAGGCGTATCGGTGTCGATGAGCCGGTTGTACGCAGCTCTCAATCGGATCAGCCGTGATATCGCAACAGGAACCGCACATGAACCTTATCGATAGCCCGGCAATGCTGTTCTCCTGCATCAAGAACGTGATCAAGGCCGCCTACCCGCAGCTAAGAGTCGGCACCCGTCGCGACTTCGACGGTGTGGTGGTGCCTGCCTGGGTGCTGATCGGCATCGATGGCGACAGTGCTGGCGTTCGTGCCGGCGATGGCCGTCGCGCCCATGATTTCAGCCTGTCGCTACAGACGGTGGTATCCACCCAGGAGATGGATGCGACCTTGTCGGCCTGCAACCTGGCCAGTCAGTTGATCGACCTTGTCATCGATAACCGCTGGGGAGCGGTAGGGCAGTGTGAGTTGCCGACCGCTATCCAGGGCGCGCCTTCGACGCTTGTCGTTGCCGACCAGGTCTATGGCGGCTGGACGATCACCTTCAACCAGACCCTCTACCTGGGCCAGCCCCTGCTGGATGACCCGACCGGTATTCCGAGGTTTGCCCGGAGCTGGGAGGTGACCAATCTCGACGACCCCGATCAATACACGCCGCTTCCCTAGCAAGCGGCGAAGGAGCCCCCGATGTTCGATGCACTGCTACGCATGCAACTGAGCCCGATCATCGAGCGCCTGGCCGAAATGGAAGCGGAAATCGACGACCTGCATCGGCGGGCCGAGAGTTTCTGCCGTATCGGCGTATGCGTCTCGGTGGATGCGCCGAGCAACACCTGCAAGGTCAGCCACGGCGACCTGCTGACCCCGGCGATCCGTTTCTTCAATCCCAGCGCTGGCGAACAGAGCGAGTCGCGTATCCCTTCGGTGGGTGAGCAATGCCTGCTGCTGAACTATGGCGCAGGCGAGGGCGGCAGCCAGTCGGTGGCGTTGTTCGGCATCAACAGTGATCGCTTTCCGCCTGTTGCGGCCACGGCCAACCTGACGCGCCGACTGCACAAGGACGGTACCGAGAGCCGCTACGACGACAGCGCCCATGTCCTCGACTGGAAAAACGGCGGAACCGCCTTCCGCGGTAGCCGTGAAGTCGTCGAGTTGACCCTGGGGCCTGCACGTCTGGCGCTGACCCCGCAGTCCATCGAACTGAAGCTGGGGGCGGTGGGGTTGACCCTTGATGCCGCCGGCGCTCATCTGCTCGGCCCGTTGGTGGATCACCAGGGTCGGGTCATCAGCACCGCATGAGGAGCCCACCTTGATCGGAGTCGACAGAAACAGCGGAGCCACGGTCGACGACTGGCTTCAATTCGTGCAACGCGCCACCCGTGCGCTGACCACGCCCCTGGGGACCCGCCAGAAGCGGCCTTCCTACGGTTCGCAGATTCCCGAGTTGCTGGGGCGGAACCTCGGCGACGACCTGCTGCTGCTGGCCCAGAGCCACGCGGCGCAGGCGTTCTACAACCAGGCCAACGGTATTGGCGACTTCGTCCCGCAGGTCATCGTCGCCAGCCGTCAGGGCGCCGGCTTGCTGCTGCGTTTCGCCGGGACCTGGAAGAACCGTCAACAGACATTCGAGGTAGTCACATGAGCATGCTGATCCCTGGGCAGAACCAACTGGCGGAGCCGGAGATCGTCAATGTCGACGTGTTCGAGGACTTGCTTGCCGAGTTCAAGACCTTTGTCATCGAGTACGTCAGTGCCCGCTCCCCCGACAGTGCGGCCAAGCTGAAAGTCAGCCTTGAGAATGAAAGCGAGTTGCTGACCATGGCCCTCGAGGCCTTCTGCGTGCGCCTGCAGAGCCATGAGCGCAAGTACAACGCCCGCATCAGGCAGATGCTGGCCTGGTGGGCCACCGGCAGCAACCTCGATGCGCGTCTGGCGGACATGGGGCTGGAGCGGCAGTTGCTGGACCCGGGTGACCCGACGGCATTCCCGCCGGTACCCCCCCTCCATGAAAGTGATGACGATGCCCGCCTGCGTTACTACCTGGCGCCCCATGCTCCGGCGGCGGGGTCGCGCATGCAGTATCGTCGTGAGGTGTTCACGCTGGGCGAGCGGCCCACGGTCAAGGTGCAAGGCACTTCACCAGGCGTGGTGGCGGTCACCTACACCTTCGACCCGGATGGCTATGCCGCGCAGGTCAAGGACGGCAACGGTCGGCGTACCGCGCCTGGCGAGGTGATGGTCACCGTGTTGGGACGTAGCGGCGATGGTACGCCGTCGGCCGAATTGCTCGAACGGGTGCGCAGTCATTTCTCCCGGCCCGATGTCAGGCCGGAGACGGATCTGGTGAGCGTCCAGGGCGCCGAGATCAAGGACTACAGGATCCGCGTGGTGGCCAGGATCAATGGTGGACCCGATTCGGGGCTCACCCAACTGGCGGCGGTCCGTCAATTGAAGGCTTATGCCGAGGCCTGCCACCGGCTGGAGGGGCGCGTCGAGCCGAGCTGGATCGACTATACCCTGCACAGTGCCGGCGCGGTGCAGGTCGAGATTCTCGAACCGCGTGAGCCCATCGTCACCACGGCGTTCCAGGCGCCCTATTGCACGGGTGTCGAGGTTGAGGTGTTGACGCTATGACGGAAGAAAAAGCCTCCGCCAGCCTGTTGCCCGCCAACAGCTCGCCCTTGGAAAAGGCCCTCGACCTGGCCTTCGGCGAACTGCTCGAGCGCATCGTCCCGCCTTTTCCCGAACTGATGAATCCGTTGCAGACACCCGTCGGGTTCCTGCCCTATCTGGGTGCGGACCGAGGTGTCAGTGAGTGGGATGCGCAAGCCAGCGAGACCGAAAAACGCCTGACGGTTTCTCTCTCCTGGCAGATCCAGCGCCAGGCTGGTGTACGCAAGGCGTTGAGTCATGCGGTGGAATCGCTGGGCTTCACGCCGAACATCTACGCATGGTACGAGCAGCATCCCCGAGGTACTCCGTACACCTTCGACGTGCAGGCAATCATTGGGCGCACCTGGTCGAGCGGTGATCACAACCGCTTGATTCGCCGTATCAACGCGGCAAAAAGCGAGCGTGACCTGGGCACCATCACCATCGTGCATGAAACCCGTGGGGGCGTGCAGGTCGCTGCTGCTGTCGACAGCCCGCTCAGTGTCCACGACGACAGCCTCGAAGGCGTGTTGCCTGACCTGAGGCTGCGAGCGGCGCTGGGTATCGGCAGTGGCACTCATCAGCCATTCGGCGACGGCGAGCTTTTCCTCAGTGCGGTACTGCCTTGAGTTGATGGGCAGACGCGATCGACGGGGCCGGTGCCCCTTCCTACATACGACAACTTCAAGGCGCAGCCATGACACAAGACATTACGCGCCTGGTTCGCTTCACTTCCGCCGGCCTGGCTGAAGTGCTGCAGGCAAGAAACCAGGGCTTGAAAGGCAGCATCACCCACATTGGCGCCGGGACCGCGCGCTATGACCCGAACGGTAGCGAGACCGCCCTGCGCGACGAGCGTCAGCGGGTGGCGATCATCGACTACGAGGACCTGGGTGCCCAACAACTTCGTATGGCCGCGCTGTTCGATGGCCCTGACGAATATGAAATCGGCGAGTTCGGCTTCTACCTCGCCAGCGGCACCTTGCTGGCGGTGTATTCGGAGGCGGGCACCTTGCTGACCTACAAGGCGGCGGCGGCCCGTGTGCTGCAAAAATTCACGCTGGATATATCCGCTCTTCCACGAAACAGTGTGACGGTAGTTGTCGGGTCTGAAAACCTCAACATCTTGATGGTGGAAGAGTTGGCGACTCTTTCTGCTGCAAGTGTCGATAGTATGGCGCGACAGCTTGGGCTCTTGTTTCGAGTTATGGAAATTGAAAAGCGAGCGGTGTCATCCTGAAAGTTATTCGATTAACATAAGGAAAATATATTTTGAGTACTGAACAGCAAATTGCCTCGTTGGTGAGCGCAGCGAATAATCTGACCAATACGGTTAATAGTAAGATAGGTGATATCGATAATGCTCTGACAGCTGCACGTCAGTCCTATGAACATCAGCTTGATGATCTCAAGAATCGGTTGCCGCGGTTGTTGGCAACCAAGAATTTTATCCTGGCGCCGAATGCAGCGGGAACGATGATTGATGGTTGGGGTGTTCACCAGGATATCACTGTAACCAAATTGCGCAGTATTACAACCACATCCCAGGCGACAGGGAGGCCTGCACCGGATGTTGAATTTCTGCTCAAGGTCCAGGCAGATGTGCGTGAACAGTTCCCCGACTTTGATATCCGTGCATCCGATTATTGGCGGACACCCGCTCATGTCTGGCAGATGAAATGGAGCATTGCTTCCGCCAGCCCCTATCTTGCTTTCCCCTATGCTTCAGACAGTGCCGTTTCCGCTGGTGCTGCAGCCGTGCCACAGAACTCCTACCTGACGATTGGTGCCTTTGTGCGAGTGTTGGAAGGCGGTGTGTCGGGCGCTTGGGCGGTCGGGACAGAGATCGGTAAGTGGCGTTGGTGCTCCTCGATCATCGTTCCTACAAAGATCTTTGGTGTTTACTACCACCTGCATCCTATGCGTACCTCTCCCACTGGCGTTCTTGAAGTCATGCTGGCAGGTGCCTGCACAGGTGTTGTGACGCACCCTGGAGATTGGGGAACAATGTTGGCGATGAGTTCGTAAGGTTAAGGAGTTTTCATGAAGCCCATTTTTCAAACACCTTCTCTTCACCCCATTATCAAATGGGAGTTGATCCGGGAAGCGCGTGATGTTGATCTTGCATCAAGCGACTATGCCTTGATGGCCGATTATCCGTTGGCTGACAGCGAGCGAGTTGCATTGACTGCCTATCGCCAGCATTTGCGTGATATTCCAGACCAGGGAGATAACCCAGACGATATCGTCTGGCCTGAAAAGCCCGTATTCCTGAAGTAATACACCGCCGCGAAAGCGGTTTTTTTTCGCCTGCACACAGCCCCGACCCCGGGGCTTTCGTGTTTTGCGTCTGGAGAAATTCGCAAATGTCCAACCGCCAGAAATACACCGTCATCGTGCCGTTCCCCACCGGGGGCGGGCACTGGTCGAGCGTCGGCCAGGAGCTTGAGCTGCTCGATGTCGAGGCCAGTGCGCTGCGTAGCGCCGGGCGCCTGGAGCTGTCCAGCGTCCTGGCCCAGAACACCCAACCGGCCAAGAAGGCCGCCACCCGGAAGGTAGAATAACCATGGCTGAGGTTTTGAACTTCGAGCACAACGGCATCACCGTCAATGCCACCGAATCGCCGGAGGCCATGGGTGGCCTGGGCGACAACGTCATCGGCCTGGTCGGCACCGCGCCGAACGCCAGCGCCCTGCTGCCGCGCAACACCCCGCTGCGGCTGAACAGCTTCACCACCCAGGCACAGCTGGACCCCACCGGCGCCGAAGCCGGCACCCTGTTCCAGGCGGTGTACCAGATCCTGAAAGTGGTCAAGGTACCGGTCTACGTGGTCATCGTCGAAGAGGGCGCGACCCCAGCCGATACCCTGAACAACGTGATCGGCGGCGAAGATCCGGCCACCGGCCGCAAGCTGGGCCTGGCTGCCCTGGGCAGCGTCCCCGAGGACCTGACCATCATCGGTGCGCCGGGCTTCACCGGCTCCAAGGCCGTTGCCGGCGAGTTCGCCGCCTTCGGCAAGCGCATCAAGGCCCGCGTGGTGCTCGATGGCAAGGATGCCCCGGTCGCCGACCAGGTGGCCTACAGCAAGGAACTGGGCGGTGCCGAGCTGGGCTTCGACCGTTGCCTGCTGGTGCACAACCTGCCGGCCGTCTACTCCAAGGCGGCGAAGAAGAACGTGTTCCTGGCACCGTCGAGCCTGGCCATCGCCGCCTTGGCCAAGGTCAAGCAGTGGGAAAGCCCGGGCAACCAGGTGACCTTCGCCGAGGACGTGTCCCGCGTCGTCGAATACAACATTCTCGACACCTCCACCGAGGGCGACCTGCTCAACCGCTACGGTGTCAGCTACTACGCCCGCACCGTGCTCGGCGGCTTCTCCCTGCTGGGCAACCGCTCGGTCACCGGCAAGTTCATCAGCTACGTCGGCCTGGAGGATGCCATCAGCCGCAAGCTGGTCAAGGCCGGCCAGAAAGCCATGGCGCGCAACCTCACCAAGTCCTTCATGGAACAGGAGGTCAAGCGCATCAACGACTGGCTGCAGACCCTGGTGGCCGACGAAACCATCCCGGGCGGCAGCGTCTACCTGCATCCCGAGCTGAACAGCGTCGAGAAGTACAAGAACGGCACCTGGTTCGTGGTTATCGACTACGGCCGCTACGCCCCGAACGAGCACATGGTTTACCAGCTCAACGCCCGCGATGAAATCATCGAACAGTTCCTGGAGGACGTCCTCTAATGTTTACCAACCGCGTAAGACAGGCCATTGCGGCCACCCTCCAAGGCCTGCCGCTGTCGGCCACCGTGGAAACGTTCAGCCCGCCGAAGATCGAGTTCGAGATGGAGACCATGCAAGGCGGGCGCTTCATCGGCGAGGAGATGGCCAAGAGCGGCAAGCCGCTGACCGCCAAGCTGGAGCTGCAGGGCGCTGGCCCCGAGCTGATGCTGGCACTGGGCGTGACCGTGGGCGAGGACATCCTGCTCAATGTCCGCGAGGCGGGCCAGGACCAGGATGGCAACACCTACTTCGTCTACCACACCGTTGGCGGCAAGCTGAAATCCCTCGAGGAAGGCACCCTGAAAATGGGCGACAAGCCCAAGACCACCCTCGAGTTTTCCTGCCGTACCTACAACCGCCTGGAAAACGGCGTCCCGGTGATCGATGTCGATGTGCGCACGCAGAAGTTCGTGCTCAACGGCGTGGACATCCTGGGCAGTGCACGCCGTGCCGTGCTGATGCCCTGAGCCGCTCTTCGCGGCTTTCCATCGGCTGCCGCGACCCGCTCCATGGCGTCGCAGGCGGCCCCATCCGTCTTCGAGGAGTTCACTACATGTCCTGGATGCCCCCCAAGCATCGCCTGCTGTCACCGATTACCGCCGATGACGGTTCGCAGATCGAGCAGATCCAGCTCAAGCCTTTGTTCTATGCGGCGCAGAAGGAAGCCCTGGCGCGTGCCGGCGAAGATGAAGACGATCAGTTCTTCGAACTGGCCAAGCTCGCGACCGGCCTTTCGGACAAGGTGCTCGACCAGCTCAAGCGTCCGGATTACGTGAGCATCGCCCAGTACGTGCACGACATGTCTACGCGTCCGACGCGTTACTTCCTGGAGCAGGCCGCTGAGCTGCGGGACGCTGACCTGGACAACGGCCCGGACCAGATACCGTTGCTGCAACCTCTGGACCTGGGCGGACGTAGCGTCAGTTCGCTGACCCTGGAGATGCCCGCACTGAGGGCGACCAAGGTCATGAAGACGCTGAAGACGGCCAAGGAACGGGCCGAGTTCATCACCGCCCATTGCACCGGCTTGATGATTCCGGACCTGGCCCATCTCACCGTGCCTGACTGGACCCAGTTGCAGGTGCGTATCGACGATTTTTTAAACAAACCGGCGGCCTTCTTTCAGAGCGCGACATCGAGGTAATCCTCGATATCGTGCCGCTCGTCTACCTGGCGAGCGAGGCGGAGATCCTCGAATGGGACGCCGCGAAGGCGTTGCGCCGCTACGACATAGCGGTGGCACGCCTGGGGTTGAAAGAGGAGTAGCGCCGGATGGCACAAGATAGCATTGCCTGGTTGCCCAACCCCTGGGCCAGGCTCGATCCGTCACTCGGTACCCAGATGGCGCTGTTGACCGCCGAACAACGGCAGTTGCGCACGGCGATCGAGTCGCTGAATACCTCGCTGATCGCCTCCCGTGCGCTACCGGCGCCGACGGCCGCTGCGGGCAAAACCGCATCGGGTGATGAGCGCAAGCCACCACACGTGCTGCAGTCGGCGATCTCGCTGGACACGGCAATGGCCGACCTGGCCGTGGTGATGAAGCTTGAGCGCACCGAGCGTGAAGCCCTGTCGCAAGCCAATCTGAAGATGGCCAGCGAGCGTCCTTTGGCCGCCAGGGGCATCAGCGCCGTGGACCTGGCGAAGGTGGAACGGGGCGCGGTTACGGCGGGTATCGGCAAGGCGCTGGACGATCCCGGCGAGCGGCGCGAAGCCGTGCTGAGTTTTACTCGAGATGCCGCGCTTATGGCCTCGGCGTTTCGTATCGATGCCGAACAGTCCGGCGAACTGATGGCCGGTTGGCGCACCGATTTGAAACTCAATCAGGCTCAGGTGCGGGATCTGGCGGATGCGTCGAGCCTGCTGGCGCAGAAGTTCGGGGTCATGCCGACGGATATCGGCGCGGTCGTTCGCCAAGCGGGTAGCGTCACTGCCGAGGCCGGTTTCTCAGCAGAACAGACGGCGGCGTTTTCGGCCGTGCTTTTGCAGGCCGGCCTGAACAAGGAGCAGGCGACCGGGAGCTTGAAGACACTCGGCGCTGCCCTGGGCCCTCAGGCCTCCCTGGAGCAGCAGGCCGCGTTTGCCGAGCTCGGGTTGGATCGCAACGGGTTGTCCGAGGCGATGAAGCACGATGCGGTGGCTGCGACGGCCTCCCTGCTCGTGGCCCTGGGCAACGTTGCTGCCGACAGGCAGGGCGGTTTGGCCAAAAGCCTGTTCGGCAATGACGAGCAACTGCTTCCGCTGCTTAAGGATCCGGCACCGTTGCAGACGGCGTTTGCCCAGGTTGCCGACAAGGGGCGTTATGCGAGTTCCGTACTGGGGGACAAGAGTGCCCTGAACCAGGCGGCTGAGCAGGGTGGGGATTCCTTGTCGGGCCACTGGAGCCAGTTCTCGGCGAGCCTGGGTCGCTTCTCCACGACGCTGGGCAATGCCTTTGCGCCTGTGGTTGAAGGGGTGTTGGTACCGCTGGGAGAGCTGGTCAACGGCTTGAGTGGATTGGCCGAAAGCATGCCCAAGCTGGCGGTGGCGGCGACTGCCGCCGTCGTTGCCTTGACGGCTGTGGGGCTAAAGGCCCTGGCCGGGGCGATGCTCGCCAATGGTCTGGAGACAGCGGCGGCGGCGATCAATCGGCGTATCGGCAGACAGTTGCGGCCCGAAAGGAAGGGCAAGGGCGGTTCGTCCGGGCAGCGTTCTCGCCGTCCGAACCGACGCAACCGCCGGAGCAAAGGCGGCCCCAAGGTCCGTAATGCCACGATCAGATCCCCGAAGAAACCTCGAAACCAGTCCCAGGGCAAACTCGATATCAAGGTTCAGAAAAAGACGCAGCCCAACCGAAAAGTGGCTCCGCCTCCGGATTCACGGCGTAAGCCGCCGACCGGTCCGGCCAGGGGCACCTCACTGACGCTGGGGTTTGCCGGGACGCGCCCGATCAACACACTCTCACCGACACCCGGTGGGCGCCGCAGGGCCGCAACCCGCTCCTTGCGTGGTCGCCTGCCGGGCCCCCTGCGAGTGATGGATGCCGGCATGCAGGTATTCGACGCGGTACGCGATGGCGATACCAGATCGATGCTCAGCGGCGTTGGCGCGGCCGGTGGCGGTTGGGCCGGCGCCTCTGCCGGTGCGTCGGCGGGCGCTGCTCTCGGCACGCTGATTTTTCCAGGTATCGGCACGGCCATTGGCGGTGCCTTGGGCGGCGTGCTCGGAGGCATAGCCGGCAGCGATCTCGGCTCATGGCTGGGCGACAAGCTGGGTGACAGGATCAGTGCTCCTGGCGACCGCTTGCCGGTGCCGGTGGCGGTCAGCAGTGAGCTGACCACCAAGCCTGCGGACAACCGCCAGGTCACTTTTGCCCCGGTGATCCAGATCAACGGCCTGGACCAGGCCACTGCCCGACAGTTGGCCGATACCGTGATGCAACAAATGCAGGCGCAATTCGTGCCGATGATGTTGGCCGACCCCCTTGCCGCACGGCGCGGTACGGCCCTGACCGATGGAGGTGACTGATGCGACAGCAGATGGCGTTGGGCGATTTCATCTTTGGCCTTTCCAGGGATTTCGCCTACAGCACACTGGTACGCAGTACCGCTGGCGGCTGGGTCGAGCTGGACATCCTGCAGAGCAAACCGAAGTCCAGCCAGACCGGGCCCGGCCTGGAGAGCCTGACCATTACTGGCAAGGCCATGGGTGCCGTCGGCATGGAGCGGCTCGATCAACTGCGGGCCTTGCAGGCCCGTGCCGTGCCCTTGCCGCTGGTCGATGGTATCGGCCGCAATTGGGGGCTCTGGCGAATCGACAGTGTGTCGGAAACCCAGGGTCAGATCATCGACGATGGCACGGCCATGGTCGTCGACTGGACGGTGCAACTGAAGGAGTTCGTCAATGCGTAGGGCACGAAGCCTGGCCGGTGACTCGGTGAATCTGCTGCTGTATCGCGAGCAGGGACGTTGCGATGATGTCATGGAGGAAGCGCTCTGGCGCCTCAATCCATGCCTTGCCGAATACGGTCCGGTACTGCCGGCCGGTGTCTGGGTGACCCTGCCGGAAGTCGAGGCGCGAACCCCGAGTGTCGCGCCGGTATCGACCTGGGATTGAGGAGCCTGCCATGAGCCTGGGATTCACCCCCGAGGTGCAACTGTATGGCGTCAATGCCGCGTTGCTCAACGAACGGCTGATCGATTGGGAATACACCGATGCCGCGGGCATCGAGTCTGACCAACTCAAGCTGACCGTGGATATCGAAGGCCTGACAGGGCTGCCCAGCCTGGGCGGCAAGGTGGGGCTGCGCATCGGCTACCGCGAGTCCGGCCTGGTCGACAAGGGCGAATTCATTGTCACCCGGCGTACGCCCATGCTGTTTCCGTTGCGCCTGATCCTCCTGGCGACCGCGGCACCGTTCAAGGTCGCCGATGAAACCGGCTTCAGGGCTCGCCGCAGTGCCAGCCACGGGCCGACGACCCTGGGTGCGCTGTTTCGGCAACTGACCTCCCGCCACGGTTTCTCGCCGCGGGTGGCACCGGAGCTGGAGGGGATCCGCATCACTCATGTGGACCAGTCCAATGAAACCGACATGGGCTTTCTCACCCGGATCGCCCGCCGTTTCGACGCGGTCACCAAGCCGGTGAACGAATTGTATGTGCTGGCTCGGCGTGGCCAGGTCAAGTCGCTGTCCGGTAAACAGTTGCAGGACGTCGTTCTCTCGGTGACCCGCGACAACCGTCCGGGCGATCCGGCCTTCATTGCCGCCACCCTGGACGACAGCAGCCGTGGCAAGTACCAGGGCTGCCAGACGACCTGGTGGGATGCGGCGGCCGGACGTGAACGTGTGGTCGAGACCGGCATCAAGCCCTTCAAGAAACTTCGCCAGCGCTATCCCTCCGAGGATGAAGCACGGGCGGCCGGCGAAGGCGAGGTGCGGCGCATGGAGCGTGAGGCGCTGAAGTTGCGTATCGACTGCCCCGGTAATCCGGCGCTGGCGGCCGAGGGGCTGGTGTCGCTGGACAGCAGTTGGCCGGACTTCATGCAGGGCCGCTGGTCCATCGACAAGGTGATCGCCAGTGGCAACCGCACCAATAGCTACCGCTGCAGCATTTCCGCCAGTTGCCTGGACCGTTAGCGGGCTCCAGTGCCTTCGTCCGGGGCCACAGGTAACTCGCCCGGCCTGTGTTGTACCTTCCATTCGAATTGGAATCTTCCCATGAACATCACCCCCATCATCACGCAACTGCGTGCTGAATGCCCCAGCCTTGCCCAGCACATTTCCACCGGCCTCGACCTGGACCTGCTGCAAGGCAATACCTCGCTGCCCACCCCGTCAGCCTTCATCACCCTTCGTTGCGATCTGGCCGCCGAGAACACCGCGCAGAACGTCTCCCGGCAGACCGTCCGCGACCGCCTGGAACTGACTCTGGTGCTCGACGCCAGCAACGGCCAGGCCCCTTTCGATCAACTCCACAGCCTGCGCGCCGAACTCTGGCGGGCATTGGTGGGGTTCAAGCCCGACACCTTCTACACGCCGCTCCAATACGGCGGCGGCCGGCTGGTGTCGATCAACGCCACTCGCTTGCTTTATCGCCTGCGTTTCTTCGCCGAGTTCCAACTGGGGCGCAACCACGCCACCGACCCGGCGGAAACCTGGCATGAGCGTGAACTGGACGGCTTGCCGTCCTTTACCGGGGTGACGGTGCGGGTCGATGCCATCGACCCCGCCGACCCCAATCTGCACCGCCCAGGCCCCGACGGGCGCCTGGAGCTGGCCTTTTCAGGAAACGTAAAACCATGACCCAACGCATCACTGTAGTACCGGCCGCCGGCCGTGCCGTACCGGACCCGGAGGCTGGCGACCTGCTCCCGGCCACCGGCCGCGAAGTGGCTGACAGCGCCTGGTGGCGCCGCCGTCAGGCCGATGGCGATATCACCCTTTCCGCCGTGCAAGCGGCACAACCACAGGAAGCCCAATAATGGCTATCGGATTCAGCAACATCCCATCGGACCTGCGTGTTCCGCTGTTCTACGCCGAGATGGACAACTCGGCGGCCAATAGCGCGTCGTCGACCCTGCGTCGACTGATCGTCGCCCAGGTCAACGACAACGCCACCAGCCCGGAAATCGGCAGCCTGGTGCTGGTCTCCAGCGTCGCCCTGGCCAAGAGCATCGGCGGTCAGGGCTCGATGCTCGCCGCCATGTACGACACCTGGCGCAAGGCCGACCCGGTCGGCGAGATCTGGTGCCTGCCATTGCGCAACACCACCGGCGCCATCGCCAAGGCCGACCTGAAACTGACCGGCACCGCCACCGAAAGCGGCGTGCTCAACCTGTATGTCGGTGGTGTCCGTGTGCAGACCGCCGTGGTCAGCGGCCAGACCGCCGCCCAGATCGCCACCACCCTGGCGCTGCAAGTGAACGCTGCCGCCGACCTGCCAGTCAGTGCCGTGGCCACCGATGGCACCGTCACCCTGAGCTGCAAATGGACCGGTGACAGCGGCAACGACATCAGCCTGCAGTTCAACCGCCTGGGCAAGAGCAATGGCGAGGAAACCCCGGCCGGCCTGACCATCGTCAGCGCGAAGATGGCCGGTGGCGCCGGTATCCCGGACCAGGTCGCGGCCCTCGCGGCGCTGGGCGACGAGCCGTTCGAGTTCATCTGCCAGCCCTGGTCCGACGTGGCCTCGCTGAACGCCTGGCAGGCGGCGATGGATGACAGCGTCGGTCGCTGGTCCTGGTCCAAGCAACTGTTTGGTCATGTCTACACCGCCAAGCGTGGCACCGTCGGCACCCTGGTGGCTGCTGGCCAGGCCCGCAACGACCAGCACGTCACCGTGCTGGCGATGGAGCAGGGCGTGCCACAACCCGTCTGGGTCCAGGCCGCCGCACTGGCGGCGCGTACCTCGGTGTTCATCTCGGCCGACGCCAGCCGTCCGACCCAGAGCGGCAGCCTGCCGGGTATCGAGCCGGCCGCGGCCAGCGAGCGTTTCACCCTGACCGAGCGCCAGTCGCTGCTCAGCTACGGTATCGCCACCGCCTATTACGAAGGCGGCTACGTGCGCATCCAGCGGGCGATCACCACCTACCAGAAGAACGCCTACGGTCAGGCGGACAACTCCTACCTGGACAGCGAGACCATGCACCAGTCGGCCTACATCGTGCGCCGCCTGCAAAGCGTGATCACCAGCAAGTACGGCCGCCACAAGCTGGCCGCCGACGGCACCCGCTTCGGCGCCGGCCAGCCGATCGTCACCCCGAGCACCATCCGCGGTGAGCTGATCGCCCAGTACGCCAAGCTCGAACTGGAAGGCCACGTGGAAAACGCCGAACTGTTCGCCGAACACCTGATCGTCGAACGCGACAGCCAGGACCCGAGTCGGGTCAACGTGCTGTTCCCGCCTGACTACGTCAACGGGCTGCGCGTGTTCGCGCTGCTCAACCAGTTCCGTCTGCAGTACGACGCGGCCGCCTGAATCGGATTCTGAGTCGACTGTAAAAACGGAGTCCTGCGAGTGGCCTGTTTCAAGGTGAGAGAACAGGTCGTTTGCATCCTTATCGGCAATTCCAATTTGATAGGTCAAAAAATGACTGTATTGAAGAAGTACCTGCGTCAATGCCTGCTTTCGACAGTTGTCCTGGGAGCGGCAGGCTCCGCTTCCGCCGCCAATCTGCTGGTTAATGGCAGTTTCGAATCGCCGGGCTGCGCGGTCAGTTGCGTGCTGGACACGCCTGAAAAAGCCAACTTCATCACGGGTTGGACAACCTTTCTGTCCGGTGCCGAGTATTTCAACATGGCGGCTTCCATTCCGTACGGCGTCGCTGCCGATGGTGCGGTGATCGTGGACCTGGCCAACTATATCTATCAGAACGGTGGTGGCATCCAGCAGAACTTTGCGACGGTCGTGGGAGCCAGGTACCGGCTGAAGTTCAGTGCCGGTAATGTCGTGTACGGCGGTCGCTCGGGTAGTGGCGTGATTCAGGTCAAGGTGGCTGGTCAGAACGTCACCTTCAACACGCCGGTCGCCACTTCGTCGACCGTGGTATGGGACGTCATTACCTATGACTTCACGGCGACTACGCCGCAAACCACGTTGGCTTTTTCCAACGAACAGAATCCCTACAGCAACTACGCCTTCATCGATAACGTGAGTGTCGAGAGCATTCCATAAGTCTGCCTCGATTCTCACTCGTCAATTCCAGCCCGCCATCGAGCGGGCTTATTTTTTGGAGATACATCATGGGTCAACTGATTGCGGGCACCTGCTACGTCAAAGTGGACGGCGCTCAACTGACCATCAACGGCGGCTGCGAGGCACCGCTGATGGCCGTCAAACGGGAAACGGTGGTACCGGGTTTCTACAAGGAAACCGACATCGCGCCCTCCTTCAAGGTCACCGCGCTGCACACCGCGGACTTCCCGCTCAAGCAACTGATCGCCGGTTCCGACATGACCGTCACCTGCGAGTTCAGCAACGGCAAGGTCTACGTCCTGGCCGGTGCCTACCTGGTCGAGGAGCCGGTCATCAAGGGTGACGACGCGGCCATCGAACTGAAATTCGAAGGCATCAAGGGGACCTGGCAATGAGCGAGCCGATGAAGCTGCAGGTGCCCATCGAAGCCCACGGCGCGACCCTCGACGAACTCACCCTGCGCCGCCCGACAGTGCAGGAAGTGCGGGCGATCAAGGCGCTGCCGTACAAGATCGACAAGAGCGAAGAAGTCAGCCTCGACATGGATGTCGCGGCCAAGTACATCGCGGTCTGCGCCGGCATCCCGCCGTCGTCGGTCAACCAGCTGGACCTGTCCGACCTCAATACCTTGAGCTGGGCGGTGGCCGGTTTTTTCATGAGTGCGGCATCGCAGCCATCGGCGAACTGATTGCGGTCGCCTATGACCTGGCCTGGTTCTGGAAGGTCGACCCCGAACAGATGATGGCAAGGCCACTGGATGTGCTCCGGGAGTCCCTGGAGCACGCGCAACGGATCAATGCGATGCAGCAGGTGGAGTGATGGCCAGAAAAAAACAGTCGTTTTTAAATGCTAAGCAAGCCGAAAGTCTCATCGCAGCGAAGATGGCTGCGATGGGGGAAAAGAAGAATACCGAGGCAAAGGAGACGGGTATTCGTCTCCACGCCAGCAAGCTCAAGAAGGATCTTGAAGAGAGCGGGCTGGACAAGTTGAACCTGAAGGGCGGCGGTTTGCTGACGCCCTTCACCAATGGGCTCAAGGCTGCGATCAAGGAGCAGGATCGGCTGGCCCAGGCGGCAGTGGTGCGTAAGGCGCCGAAGCTGCCCACTGTTCCGAAGGTAGCAGTGCCACCCAGGCCGCTCGTTGCTCACAAGGCCGTCACACACAAGGCTCCGGTGACGCCGAAGGTGCCAAAGGCGGATTTGGAAACGACTTCGCAGCACCTGGCGAAGCTCGAAAAGGCATTCGACAAGATTACGCTGAAAATCGGCCAGGCGCTGTTGCCGGCATTCGATGGCATTGTTACCGCGCTGATTCCCCTGGCAACCAGCTTTGGGCAATTCGTGGCCAACAACCCGGCGTTGGTGCAGGCACTGGCTGCCGGGGCGTTGGCGTTTACGGTAATTACCGGGGCGGCCATCGGTTTGGCGACGGTGATGGGGGTGTTGGCATCGCCCATTGGGTTGGTTGCTGCGGCTGTTGCCGGGGCTGTGGTAATTATCATGTTGGCGTGGAAGCCATTGATGGGCCTGATGAGCGGGTTCTCGGGGCTCATGAGCAAGGCCGTGCTGTGGACCCGTGACAGCTCCAGGGCGATGGGTGCTGGCATATCCAGTGGCTGGAAGAGCGCCAGCGCCAGCACCGGCAAGTTTCTCGACGAACTCAAGACGAAGTCGGCGGCGGCCTGGGCGGATGTCAAAAGCGGCTTTCTCGACAAAGCGGCGGAAATCAGTCAGCGCGTCGGCAAACTGTGGGGTGAACTCAAGACCTGGTTCGCCAGTTTGTCACCACTGGAGTACCTGAAAGGACTCTGGGGCGGTATCAGCAACTACTTTTCAGGACTGTGGAGCGGCGTCGTCGATGGCGTCGTTCAGTTCCTGGCGAGCATCAAGACGACCTTCGATGCCTGGTCACCACTGCTGTACCTGAGTGGGATCTGGGACGGAGTCAGGGGATATTTCGAAGGGCTGTGGAGTGGTGTCCGCGATGGTGTGCTTCAGTTCTGGGACAGTCTGAAGGCAATCTTCGCGGCCTGGTCGCCGGTGACCGTCTTCGAGACGTTCTGGACCGGTTTGACTTCCCTGATGGGTAATCTGACAGGAGGACTGGAAGCCCTGGCGGCGCCGGTACGCCACTTCATGAACACGTTGTTCGGTGGCGATCCCCTGGAGATCCTGAGGGCCAGGTTTGACGCGCTGCCCAAATTCTTCTCCTCCCTGCTGGAAAGGCTGAGGCCCTTCGTCCAGCCGATCAGGGACCTGATCAGCAGTGTGGTAGGGGCAGTCAGCCGCTTCTTTGGCGGTGCTGATGAATCGGCGGGTCATTTCTCGACGACGGACTCTGATGTCACCCGAAGCAGCGCGTTGCTGCCTGGGGGCCTGACGCAGAATGCCAATCTGCTCCTGCGACAAGCCGCCACCAACAACCGCACCCAACTCGAAGGCGGCCTGACCGTGCGTTTCGAAAACGCGCCGCAGGGCCTGCGTGTCGACCAACCCCAGACCAACCAGCCGGGCCTGAGCCTGACGCCTGCCGTCGGCTACCGCTCGCTTTCCCTTGGAGGTGCCTATGGCGACTAACTGGCGGGATCGCCTGTTGCCGGCGTCGTTTCGCGGCGTGCCGTTCTGGGTCGACCAGGCGAAGACCCCGGTCGGCCAGAAAGGCCAGTTGCATGA